>CAZMWA010000254.1:0-11308 GCA_964569405.1 uncultured Vicinamibacteraceae bacterium | reverse complement strand
CCCGGCGCGCGCTCGGCGAGGTCCGCGAGCGGCTCGGCGGCGCGGGCGCCAGCCGCCGCGCGGCCGAAGCCGTCCTGGCGGCGGCCGGTGCGCCGCGCCGCTGATCTCCGCGCGCGAGGCGCGCACGGCGCGCCTCGGCGTTAGCGGCGCGGGGCTATGGGGTCCCCGCAAGCGGACGCCGGGGGTTCGGGGCGCAGCCCCGTCTGATTGAAGCTTCGTCCTTCGAGCGTGGCGAGGCGCCGGTCGATGTCGGCGACGGTGGCGGTGAGCGTGTCGAGGCGGCCGTTGGTCTGTCTCCACAGCAGCACGACGACCGCAATGACGATGGCCGGGGACAGAATGTCGGTCCAGGGCATGATTTCAAATTCAGGATATCACGGAGCAAGCAACATGCCGTCCGCCGCCGACGTCAAGGCCCGCGCCCGCGAGCTGGGGTTCGCGCTGTGCGGCATCGCCCCGGCCGGGGCGTTTCCCGAGCTGGCGTTCCTGCGCGAGTGGCTCGACCGCGGCCACGCGGGGGAGATGCGCTACCTGGAGCGGACGGCCGCGCGCCGCGCCGACGTGCGGCAGGTGCTGCCGGGCGCGCGCACGGTGATCGCGCTGGCCACCAACTACCACGTCGACCGGCCATACTCGACCGAGCAGGCCGACCCCGCCCGGGCCCGCGTCTCGCGCTACGCCTGGGGCGAGGACTACCACGCGGTCATCGGCCGGCGCACGCGGCAGCTCCTCGACTGGCTGCGCGCGGCCAGCCGCGAGCCGTTCGAGGCGCGCGCCTACGTCGACACCGGCCCGGTCCAGGAGCGCGTCTACGCGCAGTACGCCGGCCTGGGCTGGATCGGCAAGAACACCTGCCTCATCAACGCCGGGCTCGGCTCGTGGCTGTTCCTGTCGGAGATCGTCTGCACGCTGCCGCTCGAGGCGGACGCGCCGGGGCTCGACCAGTGCGGCACGTGCACGCTCTGCCTGGAGGCCTGCCCGACCGGCGCGCTCGTCGCCCCGCACGTGCTCGACTCGAACCGCTGCATCGCGTACCTCACGATCGAGCAGCGGGGCGCGCTGCCCGAGCCGGTGCGCGCCGACCTCGGCAGCCACGTCTACGGCTGCGACATCTGCCAGGAGGTGTGTCCCTGGAACGCGCAGCCGCCGGTCTCGACCGAGCCGGCCTGGCAGCCGCACCCGGCGCTCGACCAGCCGCGCCTGGACGCCCTGTGGCGCCAGCCCGACGCCGTGCTGCGGCCGGCGGTCAAGCGCAGCGCGATGGCCTACGCCGGCCTGCGCCGCCTGCGGCGCAACACCGCCGTCGCCCTCGGCAACAGCGGCTCCCCGGCCGCCGCCAGGGCGCTGGCCGAGCCGGCCGCCGGCGACGACTCCCGGACCGCGCCGCTGGTGGCCGAGCACGCCGCCTGGGCCCGCCGGCGGCTGGCGCGGGACGGCGGCTGAGGGGGGCTCCGTGTCAGTTGGCGGGCGGGTCGCTCTTGAGGTTCTCGAAGAGCAGTCCCCGGAGCTCGCGGACGTCGGCCTGCAAGTCGTCGATGCGGCGGTTCGTGTCGTCGATGCGGCGGTTGACGTCGTCGAACCGGTTATTCATGTCCTCGAACCGGTTGTTCATATCGTCGAACCGGTTGTTGATGTTGCCCGTGAAGTCGTCGAACCGGTCGTTGATGTTGCCCGTGAACTCGTCGAACCGGCGGTTCATGTTGTCGCTGAGGTCGTCGATGCGGGCGTTGGTCGAGCAGGTGCCGGCGGCGAGGGTGACGACGATGGCGCCGATGCCGAGCAGCAGGGGGATCTGGTCCCGGTCCACCATGCGATGCATTCCGTCAGTTGGCGGGCGGGTCGCTCTTGAGGCTCTCGAAGAGGAGCCCGCGCAGCTCGCGCACGTCGGTCTGCACGTCGTCGATGCGCCGGTTGACGTCGTCGATGCGGCGGTTCACGTCGTCGAACCGGTTGTTCATGCTGTCGTTCAGGTCGCCGATGCGCGCGTTCGTCGAGCACGTGCCGGCGCTCAGGGTGACGACGATCGCGCCGATGCCGAGCAGCAGGGGAAGCTGGTCCCGTTCGACCATGCGGTCCATTTTATCAGGAGCCGCGGGCTGCTAGCTCTGGGGCAGGCGCCGCGAGCCGCGTCCTCCGCGCGGCGCGCCCGGGCGGCGCTGCTCGGCCAGGCGCTCGAGGCGCTCGCGACGCGCCTGCAGCTCGGCGCGCTCGTCGTCGAGGCGCTGGAAGTGCGCCAGGCGGCCGGCCGCGAGGCGGCCCGCGGCCACCGCGCCGCGGACCGCGCAGCCCGGCTCGCTGCGGTGCCGGCAGTCGCGGAAGCGGCAGTCGCCGGCCAGCACCTCGATGTCCTCGAAGACGTCCTCGAGCGCCCGCTCGGTATCCCAGAGCTGCAGCTCGCGCATGCCGGGCGTGTCGATGATGACGCCCCCGTCCGGCCGCACCAGCAGCTCGCGGTGCACCGTGGTGTGGCGGCCCCGGTTGTCGCCGCGGCGGACGCTGCGCGTGCGCTGCCGCTCGACGCCCAGCAGGCGGTTGACGATGGTCGACTTGCCGACGCCCGACGAGCCGAGCAGGGCGACTGTGCGGTCCCCCGTCAGGTAGGCCGCGAGGGCGTCGAGGCCGCCCTCGGCCGTGCAGCTCGTGGCGTGCAGCGGCACCCGCGGGGCCAGCGCGCGGATGGCCTCCACCGCGTCGCGGACCCCGTCGCAGACGTCGGTCTTGTTGAGCACCACCACGGGCGCCGCGCCGCTCTCGGCGGCCGCGGCGAGGTAGCGCTGCACCCGGCGCGGGCTGAAGTCGCCGTCGAGCCCCGCCACGAGGAACACCGTGTCGACGTTGGCCGCCACCACCTGCCGCCGCGTCGCGTCGCCGGCCGCCTTGCGGACGAAGCAGCTCCGGCGGGGGAGGACCGCGCGGATGGTGGCCCGGCGCGCGGCGCCGGCGCGCACCGCCACCCAGTCGCCCACGGCCGGCAGCGCGTCGGCGCCCGCCGCGGCGTGCCGCAGGCTGCCCGCCGCCTCGGCCAGCAGCTCGCCGGCGTCGGTGAGCACGCGGTACAGATGGTTGTGCTCGACGCCCACCCGCGCGGGCACCAGGCCGGGCGCCGCCACGGCGTCGAACGCCGCCGCGAACGCGCGGTCCCAGCCGAGCCGCGCGAGCGCCGCCGGCGGCGTCGCGGTCATGGCGTGGAGGTCGCGGTCATGGCTCATGGCGCCGGCGCGGCCGTCATGCCGCGGGCGGCCCTGCCGGCAGGTCCCGGAGCAGCGGGCGGTCTGCCGGCGCGTCGGCCCCGGCGCCGTCCGCCGCCGTGAAGTTGTGCACGCTGACGCCGAGCAGGCGGACCGGCCGCGCGCCCGCCTCGGTCCGCGCCAGCAGCGCGAGGGCGCGCGCGGCCACCGTCTCGGCGTCGCGGGCCGCCGGCCGCGCCGTCAGGCTGCGGGTGATCGTCGTGAAGTCGGCGTAGCGCACCTTGATGGTCACCGTCCGCGCCGCCCGCGCGCCGCCCGCAAGCCACTCGCCCGCCCGCCGCGCCATGCGCTCGATCTCGCCGCGGATGCGATCGAGGTCCAGCAGGTCCTCGGGCCAGGTGCGCTCCGAGCCGCTGGACTTGGCGACCCGGTGGGGCGTCACGGGCCGGTCGTCGTCGCCGTGCGCCAGCCGCCGCAGCCACTCGGCCTGCCGGCCCACCAGCCCCCGCAGCGCCGCCTCGTCCGCGGTCCGGATGTCGACGAGCTTCGTCAGGCCCTGCGCGCGCAGCTTGCGCGCGGTCACCGGCCCCACGCCCCACAGCGCGTCGACGGGCAGCTTGCGCAGGAAGGGCTCGACGCGCCCGGGCGGCACCACGGTGAGGCCGTCGGGCTTGTCGAGCCCCGACGCCACCTTGGCCAGGAACTTGTTCGCCGCCACGCCGGCCGACGCCGTCAGCCCGGTCTCGGCGCGGATCTGCCGCTTCAGCCGCCGCGCCACCGGCGTGGCGAACGGCTCGTCCCACGCGTTCTCGGTGACGTCCAGGTAGGCTTCGTCGAGCGCGAGCGGCTCGACCAGCGGCGTCACCGCCCGGAACAGCGCGAACACCTGCGCGGACACGGCCCGGTACTTGGCGAAGTCGGGCCGCACGATGGCCAGCTCGGGGCACAGCCGCACCGCCCGGGCCATCGCCATGGCCGAGCGCACGCCGAACGCGCGCGCCTCGTAGCTGGCCGCCGCCACCACGCCGCGGCTCTCCGGCCGCCCGCCCACCGCCACCGGCCGCCCGCGCAGCGCCGCGTCGTCGCGCTGCTCGACCGACGCGTAGAAGGCGTCCATGTCGAGGTGGATGATGCGCCGTGCGGGCTGGCTCATGGGGCCGCCGATGCCCGGCGGTGCGCGGCTTCGTCGATCTCGTCGAGGATGCGCTGCGCGGCGTCCCGCGGGTCCGGCGCGCTGCGCACGGGGCGGCCCACCACGAGGTGGTCGGCGCCCAGCCGGACGGCCTCCGCCGGCGTCGTGAAGCGCACGTGGTCGTCGCGGGCGTCCCACCATGCCGGCCGGATGCCCGGGCTCACCAGCGTGGCGTCCGGAAAGGCCGCGCGGCAGGCCCCGATGGCCGTCCCCGACACGATGAGCCCGTCGAAGCCGGCCTCCACCATGGGCCGGGCGCGGCCGACGATGCGCGCGTCCGGCGCGTCGAGGCTCGACAGCAGCGGCACCACGAGGAACTGCGGAAACCGCCCCGGCGCCCGCGCCGCCCGGCCCGCCGCCAGGGTGTGCCGCGTGATGGCCGTCTCGGCCGCCTCGATGAAGGTCATGAGCCGGATGCCGAGCTCGGCCGCGCGCTCGACGAAGCGCGCGATGGTGTTGCCGATGTCGCCGGCGATCTTCAGGTCGACGAAGACCGCCCCCTGATCGCCCCGCGCGGCCTGCAGGCGCCGCAGCAGCCCGAACAGGTTGCCGGCGAGGAAGAGCTGCAGCCCGACCTTGAAGAAGAACACGTTGTCGAGCGTGTCCACCAGCGCGACGGCTTCATCGTGCGTCGCGACGTCGAGCGCCACGATGAGTCGATCGTTGCCTGCCGCGGCCTCACCTCCGTCCGGCTTCCGTTGGACGCGAGGCGACCGTACCGATCAAGCCCGCCGGTGTCAAGCGGCGGCCGCGGCGACGGCCATCGGGCGCAAGGCGGCAATCCTGGTGGGCCTTGCATCACCCACTCGGAAACTCCCTCTCGAGCTTGTCCGCAATGTGGCGCATCCGTTGAGCACCCTCGCCGACTACGCGATCTCGTTCGGCGCCGGTCTCGAGGCAAACCGGAACGTCCAGCAGACTCCGGCGCATCAGTCGTCCTCCCAGGTGCGCGGCGTCACTGGTGCCGAGAAGCCTCGAGGAGCTTGTCGGCCACGCGACGCATCTGGCCGACGGCGTCGTCGATAACGTCGGCTTCCTCGACGCCGGTCTTCAGCCGGATGGGGATGTACAGCGAGTCGTCGTACGACCGAACGTCGTCAAGGCGGCCCTTGACTCTCTGCCAACCTGCGGCGGTGCTGAACGCGTCGGAACTCGTCAACACCCACCACAACGGAGTGATTCCCGAAGCCTTCCACGCCTTGATCTCGATCCCAAGCCGCAGATCGAACTTGTCGTAGACCTGCATGCGTCGATTCGACATGCGACCGGTCTGGTAGGAACCGGCATTCCAGGGGCCGTTGGGGCGCGCGACGCGGAATCCTGTCCCGCGGCGTGACATAGACGAGGGCTGGTCGCGTATCGTCCGGGAGCCTCCCCTTCCAGTCCCCGTGCTGGCAGCCCGTGGTGACACGCCGCGTCGCACCGGGACAGGCGAGGCGCCCGGCTGACAAGGCGTGGCGAGTGTCGGGAACGCAGGCACCCCCGGCCGGAAAACTCGCGCGTGGTGCGAGTTTTCTCTTGACACCCATTCCGGCGCACGCGTCGCGGGGGTGCCGCACCGCTCCTGGAATGCCCGGCGGGCGGCTTCATGCCGCCCCTCGCGGCCGACCGCGCGGCAATCCGCCGCGAGGCGACCCCGGGACCGGAGAAACGCTCTACTGAGGCGCTAAGAACCTTTAGAAACAAGGGGTTACAATGGGTTCATGACTGTGTCCCCGCATGACGACCGCCCCTTGCACGCAACACGGGCACCGACAGCCGCGACGCCGTTGACGCCGGGTCCGGACCATCCCGGCGCCGAGGTCGTGGGCCGACGCGAGGCGTGCGCGCGGCTCGGCGACGACATCGCGGAGCTGGCCGCCCGCATCCAGGCGGCGACCTGCGAGCTGCTGGTCATGCTGCGCGAGTTCGACGCCCGGCAGGGCTGGGCCGGGTTTCCCTCCTGCGCCCACTGGCTGCACTGGCGCACCGGGCTCGCGCCGGGGGCCGCCCGCGAGAAGGTGCGCGTCGCCCGCGCGCTGGGCGAGCTGCCGCTGCTCGCCGCGGCCATGCGGCGCGGGCAGCTCTCCTACTCGAAGGTGCGCGCGCTGACCCGCGTGGCCACGCCGGCCAACGAGGCGCGGCTGCTCGACTGCGCCCGCTGCGCCACGGCCGCCCAGGTCGAGCGGCTCACCCGGGCCTGGCAGCGCGTGGACCGGCAGGCCGAGGCGGACGCCGACCGGCTGCGGCACGAGGGGCGCGAGCTGCAGACCTGGGTGGACGACGACGGGATGGTGGTCGTCCGCGGCCGGCTGGCGCCCGAGGTGGGGGCGGTCGTTCGGCAGGCGCTGGAGGCGGCGGCCGACCGGCTGCGGGCGGAGGTGTCCCCGGACGAAGCAGCGGAGACGAGCACGGGGCAGCGGCGGGCGGACGCGCTGGGGCTGGTGGCCGAGAGCGCGCTGGCCGGCGGGCTGGACCGGGGGACGGCGGGCGACCGCTATCAGGTGGTGCTGCACGTCGAGGCGGAGGCCCTGCGGGCCGCGGCTCCCGAGTCGGATGCTCCGTGCGCCCGGGCCGATGTCGAACGGCTGGAGGGGCAGGCGCGGGAGCCCGGCGCCGCTGGGGTCGAGGGCGACGGCGAGGACGAGGCGGGCGCACGGGCGGCAAGCCTGCAGCCGGCCGTCCCGGCTGCGCAGGCCGCGCTGGAGGACGCCGACGGGTTGCGCGTCTCCGCGGAGACGTCGCGGCGGCTGGCGTGCGACGCGGCGGTGGTGGTGATGCGACATGCGGGGAACGGCGCGGTGCTCGACGTGGGACGCAGGACGCGGACGGTGCCGCCGGCGCTGCGGCGCGCGCTGGAGGCGCGCGACCGGCGCTGCCGGTTCCCCGGCTGCCAGGCGCGGCGCTGCGACTCGCACCACGTGGAGCACTGGGCGGACGGCGGGGCGACGAAGCTCTCGAACCTGGTGCGACTGTGCCGACCGCTAAAGAGAATGCTGTAAGTCATTTATATAAAATGACTTGTATTGCATTTCCGGGCGGGGCTTCCCTTGTTGATCCCCACTTTCTGACGGGGAATCTACGGGCCTCCGGAAGCTCGCTATGGACGTAACCGTTCGGTGCAGCCGGTATGGACATGCGGCGCCCGGTGGTCCTTCGCCCGCCGGCTGTGCATCCCTGCCGCCGGTATGGAAAAACGCGCGGGCCGTCCGGCCAAGGTCGTCCCGCCACGCGCGGCGCGTTTCCACACCGCCCTGGCGCGTCCGGCATAGCGTCGGCAGGATCTCGACGCGCACCACCCGCAGCATGTCCGCGCCGACCCGCGTGTGACGCGGCGACCGCGTCATTCGAAGGCGTAATTTGCCCTGGCCCGCAGCGCCATGCTCACTTCCCAACGGCAGGTGACGCGCCACGCCGCCCGCAGGCGGTTGTTCGTGGCTTGCATCAGCCGGACCACTCCACCTGTATCCGCCCGGTCAACGTCGATCCCGTACACGGAACGAAGATCGGCCTCCGCCACCCACACCGCGCCCCTCGCACCTGAGTTCAACGGGAACGGAAACACCCACTCAAACGGTGCCGTCAATTCGTCGAACGGCGGAACTTGACGAAAATAGCCCCAAGCCCCTCCTTGCGGGTCCAGAACACCATCGGGGATCTCGACTGAAAGCACGTATCCGGCCTCAGTGTGTACGGTCCGCCATCTGGAGCCGTCCCGCCATTCTGGCATGTTGGGCGTCGGGGCTTGCGGCGCATCGGGCGGGGTGATATCCGGCAACATGCCGCGCCGCTGTTCCCCGGCCCGCAGTCCGGGCGGAAGCCGCTGCTGCTGCTGTTCCCGCTCAAACCGCTCTCTGAGCGCCGCCAGCCCGCCCGGCCCGCCGGTGACCGAGGCACAGTCGGGAGCGGTGAGCACATCCAGGCTGCCGTCTGCATGAGTCGCCAACCCGAGACCGATGAGTCGAATCTCGACTGGGTTTCCCTCGGCCGGCCGTTGAAGCGTCAGCGCGTCCCAGAAGCCCGCCACCGCTACCGCCGTGGCGACAGACGCCACCGCCACCGCGAGTTGGCTACGAGTCATAGATGGCCGCCGATCGTCTTTACGTCCGATGAGCACCCAGCACTCCAGACTGCCGCTGCCGCGCTCCTGCGGAAGTACCTCTGGAGTGCCTGGTACCTCGGAGCCAGCTTGGGGTCCTTTTCCACCTCAGCTTGGCGAAGCTGGGCGCTCACGTACTCGTGGGCACGCTGGAAGGCACTGCGAGTGAACTCCTTGTTCTGGACGATGGTCAGAAAATCGGCGCCAAGACTATCCAACATAGCGTGTTCGTTCTTGATCTCGCGCAGCAGTCGAAGGCAGCTGCTCGCGAGCTTCCGCTCTCCCGTGAATGATCTGTTGTGCGCGACGTCTTGTAGAAGACGGAGACATCTGGAGCCGACCATGATCCGCGGATATTCGGCTATTCTCGACTCCAGACGGTGTGCCTCAACAAGAGCGGGGCCGTACACCTCCGCCGGCCCAATATTGGCAGCCAGCCCTATCTCTATCCCGCCTCGTAGCGGGTGCCCAGCACTCAAACTGACCAGCCAAGTCAAGGATGCGGCGCAGATGGTGCGATAAATGCTGTAGATCGTGGCGGGCATGTCGTCGCCCTTTAGCGCAACGGCTACGATGTAGCTGTCCGAGAATCCCCAATGGACCAACCCGGCGTGGTTGAGTATGCCGCGCGCATCTGAAGATAGACTCGGGGAAAGCTCTTTTTCGGCTTCAAAGTACTGCTCGAAACACCTGCGGACTCCCAGGATGACACCGACGGTCTGCTCCAAGTACGGGATGGCACGCTCTCGTTCTGGAGGGGCCTCAGGGAATTCCAGTAGCCTGTTACTTTGCCCAAGCACGTCGAAGTATCCGATCAGGTAGTATCCGAATCTCACTTCACAACCTTCATGCGCTTGACACGCGGGTAGCGGGATGGTTGCGCTCTGGAAACCTTGTTGCGGCGCCTCGATCACCTTCGGCATCAGCCCGATCAGCATCCCGCACGTGTTCGTCGGCACCAAGTCTCCTCGCTCAACGCTCCACCCTGCGAGGCGCTACCGCCGTCTACATGGTAGCCGATGTGCGTTGTCCTGCGGGCACCGAGTAGTCGCTGGCCGGACGGATACGGACGGCCAGCGACAGTCGCGAGGTGTGGCTGGCCTCGCGCGGGTCGCGTCACCCTGTGGGCCGGAGCGGCAGCGGAGGAGACGCGCAACGGCTTGACACGCCGCGCAGAGACTAGCCACGCGCGTCAACGGGGGCCGCCCGACGCCACCCGCCGCGGCCGGCGGGACAACCGCTCGATGCCGGCAGTCGGCGATGAGGTCGAGCGCTTCGAGCACGAGCTACCCGATCACGACTTGGCTCCCGCCCAGTCCCACGATGGCCTCACTGCGCGTCGCGAGGTTCCCGATCTCGATCATTACGTCCGTCACCGGCCACTACTCTCGCCGCTCGTCTGCGTAGACCTGTGCATCCGCTGTCGGCGGTCACCTGAAAGCGCGTTTTTCTCGACACCGTCGGCAGACCCGACTCGTTGCGTTGTTCTTCTTGAAGAAGAGGATGATGGCTGTGGTCGCTGTGCGAAACCGCGTCTGCGCGGTTTTGCAAACTGCT
Source organism: uncultured Vicinamibacteraceae bacterium (assembly GCA_964569405.1). Taxonomy (GTDB): domain Bacteria; phylum Acidobacteriota; class Vicinamibacteria; order Vicinamibacterales; family UBA8438; genus JAAXGX01. Next base: position 1,293 of record CAZMWA010000254.1, on the reverse strand, counting down.
GTGGGCGCGGTAGTTTGCGTCCACAGCAGTGGCGGCGTCCACAGCCTCCGGGCTGGCGGGCCGCAACTCGTTTGGGTAGCGTTGGCAGCGGGCTAGACGTGGGGTGAGGGCCCGGCAAGGCCGCCGGACCCTCGTGACCGCCCCGCGCTCCGACACAACGAGCCGGTCGGTGCTGTTGTGCCACGGTTCGACCGCGTTGTCCAGTCGGAGCTCGCCCCGCGCGCTCCGACGCCGTGGACGTCCCGCTCCGCCAGAAGACCTGCCGACACTGCAGCCGCCTGTTCGCGATCTGCGCGACGTGTGATCGCGGCCACGCCTACTGCACGCCGCGCTGCCGGGCGGCCGCCCGTCGCCGGTCGGTGCAGGCTGCCCGGGCTCGACACCAGCGCAGTCCCGAGGGCCGTCGCGACCATCGCGACCGGCAACGCGCCTATCGCGACCGCCGTCGCGTGATGGATCAGTCTTCCACCGCCACGGTGCGATCGGCCAGACTCGCCGTCCCTGACGCCGCCCCGCTTCGGCCGCCCGTGGCCACTCGCTGCGTGGTCTGCGGGCGGACGAGCCGGTGGCTCATCGAGATGCGGGAGTCCCGCGTCGACCGGACAAGGAGGGACGATGATCACGCCCGCACAGCGCGCCGAGATCCGGCGTCTGTTCTACGGCGAGAACTGGAAATTCGGGACCATCGCCGCCCAGCTCGGCCTCCACCATGAGACGGTCCGTGCCGCGGTCGAGCGCGAGACCGGAGGTTTCCGGCGCGGTGCGTGCCGGCCCAGCATTCTCGACCCCTACCTGCCCTTCATCCGCGACACCCTGGCGCAGTACCCGCGGCTGCGCGCGACGCGGATCTACGAGATGATCCGCCAGCGGGGCTATACCGGTTCGGTCATCCAACTCCGCCGTCTCATCCAGCGCCTGCGGCCCGAGACCAGCCCCGCCGTCTACCGCCGGGTCGTCACCCTGGCCGGCGAGTCCGCACAGGTCGACTGGGGCTCGTTCGGCAAGGTCCGCATCGGACACGGCACCCGCACGGTCTCCGGTTTCGTCATGGTCCTCGGCTACTCGCGCGCCATCGCCGCGCTGTTCACCCTCGACCAGACGCTCGAGAGCTTCCTGCGGGGACATGTCGACGCCTTCGACGCGCTGGGCGGTGTCGCGAGAAACCTCGTCTACGACAACCTGCGCAGCGCCGTGCTCGACCGCCGCGGCGCCGCCGTCCAGTTTCATCCCCGCCTGCTCGAGCTGGCCGGCCACTACCACTTCGCGCCCCGGCCCTGTACGCCGGGACGGGGC
>CAZMWA010000253.1:0-12999 GCA_964569405.1 uncultured Vicinamibacteraceae bacterium | reverse complement strand
GGGGCGCAGCCCCGTCTGAAGGAAGCTGCGCAGCCCCGTCTGTAATGAAGCAAGGGGGGCGTGACGTCATGGTGTCTGTCTGTCTGACGCGGAGCAGAAGCGGCGTCGTGGCGCGGGTCGTGCTGGCCGCCGTCCTGGCGGCCGGCAGCGGCGCGTGCATCGTGCGCGGCGACGACGGGGCCGGCGAGGGCTACGAGCTGCAGGTCCTGTCGAGCCGTCCGGACATGATCACCGGCGGGAACGCCCTGGTCGGGGTCGGCGTCCCGCCCGGCGCCGACCTGTCGTCGCTGCAGGTGACGCGCGACGGTAGGGACGTTACCGGCGCCTTCCGGCCCGCTGCGGCCGGCGGTCTCGTCGGGCTGGTCGACGGGCTGTCCGGCACCGCGGAGCTGGCGCTGGCCACGGCCGACGGCACGGCGCTGGCCAGCCTGTCGCTGGTGAACCACCCGCTCGAGGGCCCTGTCTTCTCCGGTCCGCACGAGCAACCCTTCATCTGCGAGACCGAGCAGTTCGAGCTCGTGTCGGGCGAGACGCTGGGACCGGCGCTCGACGACGCGTGCTCCGTCGCGAGGCGGGTCGACTACGCCTACCGCTCCATCGCGGACGGCGAGCTGAAGCCGCTGGCCGATCCGCGCATGCGGCCGGCGGACCTCGCGGCGACCACGACGCTGACCGCCGCCGAGGTGCCCTACATCGTGCGGATCGAGACGGGCACGATCAACCGCGCGATCTACCAGATCGCGATGCTGCACGATCCGGCGGCCGACGCCGAGCCGGACCCGTGGACGCCGCCCGCCGGCTGGAACGGCCGGCTCATCTACACCTTCGGCGGCGGCTGCGTGCGGGGCTGGTTCCGGCAGGGGCCGCGCACGGGCGGGGTGACGGACGACGCCATGCTGGGCCAGGGCTACGCCGTGGCCTCGGCCAGCCTCAACGTCTACGGCAACAACTGCAACGACGTGCTGGCGGCCGAGACCATGATGATGGTCAAGGAGCGCTTCATCGAAGCCTACGGCGCGCCGCGGCACACGATCGGCTGGGGGTGCTCGGGCGGCTCCTACCAGAACCATCAGATCGCCGACAACTACCCCGGCCTGCTCGACGGCATCATTCCCGGGTGCAGCTTCCCGGACGTCGGCTTCGGCACGATCCCCATGATCACGGACGCGCGGCTGCTGGACCACTACTTCGCACACGCGGGGGCCGGCAAGTTCACCGCGGAGGAGCAGCGGGCCGTGGCCGGCTTCCTCGTGCTGGCGACGATGCCCAACGTGTCGATCAACGCCGGCCGCATCACGGTGGGCGAGTTCTGCCCGGACGTGCTGCCCGAGGCCCTCGAGTACCACCCGACGGACAACCCGACCGGCGCGCGCTGCGACATGTACGAGCACTACGTCAACGTTTACGGGCGCGACGCCGCCAGCGGCTTCGCGCGGCGCACGCTCGACAACGTCGGCGTGCAGTACGGCCTGCAGGCGCTCAACGACGGCGCGATCACCGTGGCCCAGTTCCTCGATCTGAATGCCGGCATAGGTGGTTTCGACGGCGACGGCCGGTTCCGGCCGGCCCGCACCGCGGCGGATCCGGAGGCGCTCCGGATCGCCTACGAGACCGGGCGCCTGACGAGCGGCGGCGGCGGGCTCGCGACGACGCCGATCATCGACTACCGCGCCTACAGCGACGACCGGGAGAACGGCGACGTGCACACGCGCTACCACTCGTTCTCCATGCGCGAGCGGCTGCGCAAGGCCAACGAGCGGGTCGACAACCACGTGATGCTGGTCGAGGATTCTCGCCACGGGCTCTACAGCAGCGCGAGCCCGGTGCTGCGCGGCGCGCTGCGGCAGATGGATCAGTGGCTCGAGAACCTGGCGGGCGACAAGTCGTCCGACCCGCCGGCGGAAAAGGTGGCGCGCGCGAAGCCCGCCGAGCTGACGGACGCCTGCTGGTCGCGCGACGAGGAGCCGCGGAAGATCAGCGAGCCGCAGGTGCGCGGGAGCGGGCGGTGCGAGGAGCTGTATCCGTCGTCGCCGTCGCCGCGCGAGGTGGCCGGCGCGCCGCTCGCGAGCGACATCGCGAAGTGCCAGCTCAAGCCGGTCGACGCGGCGGACTACGCCGTGAGCTTCAACGCGGACGACATGAACCGGCTGCACGGCATCTTTCCCGACGGCGTCTGCGACTGGACCCGGCCGGGAGTCGGCCAGACCGGCCTGAAGGGGACCTGGCTGACGTTCGGCACGCAGTAGTCCGGGCCGTGGAACGGCCCGGACTACTGACGGCGCGATGTGGCGCCCGCGGTCCGTCATGAATATCGGGATCGTGTGCTATGCGTCGGTCGGCGGCAGCGGCATCGTGGCGACGGAGCTCGCCAAGGTGCTCGCACGCCGCGGCCACGAAGTCCGTCTCCTCAGCAGCGATCCGCCCGTTCGGCTGGGCGATTTCCAGGCCGGGCTCGCGTTCCACGCCGTCCAGACGCCCGGCTACCCGCTCTTTCGCGAGCCCCAGTACCTCCTGTCGCTGACCAGCAAGATCGTCGAGGTGGCGCGCCAGAGCCGTCTCGACATCGTGCACGCGCACTACGCGATTCCCCACGCGACGGCGGCGTACCTCGCCGGGCGGATTCTGGCCGCGGCGGGCGGCGGCCGCGTCCCCCGCGTCATCACCACGCTGCACGGCACGGACGTCACGCTGATCGGGAGCGACGCCTCGTACGTCGAGGCGGCCGCGTTCTCCATCGATCAGTCGGACGGCGTCACCGCGGTCTCCGAGAGCCTGCGCGACGACACCTACCGGCACCTGCCGGTGCGCGCCGACATTCGCGTCATCCCGAACTTCCTCGACTGCCAGAAGCATCGGCGGATGCTCGACGAGCGCCTGCGGGCGCGCTACCGCGGCGCCGACCCCGCGACGAAGCTGGTGATTCACGTCTCGAACTTCCGGCCGGTGAAGCGCGCCGAGGCCGTCATCGACATCTTCCGCCGCATTCGCGATCGGATGCCGGCCCGGCTGCTGCTGGTGGGCGACGGCCCCGATCTGTCCGCCGCCTGCCGGCGCGCGCGCGCGCAGGGGCTGGCCGACGACGTGGAGGCGCTGGGCGAGCAGGAGCTCGTGGTGCCGCTGCTGTCGATTGCCGATCTGCTGCTGCTGCCGTCGTCGCAGGAGAGCTTCGGCGTCGCGGCGCTCGAGGCGATGGCCTGCGAGGTGCCGGTCGTGGCGTCGCGCGTCGGCGGCCTGCCCGAGGTGATTGCGGACGGCGCGACGGGCTTTCTGCACGAGCCGGACGATATCGAGGCGATGGCCGCCAGCGGCGTGCGGCTGCTGTCCGATCCAGTCCTGCACCACCGGGTCGCGCAAGACGCCCTGCGCGTGGTGCACCAGCGCTTCTGCGCCGAGGAGATCGTCCCGCGCTACGAGGCGCTCTACCAGGAAGTGCTCGCCCGCGACGCGTCCCCCGTCGCGTCCGTGTAGGAGCCCCGCACCACGGCGCGGACGCCCGGAAGGTTGGCCGGGCGCCGAGTGTATACTCGAAACCTCATGCCTTTCCACCGCACGGCGGCTGCTGCCGCCGTTCCGATTCTGCTCGCGGTCGCGCTCCCCGCACTCGGCCAGCCGCTGTCTCCGGCCGCGGGACAGGCCGAGCTGGGCGTGGCGCTCCGCCAGCTCAACAGCGTGGGCACGTTCATGATGATCGTGGCCCACCCGGACGACGAGAACAACGCGCTGCTGGCGCGGCTGGCGAAGGGCGAGGGCCACCGGACCGTGCTCCTGAGCGCGACGCGGGGCGACGGCGGGCAGAACGAGATCGGGTCCGAGCTGTTCGACGCGCTGGCCGTCCTGCGGACGGAGGAGCTGGCCGCGGCGCACCGCCTCGACGGCGCGGAGCAGTACTTCACCCGGGCGGTGGACTTCGGCTACTCGTTCAGCCGCGAGGAGACGTTCGCGCGCTGGGGCCGCGAGGAAATCCTCGGCGACTTCGTGCGCATGATCCGCTCGGTGCGCCCGGACGTGGTCTCGGCCATGAGCCCCGAGGGGCGGTTCGGCGGACAGCACCACCAGGCCTCGGCGATTCTGGCGCGCGAGGCGTTCATCGCCGCCGCCGACCCGGCCCGCTTCACCGAGCAGATCGCCGCCGGGCTGCGTCCGTGGCAGGCCGCCAAGTTCTACTTCCGAGTCGGGTTCCCGTTCGGCGTCGGCGCCACGCCGCCGGGGTTCGACCCGCCGCCGTCGGCGGACCCCGGTCTGACCACCGTGGATCTCGGCGGGTACGACCCGCTGCTCGGCGCGACGTACGCGGAGATCGGCAGCCGCGCCCGGAGCATGCACAAGTGCCAGGGCATGTCGCAACTGATCGCCCTGCCGGCCGCGGCGGCCGGCGGGCAGTACCGGCTGGCGGAAACGACGCTGCCCGGCCCCGCCGGTGACCGCGAGTCGTCGCTCTTCGCCGGCGTGGACACGTCCATTCCCGGCCTGGCGCGCTTTGCGGGCGCCAACCCGCCGGCGGAGCTCGCGCGCGGCCTGGCTGCGCTGGCCCGCCACGCTCGCCAGGCGCTCGCGCGGTTCGCGGCAGAGGGCATGGCCGGCGCGCGGGAGCCGGTGGTGGCCGGCCTGCAGGCGGTGCGCGCCCTGCGCGCGGGGCTGGGCGGGATGCCGCTCGCGGACGGCGCCCGCCGGGAGATCGACTTCCGCCTGGCCGCGAAGGAGCGCCAGTTCGAGCACGCCGCCGTTCTGGCGTACGGCCTGCGTTTCGAGGCGCTGGCCGACGACGGCGTGGTGACGCCGGGCCAGGCGGTCGGCATCTCCGCGCTGGCCGCCAACCGCGGCGACGCCGGCGTCGCCGTGCGGGGCGTCCGGCTGTCCGGTTTCGCCGGGCCCGGCGCGGCATGCGAGCCGGACACGTTGGGCGCCGGCGGGGTCTACGCTTGCGGACACGAGGTGGAGGTGCCGTCGGACGCCGCGATGACCGACATCCATTGGCGCCATGTGGACGGGGCGGATCGCTACGCGCTGGATCCGGACGTGCCCTTCGGTCTGCCGTTCCGTCCGACCCCGTTCCGCGCGACGTTCGACGTCGAGCTGGGGGGCGCCCGCCTGTCCGTCGAGCATCCCGTGGAGCACCGCTACTCCGTCGACGTCATCACCGGCGAGAAGCGGATGGCGCTGCACGTCGTGCCGCGCTTCGCCGTGTCGATGACGCCCGCCATCGCGGTGGTGCCGGCGGGCGCCGCGGCCCGCGAGGTGCGCGTCACGGTGACGAACGCGTCGCCGGCCGCCGCCGCGGGGACGGTCAGCCTGGAGCTGCCGGCGGGTTGGCAGGCGGCGCCGGCGTCGGCGCCGGTGTCGTTCTCGCGGGAGGACGAGTCGCAGACGGTGCGCTTCGACGTCCGCGCGGCCGGCGCGACGGCCGGGGAGTACCGCGTCGCCGCGGTCGTGGAGCACGCCGGCCGGCGCTACGGCCGCGGCTACCAGGTGGTGGAGTATCCGCACACCGAGCGCCGGCACCTGGGCCGTCCGGCCGCCGGGGTGTTCAAGGTCGTCGACGTGTCGATCGCACCCGAGCTGCTGGTGGGCTACGTCGACGGGGTCGGCGACGCCGTGCCCGCCGCCATCGAGCAGCTCGGCGCCGGGCTGGAGCTCGTCGATGCCGACGACCTGGCTTGGGGCGATCTCGGCCGCTTCGACGTGATCGTGACCGGCGTGCGGGCGTACGAGAGCCGCGAGGATCTGCGGGCGAACAACGACCGGCTGCTCGAGTACGTGGAGAACGGCGGCACGGTCGTCGTGCAGTACAACCGGTTCGCGTTCAACCGGGCCCAGTACGGGCCCCACCCGGCGGTGGTCAGCCGCAACCGGGTGACGGACGAGGCGGCGCCCGTCCGCGTCCTGGCGCGCGACCACCCGGTGTTCGCCCGGCCCAACCCGGTGGACGCGCGGACGTGGAGCGGCTGGGTGCAGGAGCGGGGGCTGTACTTCCTCGGCGAGAAGGACCCGGCGTACGTCGATCTGGTCGAGATCGAGGACTCGTTCGAGTGGAACCCGGGCGTGAAGCGGGGCGCGCTCGTCGAGACGCGGCACGGCAGCGGGCGCTGGCTCTACGTCGGTCTGGGGCTCTGGCGGCAGCTGCCGGCCGGCACCGCGGGCGCCTATCAGCTCCTCGCCAACCTCCTCAGCCTGGGCGCGCTCGATTAGCTGCCAGCCATTCGTGGGCCTGGTCGAGCACCGCCGCCAGGGCGGCACGCTGGCGCCGCAGGGCGGCGCGGGCGGCCAGCGGCGTCTGGCGCAGCGCGAAGAAGGCGCGGACGGTGCGCATGACGGCCGCCTCGCGCTCGACGGCGTGGACCCCGGCGAACGCGAGGGCGAGCAGGCCGGCGCTGGCCGCGCCCCCGGCGGCGGCGCCGGCCTGGCCGGCCACCACCGCGCCGAGGGCGCCGATCCAGGCCCCGTAGACCAGGGCGCCGCCGACCACCTGCCAGGCGGCGCGGCTCTTCAGATCCGGCGCCCGCCGGTTGAGCCATCCGGTGAGCCAGTACGGCGCGGCGAAGACCGCTAGGCCCGCCAGCGCCACGGGCGCGAGCACCGGCGCCAGCAGCCCCTCGCGGGCCACGAAGCGGGCCGCGGCCGGGAACGGGATGCGGCGGTCGACGTCGCGCTCGCGTAGCCCGAACCGCGTGAGATTGGCGTCGTAGTCGTTGACGCGGGCCGTGATGGACGCCAGCCGTTCCGGATCGTGCTCACGCAACCGCGCCATCCCCTCGGCGATCAGGCGCCGCCGCCCCAGTTGCTCGCGCGGGTCGCGGGAGACGCCGCGTGCCGCGGCGTACAGACGATCGATGCGCACGACGACCGGCAGGTCGTGGCGCGGTTCGGCCTCGACCATCAGGCGGCGCAGGCGGTGAGCGATGCGGTCGGTCAGCTCGCGGACGGCGCCCGCGGCGTCGGTGGCGTGCAGTGCCAGGTGCTCGCCGGCCGCGAAGGAGCGGCCGAAAACCGCCGTGACCTTCGAACGGAACCTCGCGACGTGGTCGAAGTTGAGGCCGATCGGCACGATGGTCACCGGGTGGCCGGCGGCGGCGCTGGTCAGCGCCATCCGGGCGGCCCCCGTCCGCAACGGTTCGAGGCGCCCGCCGGAATGGCTGATGCCTTCCGGAAACAGGCAGACGACCTCGCCGGCCGCCAGGGCCGCCGCGACGGCGGCGAACATCTCCGTGTTGCGGGAGGTGTCCACGCCCGGATCGATCTTGCGGTAGACGGGGATGGCGCCGGACCCGCGGATGAACGGACTCATCGGATGGCCGGCGAACAGCGTGGACTTGGCCAGGAAGCGGACCGGGCGTCCGGCGGTCGCCTGGATCAGCGCGGGGTCGAGCAGCGTGTTGGGGTGGTTCGCGACGAGCAGCAGCGCGCCGTCGGGCAGCGGCTCCCCGATCCGCTCGATCCGATAGAACGTGCGGACCCCGAGCTTGGCCAGCAGCCACACCCAGCCGCCCGGACGCTTGCGCCGGGTCGGGGTCGTGCCGGTCATCGTTCAGCCGTCCAGCCGTTCAGCCCGTGGAGACGTTCGGGATCGGCAGCCGCCCGGTGTAGATGGCCATGCCGACGACGGCGTCGATCCCCTCCGCGTCGAGCGCGTCGATCTCGGCCTGCGTCGTGATGCCGCCGGCCGCCGTGAGCCGCCGGCTCGTCGCCCGCCGCACCGCCATGATAGCGTCCAGGTCCGTGCCCTGCATCAGCCCCTCCCTGTCGACGTGCGTGTAGAGGAACTCCTCGCAGAACGGCTCGAGCTGGCGGACCGCCTCGACCGCGGTCAGCCCCGCCGCCTCCGTCCAGCCCTTGACGACCACGCGGCCGCCCTTGCTGTCGACGGCGGCGATGATGCGCTCCGGGCCGACCGCCGCGGCGAGGGCCGCGGCGAAGTCGAGGTCCGGCCGGCCGTCCCGGAACAGCGACGAGCCGACGATGACGGCTTGCGCGCCGTAGTCGAGCACGGCGCGCGCGCGGTCGAGGGTGCGGATGCCGCCGCCCACGCGGCAGGGGAGCCGCGGCGCGATGTGCCGCACCAGCGGATCGTTGGTGCCCGAGCCCAGGGCGGCGTCGAGGTCGATCAGTTGCACGCGGGGGAACCCCTGGAACCTGCGCACCCAGGCCTCGATGTCGTCCGAGGCGAGGGCCGGCCGCTCCCCCTGGATGAGCTGCACGACCTGGCCGCCCTTGAGGTCGATGGAGGGGATGAGCATCGCGAGAGTCAGAGGCGGACCGGGATGCCGCAGCCTGCCAGATGCTGCTTCAGGTCGACCACCGCGCGCTCGGCGTAGTGGAAGATGGACGCGGCCAGCGCGGCGTCGGCCCGGCCCGCCGTGAACACCTCCACGAAGTGATCGAACGTGCCGGCGCCGCCGGACGCGATGACCGGAATGGAGACCGCCTCGGAGACGGCCGCCGTCAGCTCGCAGTCGAACCCGCTCTTGGTGCCGTCGCGGTCGATCGAGGTGAGCAGGATCTCGCCGGCGCCGCGGTCGGCCGCCTCGCGGGCCCACTCGACGGCGTCGCGGTCCGCGGCCTGCCGGCCGCTGCGAACGTAGATGCGGAAGGCGCCGCCCTCGCGCTTCGCGTCGATGGCCACGATCACGGCCTGGCTGCCGTAGCGCCGCGCCAGGGCCGTCAGCAGCTCCGGGCGGGCGATGGCGGCGGTGTTCAGGCTCACCTTGTCGGCCCCGGCCTCGATGGCCGCGTCGGCATGGGCCTCGTCATTGATCCCGCCCCCGACGCAGAGCGGCAGGAAGATCTCCTGGGCCACCGCCCGGATGGTGCGGGCCATGGCCTTGCGCTTCTCGATGGTCGCGGTGACGTCGAGGATGACCACCTCGTCGATGCCCTCGCGGTTGTAGCGCCGGGCGAGCGCGCCCGGGTCGCCGGCCGACCGCAGGCCCTCGAAGTTGATGCCCTTGACGACCTGGCCGTCGCGGACGTCGAGACACGCGATGATGCGCTTGGAGAGCATGGGAGTCAGACGGGCGGGGACGGGTCCTCCGTCACGCCGGCACCCGCTCGAGGAAGTTGCCGAGGATGCGCAGGCCGACCGCCCCCGACTTCTCCGGGTGGAACTGCACGCCCGCGACATGGTCGCGCTGGACGGCGCTGGCGAAATCGACGCCGTAGCGCGTGGAGGCCACGCAGTCGGCGGTGACCGGCGCGGCGTACGAGTGCGTGAAGTAGACCTGGTCGCCCTCCCGCACGCCGTCGAGCAGCCACGAGTCGCGCCTGACATGCAGGCTGTTCCAGCCCACGTGCGGCACCTTGAACCTGCCGAAGCCGTCGTACTCGTCGCCGCGGATCAGGGCGCAGGTGCCCGGCATGGCCGCCAGCCCGCCGACGCCGGGTGCCTCGTCGCTGCCCTCGAAGAGCCACTGGAGGCCGACGCAGATGCCCAGGAGCGGCGTGCCGCGCGCGACCGCCGCGGTGACCCCGTCGCGCCAGTCCGGCGCGAGGGCGGTCGTGGCCTCGAAGTTCCCGACGCCCGGCACGATGAGGGCCGACGCGCCGGCCATCTCCGCCGGGGTCGCGGGGGTCGCGAACCGCGCGCCGAGGTGCCGCAGGGCCTTCCGGACCGACGTCAGGTTCCCGGCGCCGTAGTCGACGAGGGCAATCATCGCGCCGTTCTCACAGCTCTCACAGGAGCCCCTTGGTGCTCGGCAGGCTCTCGCCGAGCTGACGGTCGCGCGAGCAGGCGACGCGCAACGCACGTGCGAACGCCTTGAAGACGGCCTCCACCTTGTGGTGGCTGGAGCGGCCGTAGAGCACCTTGAGGTGCACGTTGGCCCGCGCGCCCTGCGCGAACCCCTCGAAGAAGTCCGTGACCAGCTCCGTCTGCAGGTCGCCGACGAGCCGGGCGCGCACCCGCAGGTCGACGACCGTGTGCACGCGGCCGCTCAGGTCGATGGCGGCAACGCTCAGCGTCTCGTCCATCGGCATGACGAAGTAGCCGGCCCGGTTGATCCCGCGCCGCGATCCGAGCGCCTGGCTCACCGCCTCGCCGAGCGCGATGCCGACGTCCTCGACGGTGTGATGCTGATCGACGTCGAGGTCGCCCTCCGCGTCCACCGTCAGGTTCATGACGCCGTGGCGGGCCACCAGCTCCAGCATGTGGTCCAGGAAGCGGATGCCGGTGCGCACCTCGAACTCGCCCTGCCCGTCGAGGTCGAGCTGCAGGGCAATCCGCGTCTCGCGGGTGTGCCGGTCGATCCTGGCGCGCCGCTCCGCCGTGCTCATCGCAGCCTGACGGCAACCGACGCCGCGTGGGCGGTCAGGCCCTCGGCGTTGGCCAGGGAGATGGCGGTGGGCGCGAGGCGGCGGAGTCCGGCACCGGTCAGGCGCTGGACGCTGCCGACACGCACGAAGTCGGCCGCGCCGAGGCCCCCGCGAAAGCGGGCGGCGCCGCCGGTGGGCAGGACGTGATTCGACCCCGTCGCGTAGTCGCCGGCCGCCTGGGCGCCGTAGGGTCCCACGAAGACCGTGCCGGCGCGGGTGAGCCGCCGCGCGACGGTCTCCAGGTCGCACACGGCGTGCTCCGGCGCGATCTCGTTGGCCAGCTCGACGGCTTCGTCCAGGCTGGCCGTGACGACGGCCAGGCCGTGGCTCGCGATGGACGGCCGCGCCGCGGGATGCTCGGCAAGCTGGCGGTCGACCTCGCGGGCCACGTCGCGCGCGAGGCTCGCGCTCGGCGTCAGCAGCACGGCGCGCGCGTCCGGATCGTGCTCGGCCTGCGCCACCAGGTCGGCCGCCAGCCAGGCGGCGTTGCCCTCGCTCGCCACGATGACGATCTCGGTCGGCCCCGCGAGAAAGTCGATGGGGCAGTCGGCCGCGACGAGGGCCTTCGCCGCGGCCACCCAGACGTTGCCGGGGCCGACGATTTTCTCGACCCGCGGCACGGTCGCCGTGCCGTACGCCAGCGCCGCGACGGCGTGCGCGCCGCCCATCCGGAACAGCCGCGACACGCCGGCCTCGAGCGCGGCCGCGCAGACGGTCGGATCGAGGCTCGGACTGGCGGCGACCACCTCGGCCACGCCGGCGACGCGCGCGGGAATGGCCGTCATCAGCAGCGACGACGGCAGCGGGTAGCGTCCGCCGGGCACGTAGCAGCCGACACGGCCGAGCGGCGTGACGCGTTGCTCGACGACCACGCCGGGGGCCGTGGACACCTTCCAGCCCTTGGGCACCTGGCGCCTGGCGATGCGTCGGATGCGGCGGGCGGCCGCGTTGATGGCGCGGCGAACGGCCGGCGGCACATCGGCGGCGATCTGGCGCATCTCGTCGGCCGGGACCTCGAGCGGCCCGCTCCAGCCGTCCAGCCGCCGGACGTAGTCGCCGAGGGCGGCGTCGCCGCGGCGCCGCACGCCGGCGACGATACGCGCCACGCGCCGGGTCACGTCCGGGTCGGACGCCTGCTGCCGGTCGAGCAGCCGCCGCCGGGTGCGCGCGTTCGAGGAGGAGGTGACCTGCATGCGGGTCGGGGTGCCTACAGCACGATCTTGTTCAGAGGATACTCCACGATGCCGTGGCCGCCGGCGGCCTTCAGCTTGGGGATCAGCTCGCGCACGGTGCGCTCGTCGAGCACCGTGTTGATGGACACCCACTCGTCGTCGCTCAGCGGCGCCACGGTCGGCCGCTGCAGTGCCGGCAGGAGGGTCAGGACGCGGCTCAGGTCGGCCCGCTGCACGTTGAGCATCAACCCCACGCGGTCCTGCGCCTCGATGCCGGCCCTGAGCAGCAGCGCGATGTTGTCGAGCTTCTCCCGCTTCCACTGGTCGGCGGCGGCCGCCTCGCTGGCGATGAGCTGCGGGTTCGATTCCAGGACGGTGTCGATGATGCGCAGGTGGTTGGCGCGCAGCGTCGAGCCCGTCTCGGTGGCCTCGACGATGGCGTCGGCCAGCTCCGGGGGCTTCACCTCGGTCGCCCCCCACGAGAACTCGACGTTGACCTTCACGTTCCGGGCCGCGAAGTACGACTCGGTGGCGCGCACCAGCTCGGTCGCGATGGTTGCCCCCTGCAGATCCTCGGGCGTGCGGAAGCGCGATTCCTCCGGCACGGCGAGGACCCAGCGGACCTTGCGGAAGCTCTGCTTGGAGTAGATCAGGTCCGCGATGGTGACCACCCGGTCACCGGTGGCCGCCTGGTGCTCGGCGATCCAGTCCTGTCCGGTCAGCCCGGCGTCGACCGCGTCGACGGCGACGTAGCGCGCCATCTCCTGCGCGCGGATCAGCGTGCACTCGATCTCCGGGTCGTCGATCGTCGGGAAGTAGGAGCGCGGGCTTCAACATCTACGTCGGCCCGCGCGCGCGAAGAGCTGAACGGTGGAGTCCTGCAGCGACCCCTTGGGGAGTCCGAGCCGCAGCTTCATGATGCGCCCACCGCCTCGGCGTCGAGCTCGCGGACGAAGCACGAGCGCGTCCCCGTGTGGCAGACGTTGCCCTCCCCGAGGCGCTTGACGCGCACCAGCACCGTGTCGTCGTCGCAGTCGGTCAGGATGCGCACGACCTGCAGCCGGTTGCCCGACGTCTCGCCCTTCATCCAGAGCGTGTTGCGGGTGCGGCTGAAGAACGTGGCGAACCCCGAGGCGGTGGTCCGGTCGAGCGCCTCCGGGTTCATGAAGCCCACCATCAGCACCTCGTTGCTCTCGTCGTCCTGTATGACCGCCGGAATCAGCCCGTCGAGTTTCGTGAAATCCATCGCGTGTCTCCGCGCCCAACAAAAAAAGCCCCGCCGATGCTCGGCGAGGCCGTCTGTTGCGCCAACAATCCCGGTTCTCTCGCCTAGCTCACGCGCACCACCTGTGCCCGCCATGTCGCGGCCGATGATGTGCCGAATGGTGACCCGTGCGCGGCATGCTGCCGGGTACCTTAGTGCACGCGCCGCGAGACTGTCAAACTGCCCGCCCGGGCGGATTGCCGGCTGGCGTACACTAGGAGTCTGCGTAGACCCGCGCAGACTCCGCAAGGCGCGCACGGC
>CAZMWA010000252.1:0-6972 GCA_964569405.1 uncultured Vicinamibacteraceae bacterium | reverse complement strand
GGTCGCAATCAGGCGGATCTCCGCGTCGGACAGCGACGGGTCGTCCTTGAAGGCCTGGATGCCGATGTCCTTCTCGACGAACCAGGGCGGCATGACGCCCGGCTTGTCGCGCAGCCCGGTGCGGTTCCTGATGGCCCGGGCCCAGGGGCGCACCTCGTCGTAGTCGATCAGCGACATCGGCGCGATGGCGTTCGGCCGATGGCACTTCTGGCAACTGCGCTGAAGGATCGGCGCGATGTCCTTGCTGAAGGTGACCTCGTGCTCGGCGCCCGCCTGGGCGAGGGCCGGCGCGGGGGCCGCGACCGCCGCCAGCAGGGCCGCGGTGAACAGGGCGAGCGACGTCCGCCGAGAGTACCGCATCGTCATCATGTGATCTCCTCGGATGCCTGGGAGTGCCCGGACGTATTCTTGCTGAGTTTGACCGTATTCTAGCCCGCTCCCCGGGGCATTTCAATACGGGACCCGGCCCGCCGCCGCGGGCTGCTAGACTGTGGCCAGCGATATTCCCGAGGAGTCCCATGACACAGCGCAGACCAGTCGTTTGGCTCGTCGTTGCCGCCGTCGCGGCCCTGGCCGCCGGACTGTCCGCCCAGCAGCGCCCGGAGGCCGCCGGCGACCTGCGCGGCACGGTGCGCGGCCCGGCCGGCGGCGAGGCTGGGGTGTGGGTCATCGCCGAAACCGATGACCTCGACACGCGCTTCCGGAAGATTGTGGTCACCGGCGACGACGGGCGCTTCCTCGTGCCGGATCTGCCGGCGGCTTCCTACCGCGTCTGGGTCCGCGGCTACGGCCTGGCCGACTCCGAGCCGGTGACGGCCGAGCCGGGCCGGACGCTGGCGCTCCGGGCGACGCCGGCCGGCTCGCCGCGGGAAGCCGCCAGGGTCTATCCCGCCAACTACTGGTACTCCCTGCTCGAGCCGCCGGCGCCGGACGAGTTCCCCGGCACCGGACCCGACGGCAACGGCATCTCGCCGGCCCTGCGCAGCCAGGACGCGTGGGTGGACATCACCAAGCAGGGCTGCCAGCTCTGCCACCAGATGGGCAACCGGTTCACCTTCGACACCGCGCACCTCGACGGCTTCGACTCGGCGGTCGAGGCCTGGGACCACCGCGTCACGTTCGGGCAGCGCGGCGGGCAGATGAGCGCGGTGATGAACCGCTTCGGCCGGGACCGCGGCCTCGCCATGTACGCCGACTGGAGCGAGCGCATCGCGGCCGGCGAGGTGCCGCCCGCGCCGCCCCGGCCGCGGGGCGCCGAGCGCAACCTGGTGCTCACCATGTGGGAGTGGGCCAACGAGACGTCGTACGTCCACGACGAGATCACGACCGACAAGCGCCGGCCCACCGTGAACCCGAACGGGCTGGTCTACGGTGTCTCGATCACGCAGGACACGCTGGTGATCACCGACACCGCGCGGCACCGGTCGACGGCGCTCGACATCCCGCTGCGGGCGCCGGTGGAGACGGTCCCCTCGTTCTTCCCGACGCAGCCGGGCTTCGAGCCGTCGCCGTACTGGGGCGACGAGATCATCTTCGACGGGCCGGCCAACCCGCACAACCCGATGATGGATGCGCGCGGGCGGGTCTGGATGACCTCGACGATCCGCGGCCGCGACAATCCCGACTGGTGCCGGGCCGGGTCGGCGCACCCGTCCGCGCGGTACTTCCCCGTGTCGAGCAGCCGGCGCCAGATCTCGTACTACGACCCGGCGGCCGGGTCGTTCACCCTGGTCGACAGTTGCTACGGCACGCACCACCTGCAGTTCGCCGAGGACGCCAACGACACGCTCTGGTTCAGCGGCGACCCCGACGTCGTGGGCTGGCTGGACACCCGGCAGTACGACGCGAGCGGCGACGAGCAGGCCTCGCAGGGCTGGTGTCCGACCGTGCTCGACACCAACGGCGACGGGCGCATCACGCGGCCGTGGAACGAGCCGGGCGAGACGGCGGACCCGGGGCGGGACACGCGCATCGCGGGGCATGCCTATGGTGTGATCCCCAATCCGGTGGACGGCAGCGCGTGGGTCGTGCGGACGGGGCCGTTCCCCGGGCGCCTCGTGCGTCTCGAGCGGGGCGACGATCCGCCCGCGACCTGCAGGGCCGAGGTGTACGAGCCGCCGTCGGGCGACAACCCCGGGTTCGGGGCAGCGCACAAGGGGTTCGGCCCGCGCGGCATCGACGTCGATCGGAACGGCCTGATCTGGACGGCGCTCTCCGGCAGCGGGCACCTGGCCAGCTTCGACCGCAGCAGGTGCCGCGTCCTGAACGGACCGGACGCAACCGGCCAGCACTGCCCCGAGGGCTGGACGCTCCATCCGACGCCCGGACCGCAGATGCAGGGCGTGAGCGGCCCGGGCAGCGCCGACTACCACTACTACAACTGGGTGGACCAGTTCGACACGCTCGGGCTCGGCGCCAACGTCCCGATAGCAACCGGCTCGGGATCGGACTCGCTGCTGGCGCTGCAGCCCGACAGCGGCGAGTGGGTCGTCCTGCGCGTGCCGTATCCGCTCGGCTTTTTCGCGCGCGGCCTCGACGGGCGGATCGATGATCCGGACGCGGGCTGGAAGGGGCGCGGCCTGTGGGCCAACTACGGCTCGAACCTGAACTGGCACATCGAGGGCGGCAAGGGCCGGCGCAGCTCGGTCATTCACTTCCAGCTCCGGCCGCACCCGCTGGCGGAATGAACGGCGAGCCGGTCTGCTCGTCCGCGCGCCGGCCGGCTCGAGTAGCGGAGGTCTCGATGAGGGCTATCACCAACAGGGCGTACAGCACCGCGGGGATCTCGGCGGTCGTCACCGGGCTGCTGGCGGCCGGCATCCTGGCCGCGTCCGGTCCGGCGGCCGCGCAATCCGGGCCGACCGAAGGTGCGACGTTCACCCGGGACATCGCGCCGATCCTGCAGCGTTCCTGCGAGCGCTGCCACCGGCCCGGCGGGGGCGCGCCGATGTCGCTCGTCGGCTACGCGGAGGTCCGGCCCTGGGCGCGCGCCATCCGGGCGCGCACGCTGGCCCGCGAGATGCCGCCGTGGTTCGTCGACAAGAACATCGGGATCCAGCGGTTCATCGATGATCCGTCGCTGTCGGACACCGAGATCCGGCTGATCGGGGAGTGGGTGGACGCGGGTGCCCCGCGCGGCAATCCGACCGACATGCCGCCGGCGCTGGAGTGGCCTCCCGGCGGGCAGTGGAGCATCGGGACCCCGGATCTGGTCGTGTCGTCGCCGGTCACCACGGTCGAGGCGCTGGCGCCCGACTGGTACGGCATCGTCAACCCGCCCTCGCCGACCGGCCTCACCGAGGACCGCTGGATCAAGGCGGTCGAGATCAGAGAGGTGATCCTCGACGACGACGCGCTCGACGCCGAGCCGCCGGCCGCGGCTGCCGGCGGGCCGGGGGGCGGCGGCGACCGGGCCGACCTGGATCTGTTCGTCGTGCACCACTCGGTCATCACCGCCGAGGTACTCGCCGACGAGGCGGAGGAGGGCGCGGAAGGCGACGCCGGCGCCGGGAGCACCGGCGCCCTCGCCAACCCGGGCCTGTTCGGCATCGTCCACGAGCTGGGTCAGAACGCCACGGTCTTCCCGGACCATGTGGGCGTCAAGCTGCCCGCGCACTCGGTCCTGACGTACCGCAACACGCACCTGCACTCCATCGGCAGGCGGGTGCGGGCGCGCCTCGACACCGCCTTCACGTTTCAGCCGCGGGGGCACGAGCCCAGGTACCGGCAGACGACGGGCGCGCAGGCCGGCGGGTTCGAGCTGGAGCTGGACATCCCGGCCGGCGAGAGCAACGTGCTGCGCGACGGGTTCTTCCGGGTCCAGCGCCCGACGATGCTGATGACGTTCGAGCCGCATCTGCACTCCAGCGGCAAGCGGATGTGCATCGAGGCGCTCTACCCGAACAACGCCCGCGAGATGCTCAACTGCGCGGACTACAACCACAACTGGGTGCGGGTCTACGTGTACGAGCAGGACGCCGCGCCGCTGCTCCCGGCGGGCACCGTCCTGCACCTGCTGGCCTGGTACGACAACTCGCCGAGCAACCCGCGCGTGGTCGATCCGCGCAACTGGAAGGGTTGGGGCAACCGGTCGATCGACGACATGTTCTACCACCTGCCGCGCATGATCTTCCTGACCGACGAGGAGTTCCAGGCGGAGGTGGCGGCGCGGGGAACGCGCCAGATGTTCGCCACCTCGCAGGACCAGCAGTAGCGGCGGCGAGCGCGCCGCCGCCGCGGCATCGACGGGGGAGTGCATGCGGAGAGGATTCGCCGGAATGCCGGCCCGGGGCGGCGCGGTGGCAGTCTGCGTGCTGCTCGTGGCGCTGGCCGGCGCCGCACTGACGGCGGCCCAGACGATCATCTACTCGCGCGGCCAGAATGTCGCGCCGGCGTTCGAGGGTTGGGAGCGGAACCCCGACGGCACGTTCAGCCTGTGGTTCGGCTACATGAACCGCAACATGGACGAGAAGCTGCACATTCCCGTCGGCCCGCGCAACCGCCTGGAGCCCGGCCCGGCGGACGCGGGTCAGCCGACCTGGTTCCAGCCCCGGCGCAACCGCTACGTGTTCCGGGTCACGGTGCCGGCCGACTTCGGGGCCGACGAGGTCGTGTGGACCCTGACCGCGCACGGCCGGACGGCCAGCGCCTACGGCAGCCTGCGGGTCAACTACGTCGTCGACGACCTGATGAAGATGATGGACATCGGCGGGCTCGGCGTGACCGAGGTCGAGCGCGGCAACCAGCCGCCGGCCGTCCGCATCGAGGGCGAGCCGCGGCGGACCGTCGCGCCGGGCGAGCCGCTCGCGCTGGCCGCGGTCGCCAGCGACGACGGCATCCCGGAGCCGAAGCCCGCGCGGTCGCTGTGGCCGGGGCTCGCGACGCCCATCAAGGACAACGCGTGGGGGCTGCGCGTGGCGTGGCTCGTCTACCGCGGCCCAGGGGACCGGGTCGCCTTCGATCCGCCGCAGTTCAAGACCTATCCGGATTATCGGGGCGACTCGCCCTGGACCCCCGGCTGGGGGCCGCCGCCCCTGCCGCCCGACGGGCGCTTTCCCGTGACGGCCACCTTCGCCGCGCCGGGCACGTACGTCCTGCGCGTGATGGCCCACGACGGCGGCTTCATCAGCACCGCCGACGTGACGGTGACGGTGACCGAGGAGTAGCCCGCGGGCAGCGTCACCACCAATCCGACCCGACAGCGCGGTTATACAGTCAGTATGAAAACCGCGGTCTCGATCCCGGACGATGTCTTCGACAGGGTCGAGCGACTTGCACGCGGTGCCGGTCGATCCCGAAGCGAGGTATACAGCGCCGCGCTCGTCGAATACATCGCTCGGCATGCCCCCGATGAGATCACCGACGCAATGGATCGCGTGTGCGAGGAGGTCGGCGCCGAGGCGGAGGGAGATGCGTTCGTCGCCGCGGCCGGCCGGCGCGTCCTGGAGCGCACCGAGTGGTGATCGGTCAGGGTGAAGTGTGGTGGGCTGACCTCGCTCCACCTGCGGGATCCGCTCCCGGTTTCCGGCGGCCAGTCGTGGTCGTCCAGGGGGACGCGCTCAATCGCAGCCGGATCGCCACCGTAGTGTGCGTCCCGCTGACCGGCAACCTGCGGTGGGCCGATGCACCCGGGAACGCACTTCTGACATCGCGTGCGACCGGGCTTCCGAGGAACTCGGTAGCCCACGTCTCGCAGATCGTTGCCCTCGACAAGGCGGTGCTCGACGAGCGCGTGGGCAAGCTGCCACGCGCGAAGCTCGAGCTTCTTCTGTCGGGCCTCGACGTCGTCCTCGGCAGGTAACGCTACGCGCCGGGCGGCGTCGGCAGCCCCGTGCCGTTCAGTAGATCGCCGCCGGGGCGACGGTGGAGCCGGTGGCGCCCTTCAGCTTGAGCGGCTGCACGACGAAGGCGAACTCGTAGACGCCCGCCGCGGCCAGATCGTCCAGCTTCATCCGCTCGACGAGGTGGATGCCGTTGATCACGAGCATGATCTGGTGCACGGGGGTGGAGAGTTCCGGGTCCGGGTTGGGCGCGACCTCCACCGGGACGTTGTCGGCGCCCACCAGCATCGGATCGTGCGCCACCAGCCACTCCCCGGCCGGCAGCCCGATGCCCGGTCCGTTGGCCGAGAACCGCTCGGGGTCGGTGTCCCAGTACGTGCCCCAGCCGGTGTGGATGAGCACCGCGTCGCCGGGCTCGAGGCCTACCTGCTGGCGGTCGAGCGCTTGCTGCAGGTCGTCGACGGTGATCTCGTAGCTCGCGGGCAGCACCGCCACGCTCTTCAGCGCCGCCACGTCGATGAGCACGCCGCGCGTCATGAGGGTGCCGACGTTCTCGATGCCGAGCCGCGTGAACCCGGAGCGGGTCATCACCTCGTTCTGATCGATGCAGTTGTACAGGTCGTCGCCGATGGTCTGGTGCGTGAAGCCGTCGAACTGCGTGCCGACCTGGCCCATCTCGGCGACGACGACCTCCTCGTTCGAGCCGCGCGCGTTCGACTCCGGGCTCATGCGCGTCGGCTTCATGTAGAGATCGAAGTGCCGCGTGCCGCCCAGCGGCATGTCGCTCGACAGCACCTGACCCAGCTCGATGACGCGGCCCTCGCGGATGAGCCGCGCGGCCCGCAGCACCGTCTCCGGCCCCATGTGGTTCACGGCGCCGAGCTCGTCGTCGGCGCCCCACCGGCTGGGGCAGCGCTCCTCGCGCGCCGGCGGAGACCACGACTGGGCGTGCGCGCGGGGCGCCGTGGCGGCCAGGTGCACGAGGATCAGACACGTGATGCCGACGGTGATTGCGGTGGGTCGCATGCTTCCTCCTGATCGGACAAATCGAGCCGTATTTGTTTACCGGGTGATCAGCCAATGAATACGGGCTGAAAGTGGGCTTGAGGCGAGGAAGTCACAGCGCCACAACGAGGTTGCTTGAACCGACAGGGGTTCACGCGGGTGCCTCCATCGTTGCGATGCCGCGGAA
>CAZMWA010000251.1:0-7801 GCA_964569405.1 uncultured Vicinamibacteraceae bacterium | reverse complement strand
CGCAGCACCGGCGACGTCCGGTTGGGATACGACGTCACGGTGAGGAGACTGCCGTGGCCCAGGATGCCGCCGCGCCGCTCGGCCACCTGCGGGTCGAGCCGCACCCGCCGCAAGTGGCTGCCGTAGATGCCCGGCAGCCCGTAGTGGCGCGCGAGCCGCTCGTTCACGTACGTGTAGTCGGCCGCGAGCAGGTCGAGGACGCTGCGGTCCTCGCGAATCAGGCTCTCGACGAAGAGCTCGGTCTCCTGCCGGAACGCCTCGCGCAGGTTCTCGTCGAACTCCGGAAACAGCAGTGCGTCCGGCATGACGCCCCGCAGATTGCGCAGGTGGAGCCACTGCCCCGCGAAGTTGCGCACCAGCGCCTGCGAGCGCGGATCGGCCAACAGGCGCCGCGCCTGCCGGCCGAGCACCTCCGGCTCGCTCAACCGGCCCTGCTCGGCGAGGGCGAGGAGCTGCTCGTCCGGCCCGCTCGACCACAGGAAATACGACAGCCGCGACGCCAGCTCGAGGTCGGTCAGCACGTAGGCGGTGGCCGGCCCGATGTCGACCGGATCGCGTTCGACCCGGAACAGGAAATCGGGGGCGATCAGCACCCGCTCGAGCGCGTGCTGGACGCCGGCGTCGAAGCTGCCGCCGCTACGGCCGGCGCGGTAGAAGTCCATCAGCGTCGCGAGATCCCCCGCAGCGACGGGACGGCGGTAGGCGCGCCGCGCCAGCGAGGTCAGGATCTCCCGCGCGCAGGCCTCCTCGGCCGCCGGCGCCGCGCTCGCGGGCCGGCAGGTGAACAGGGCGCGCCGGGACGGCGTGTCGCCCGGACCGGTGCTGGCGTAGGGACCGCCGATCGCCACGTGCTCGACGGCCGCGTCGCCGTCCCGCATCTCGTTGACCGCCACCGCGAAGATGCTCTGGCGCGGCTGGAGCACGCCCTCCGGCTCCGTGAAGCGCCGCACGAACGCGACGCTCACCACGCGCGGGCCGGCCCTGGCGGGGAAGCGCACCCGCATGTTGGCGTCGGCGTAGAGCATGTACTCTTCCCACGCCGGATCACCGAACTGGTTGCCCGCGTAGCTGGCCGGCGCCTGCACGCCGTCCGGCTCCTCGCCGCCGAAGGCGAAGGTCCGCACGAGCGCGCCGTCGAGCCGGACCTCGAGCTCGTGGCGCGACCCCATGCCGCGCACGTAGTTCACGTAGTTGCGGTGCAGCCGGATCTCCAGGTCGTACTCGCCGTCGACGGGAAAGAAGTGGCGAATGCCGATCCCGCCACGGGAGCCGAACGGCACGTCGTCGCCCACCCGATCGTCCTGCACCAGGAGGATCGGCACCCTGTAGATGTCGGTGCCGGGCCCGAGCGG
Source organism: uncultured Vicinamibacteraceae bacterium (assembly GCA_964569405.1). Classification (GTDB taxonomy): domain Bacteria; phylum Acidobacteriota; class Vicinamibacteria; order Vicinamibacterales; family UBA8438; genus JAAXGX01. The sequence goes on along the minus strand of CAZMWA010000251.1, from coordinate 6,449 downwards.
CGTCTCCCCCACCGCCAGCCGGGCAATCTTGCGACCGGCCGCGAGATAGCGCTCCATCAGGGCCGGCGAGACCGTCAGGACGTCGGCCATGTTGTCGAAGCCGTACTCGTCGATGTCGTCCGCCGGCAGGAGCGCCGCCACGTCGACGTCGAGCGCCAGCAGATCCCGGATGGCGTTGGCGTACTCGGCGCGGTTCAGGCGGTGAAACGCCTCCGTGCGCCCCGGGTGGGGATGCGCCGCGGCGTAGCGGTCGATCTCGGACTCCAGCCAGCCGGCCAGGGCGTCGTAGGTCGCCGCCGCGGGACGCGGCCGGCCCGCCGGCGGCATGGTCCGCGTCCGGAGCTTCGTGACGACCTTCTCCCAGATGTCGGCGCGCGCCCCCACCTGCGACAGGTCGCGCCCGTCGAGGGTCAGACCGGCCGTGCGCAGGCGGTCGTTGTGGCAGGCCGCGCAGTAGCGGTCGATCGTCTGCCGCAGCCGGACGGCGTCGGCCGCAAGGGGCTGCTCCCGCGCCGCGGCCGGCCGCGCCGGCGCGAGCAGCGCGGGCACAACGAGGGCCGCCGCAGCGAGGACCGGCAACCATCGGCCACGCGCGCGGATCATCCTCCCGGTAGTCTCTGCGAACGCCGGCGGGGTGTCAATGACGGCGGGACAGGATCGCGCGGCCAAGCGCCCGGAATGCGCCGGACTGCGGTAGCATAGCCCCATGCCGCACAAGTTCCCGGCGGAACGGCTCGTGCCCCTGCTGGCGGCGGTCATCGTGCCGGCGACGGCGGCGCTGGCGCAGGCGCCCGTGGCGCCGGACGTGACCGCGGCGGTCCGGGCGGGCGACGTCGCCCGCGTGCGCACCCTGCTGGCGGCGGGCGCCGACGTGAACCTCCCCGAGGGCGACGGCGCGACGGCGCTCCACTGGGCGGCGCACCGCAGCGACGCCGAGACCGCGGCGCTGCTGATCGCGGCGGGCGCCGACGTCGACGCGGCCAACGCGCTCGGCGCGACGCCCCTGTGGCTGGCGGCCGCGAACGGCAGCGCGCCGATCGTCGCGCGGCTGCTGGAGGCCGGCGCGGACCCCGACGTGACGCTCCGGATGGGCGAGACGCCGTTGATGGCCGCCGCGCGCAGCGGCAGCCGGCCGGTCGTCGAGCGCCTTCTCGCGCACGGCGCCGACCCGAACGCCGCGGAGCGCGAGCGCGGCCAGACGGCGCTGATGTGGGCGGCGGCGCAGGGGCACGCCGGCGTCGTGCGCCGGCTGGCCCGGCACGGAGCGGATGTGCACGCCCGCTCGCGGGTCTGGCACCAGCTCGAGAACACCGCCGGCAACACCAACACGAGCGGCAACTTCCGCATGGCGCACGGCGGCTCGACGCCGCTCCTCTTCGCTGCGCGCAACGGCGACGTGGAGACGGCGCGCGCCCTGCTCGAGGCCGGCGCCGACGTCAACGACGCCGCCGCGGCCGGCACCAGCGCCCTCGTCGTCGCCGCCCACAGCGGCCACGGCCCCCTGGCCGCGTATCTCCTCGACAACGGCGCCGACCCGAACGCCGCCGGCGCCGGCTACACCGCGCTGCACGCCGCGATCCTGCGGAGCGAGACCGCCCTCGCGGCGGCGCTCCTCGAGCGCGGCGCGGACGTCAACGCGGTCGTGGAGCGGGGCACCCCGGGGCGACGGTTCAGCGCCGACTACAGCATCCGGCACGAGGCGGTGGGCGGCAACGCGTTCTGGCTCGCGGCGCGCTACGGGGAGCTCGCCATCGCCCGGCTCCTGATCGAGCGCGGGGCCGACCCGCAGGTCTCCCCCACCAACGGGACGTCATCCCTCAAGGCGGCGATGGGCGTCTCCCGCAATCCGCGGGAGAACCGGCGCAACCGCGTCGGGGCCCCGGAGATGGAGCGGGCCGACAGCGAGCGGTTGACCCTCGAGCTCGCGCGCACCATCCTCGACCTCGGCGTCGACGTCAATCTGGGCGACGAGCGCGGCAACACCCCGCTCCACGACGCCGTGCGCGCCGGCTTCGCCTCGGTCGTCGAGCTGCTGGTGGCCCACGGCGCCGATCTCGACGCGGTGAACGAAGCCGGCCAGACGGCGCTGGCGCTCGCCGAGTCGAGCCTGCCGGTCCCCGGCACGAACGGACGGCGCGCGACGCGCCCGGAGATCGCGGCGCGGCTCCGCGCGCTGGGCGCGAACGACTGAGGCAGGGAACGCCCGGGCCGATCCGGATGGTCGGCAGCGGAACCGCCGGCTGCGAGTGCCGTATCATGGGCATCATCTGCAACTCGACGGACCCGACGCGCCTGTAGCTCAGTTGGATAGAGCATCGGCCTTCTAAGCCGAGGGTCGCAGGTTCGAATCCTGCCGGGCGCGCCAACTCTTCAAGTCTTCTTCCACCTTTCTTTCCGCCGCCGAGCGTCGGACGCACCAACAGTCCGACCGTGTGCGCGGTGACGGCCGCTGGCCAGCGCTTCCGCCCGTCTTCGACCGTCCGACTATGATGTGCGCATGCACGCGCTCTACGCGGCGCTGCTGCGGGACACCGTCGGGGCCTGCCGGCGTCACTACGGCGACCGCCTGCTGTCGCGGGCCATTTACGGGTCGGTCGGCCGGGGGACCCCGCGGGCCGACTCGGATGTCAACCTGCTCCTCGTGGCAACCGACCCGCCGGACGGCCCGACCGCGCGCAACGAAGAGTTCGCCCCCGTCAGGACTGCACTCGCGGCGCACTTCGACGCCGCCCGCCGGGCGGGACTCCATCCCGAGCTGTCGCCCGTCTTCAAGACGCGCGCGGAGCTCGCCCGGGGGACGCCGCTGCTGCTCGACATGACGGAGGATGCCCGGATCCTCCACGATCCGGACGGCTGCCTGGCCGACGCGCTTCAACGCGTTCGACGCCGCCTCCGCGAGTTGGGGTCCAGACGGGTCTGGCGTGGCGACTACTGGTACTGGGACCTCAAGCCGGACTACCGGCCGGGCGAGATCTTCGAGCTGTTCGGACCATGACGAACGGCGCCCTCGCGGCCAGCGATCGACGGCGCCCGGCTGGCAGTCTCGGTCGCCGGGACGGTGATCCGTGCCCGCTAGCGACGGCCGCTCGTTGCACGACGAAGCGGAGAAGCCGACGGCCATCTGGGCCCCGAACTGACGGCGTGGGCGCAACGGCACAAGAACGCCATTGCGCCCACAATTCCGGAGGCCGGCACCAAGCAGGCGCCAAAGATGATCGTGGCCGGCCGCGGCGCGGCGCCGGCGGCGCGAGCGATCAGCAGCCCCGGTCGGGCGGCGTGCCCTCGAAGCGCTCCGGCACGGCCGAGAGCTGGACGATCAGGCCGTCCGGGTCCGCGACGAGGACGCTGGTCGGTCCGGCCTGCCGCACGCCCTCGAAGCCGGCCTCCTCGAGCGCGCCGGCCACCCGCTCCGCGTCGAAGTTCTCGATGCCGACACCGAAGTGGTCGATCTCGCCGGCTACCGCGCTGCCCGCGGTCAGGCTGCAGTTGCCGCCCTCGACCGGGCAGAGGCTGATGAGTCCGCCGTCCGGGAAGTCGAGCGCGTAGGCGTCGCCGACGATGTAGCGGCGCGGCGGCAGGCCGAGCAGGTTGCGGTAGAACCGCTCCGACCGATCGAGGTTCGCGACGCCGACGTTGACGTGATGCAGCGAGCGCGCCCGCACGGCGCTGCCCTGCGCGCCCGCGGCGGCCGGCACGGCCAGGGCGGCGAGCGCGCCCAGCAGTTGCCGGCGCGTCAAGCGGCCCTCCTCGTACTGCTTCAGCAGGGTGTCGAACGACTCAATCATCAGGCTCCTCCCCCGCCGCGGCTGCCGGGCGGCTACTGCTGCGCGTCGTCCGGCCCGCCGAGGCGCACGAACTTCTGGATGCGCTGTCCGGAGTTGACCTCCGTGGTGTACAGGTTGCCGCGGGAGTCGACGGCCAGGTTGTGCAGCCGGTGGAACTGGCCGGCGTACATCCCCATCCGGCCGAAGTGGTCGCGGACGGTCAGCGTCGCGCGATCGAGAACCCAGACGACGTTGTTCGTGCCGTCGGGGATGAACAGCCACTGCTGGTCGGGATCGACCGACAGGGTCGCGCCCGAGACCGAGCCGCTGCCGAGCGTGGCCGTACGCACGAACGCCTCGCGCACGAACGTGCCGTCCTTCTGGAAGACCTGCAGGCGGTCGTTGGTCCGGTCCGCCACGTAGACCAGGCCGTCGTGCGAGACCGCCACGTCGTGCACCGGGCTGCGATAGTGGCGGATCGGGTCGGCCTCGGGATCGTAGGGCGGCAGCTCCGTGTCGTCCGGACGCTCGCCGTAGGCGCCCCAGTGGCGCCGGTAGGCGCCGGTCTCGGCGTCGAAGACGATGACGCGGCGGTTGCCGTAGCCGTCGGCGACGTAGACCTCGTTCGTCTCCGCATCCACCCGGATGCCCGCCGGGCGGCCGAGGTTCTCGGTGTCGTTGCTCCCGCCGCTCTGCCCGGCGCGGCCGATCTGCAGCAGGAACTCGCCGTCGGCGGTGAACTTGAGGATGTGCGCGTCGGTGGCCGCGTTGCCGCCGATCCAGACGTGACCCTCGTGATCGATGTGAATCCCGTGCTCGTTCTCCGGCCACTCGAATCCGTCGCCCGGGCCGCCCCAGGAGCGCAGCACCGTGCCGTCCGGCGCAAACTCGATCACCGGCGGCGCCGGCACGCAGCACATGCCATGCTCGCCCCGCTGGCGGGCGTCGAGCGAGCGCGGCCGATGGACCAGCCACACGTCGTCGTCGGCGTCGACCGCGACGCCGGCCGCCTGGCCCAGGATCCAGTTGTTCGGCAGCGGCGGCGGCCAGAACGGATCGACCCGGAACTCGGGGACCTCCGCCGCGCCCGACTGGCCCTCCGCCGTCGGCGGCAGCGCGAGCGCGCCGGCAAGGACCACCCCGAGAACCATCGCGACGACACCCCGCGCACGCTTCCAACTGCTCATCGACATGATTCCTCCCCGGACGACACGCTGCCGTCAGACACGAAACGTGGACAGCATACCCGCTCGGGGCCCCCGCGTATAATCGTTCCGACCGGCTTCCAGCGCGGTCGACCTCGGAGCAGAAAACCAGAGAGGTTCCGATGCAAAGGATCGTACCCCTGACCGTCACCGTCGCCGCGTGCCTCCTGGCCCTGCCCGCGCCGGGCGCAGCGCAGTGCGAGCCCGACGGCGACGTCGCGTTCGTCTGCGGGCCGGTGAGCCCGGAGGATCTGGTCGCCGTGCCGGACACGCCCTGGATCGTCGTGTCCAGCATGGAGGACGCGGGCTACCTCAGCCTGACCGACCGCCGCGACCACACGTCGGCGCGGGCCTATCCGCTGGAGACGTCCGAGCCGCGCCACGACACGGCGACCTTCGGCGCGTGTCCGGGGCCCGACACGAGCGGGTTCCGGCCGCACGGCCTCGACCTCCGGCCGGGAGACGGCGGCGTGCACACGCTGTACGTCGTCCGCCACGGCGCCCGGGAGGCGATCGAGGTGTTCGAGCTCGACGCCGCGGGCGAGCGGCCGACGCTCACCTGGATCGGCTGCGTCGTGGCGCCCGAGTCGGTCAGCCTGAACTCGGTGGCGGCCCTGCCGGGCGGCGGGTTCGGCGCCACGAACTTCAACCTCGAGGCGGGACAGGTCTGGGAATGGCAGCCCGGGGCCGGGTGGACCGCGGTGCCCGGCAGCGAGACGGTGGGACCCAACGGGCTCGTGGCCTCGCCGGACGGACGCTGGTTCTACATCGGCGGCTGGGGCACGCGGTCGCTGATCCGGGTCTCGCGCGGCCAGTCGCCGCCCCGCGTCGAGGCGGTCGACGTCGGGTTCCAGATCGACAACGTCCGCTGGGCCCCCGACGGCTCGCTGCTGGCCGCGGGACACCTCGGCAGCGAGGGTCCGGCGTCGATCTTCGCCTGTCTCGGCGACCGCGCCTGCGACGGCGTGACGTCGCGCGTGGCCACGGTGGACCCGGACGCGCTGACGGCGCGGGAGATAGTGCGCTACCCCTCGAACGACAGCCTCATCCTCGCGACGGTCGCCCTGCAGGTCGGCGACGAGATCTGGGTCGGGGGCATCGGCGGCAGCGACCGCATCGCGCGCTTCGCCGCACCGTAGACACGTCCCGTTCGGCGGGCAGCGGGGCAACCGCCGCTGCCTGCCGAACCACGGCGCCGCGCGGCGCTTGCCGCGCCGCCGGCGTCAGCCGGCCTGCGACGTCCTGAACTTCGCCAGCTCCTCCCTGACGGCGCCGATCACGCGGGTGATCACGGCCACGTCGTCCACGAATCCCAGGCCCAGAATGAAGTCCGGCACGAGATCGGCCGGCACGAGGAAGTACACGACCGCGCCGACGATGAGCAGCAGGTTGGCGCTCGCGATGCCGGAGTAGGTGCCGCCGGCCCAGGCGCGCAGCAGCTCGATCATCGTCCGCAGCTCGTCGACCACGGGCGCGAGGC
>CAZMWA010000250.1:0-11482 GCA_964569405.1 uncultured Vicinamibacteraceae bacterium | reverse complement strand
GCCCCGCGGCGAGCCTGCACGCCTCTTCGGCGCCGACGCCCACGCCTTCGCGCCCCGCTCGTCGCGCTGACGGTGCTCCTGATCGCGGCGCCGCTCGCGGCGCAGGACGGGGAGGGCCCCCGCCCCAGGGTCGCGCCGAGCGGTCGGGTGACGACCAGCGTGACCTTCGACGGGCGCGTCCTGCGCGACGGCGGGTGGTTCACCTACACGCCGTCCCACTCGGGCCCGTCGCGCATCACCATCGACTACGGCCAGCCGCACGCTCGCGGCCGCGCGATCTTCGGGGGGCTCGTGCCCTACGGCGAGGTCTGGCGCCTGGGCGCGAACTGGGCCACCCGGCTGACCCTCGACTTCGACGCCCGCTTCGGCGACCTCGACGTGCCGCGGGGCGAGTACACGCTGTTCATGCTCCCGCGCGAGGACGGCGGCGCGCTGATCGTCAGCCTCCAGACCCGGCACTGGGGCACCGACTACGACCCGTCGTTCGACTTCGGCCGGACGCCAGTCCATCGGCGGGAGCTGGCGGAGCCGGTCCGGAGCCTGGCGGTCACGCTCGAGCCGGACCTGCCGGCCGAGGAGGGGGCCATTCCCTCCGGGACCCTCCGCGTCACTTGGGGGAAGGCGGAGTACTTCATCGAGTGGCGGATGCTCTGGCCCTAGGAGCCGCTTCGATGGCGGGGACCCGCGCGGCCCGCCCCCTGGTCGGCCTGTCGGTGGGCGTGGCCGTCGCAGTGCCGCTCTGAGGTAGTTGCGCCATCCGAGGCCTTGGAGCCACGATGTCCTGGACCCCCGATGCGTACCCTCCCCGGACTGCAGATCGCGCGCTCAAGGGCAGCTTCGACGCGAGCTTCGTTCTGTGCGGGTGACCCGGCCGGCGTCGCCGTCGACTCGCAGCCGGTCGCCGTCGGCGATCAGGCGCATGGCGTCGCGCACGTTGACCACCGCCGGCAGCCCGAACTCGCGGGCCACCACGGCGCCGTGCGACAGGTAGCCGCCGGTCTCGGTCACCACCGCCGAGGCGCGCAGGAACAGCGGGGTCCAGCCGGGGTCGGTGGAGGGCGCCACCAGCACGTCGTGCCGGCGCATCCGGCCGCCGTCGTGGGGCGTGCGCAGCACGCAGGCGGCGCCCTCGGCCGCGCCCGGGGCGGCCGCGACGCCCGTCCACGCGTCGCCGTCCGGCAGCGGCGGCAAGGGCGCGGCCGGGCGCGCCGCCGCGCCCGGCGCCGCCGGGGGCGATTCCGTGATCACGCCGGGCAGCTCCTGCGCCTGCTGGGAGGCGAGACGCGCCCGGCGGTCGGCGACCAGCGCGCCTGCGCCGGTCCCGTCCCAGGCGCCGGTCAGCCACGCCTCGACCTCGATCAGGCTCAGGTGGAAGACGTCGTCCGCCGCGGCGATGCGGCCGGCGGCCTGCAGCCGGCGTCCCACCTCCAGGCACATCTGCCGCACGAGGGCGACGGCCGCCGCGGACCCCGACTTGGCGTTCTCCCTGAGCGCCGCGCCCAGTCGGGCGCGCGCCAGAATGCGCCGCGCGATCGGCCGCAGCCAGGCGGGGACGGCGGCCAGCTCGGCTTCCGCCCGGCGCCGCACGCCGGCGGCGCGCGCCCGCACGTCGGGCGCGGAGGGGTGGTCGAGGTGGAAACGCACCTGCTCGAGCACGTAGCGCGGATCGTCGGCCCAGCGGGGGCTGGCGAGCTCCATCTCGAAGACCGCCCGGTGGCCGTAGCGGTCCAGGTAGTCCTCCAACGCGGTGCGGAACGGGGTGCCCGCCGGCAGCCTGCGCCAGGCGAACGGGTCGGGGTCCCGCAGCGCGGCCAGCGCGGCGGGGTCTCCGGCGGCGCTGTCGGCGAGCTCCCTGACGCGGTACCCCTGCTCGGCGCTGGCCACGTTGCCCGACGCCGCCAGGAGGCGGCTGACGAGCGGCCGTGCCGCGCCGCGCGCGACCAGTTTCAGGGCGCCCTCCAGCAGCCTCACCCAGCCTCCGTAGTAGGTCGCGGCGAGCTGCAGGACCGGCTGATACGCGACGCCCAGCACCTGCAGGTCCCGGAAGCGCGCCAGCAGCGCGGCGTGGCCCAGGGTCGAGAGGTCGGCCGCGCGACTCTCCCGGGCGCGCGCGACCAGCGCCTCGATCCGCGGCGGGGCCTCCCGGTGGAACCGCCGCAGCCGGCGGCCCAGCCGCAGTCGGCGCCGCAGGCGGGCGAGGCCGGCGCGGCCGCGGAGCGGGTGCCCGTCCGGCACCGGGAGCTCCGGCTGGAATCCGCCGAGCGCGTGGTTCGCCTCGGCCGGCGGAATGCCGAGCGAGTCGTAGAGGCTCCACTGCAGGCTGTCGAGATCGAAGTAGGGACGCCCGCCGAAGCGGCGGAAGACCTGCATGCCGGCCGGCAGCGGGTACTCCGCGACCTGCGCCGACGCGTAGACGATGGCCTGCCCGGTCGTGTCCAGCAGCGACCAGGTGGCCATGGTCAGCGGCCGCGGGAAGGAGTCGCGGATGTTGCCGTCCGACCAGGTCGGGGTCTCCGCGGGCACGCCGGGGAAGGTCCAGCGCGGCAGGCGGGTGACCGGCCGGGACTGGAGCATCCAGAAGGTGGTGCCGTCGTAGGCCCACTCCACGTCCTGCGGCGTGTCCCCGTCGCCGAGCGCCCAGTGGACCCGCGCCACGGCAGCCGCCAGCGCCGCGATCTCCCGCGCGTCGAGGACGGCGCGGCCGCCGGTATCGTCCAACCGCGCGATCTCGGTGTCCAGACCCGGCCGGCGCACCGCGTACCGCTGCGGCGCGACCGCCCCCTGGACGACCGCGTCGCCCAGCCCCGCGGCCAGCTCGATCGTCACGACCTGCCGCTCGCCCGTCAGCGGATCGCACGAGAAGGCGACGCCGGCCGCCAGCGGGCCGCAGCGCGGGTCGCCGACCATCTCGCAGAGCACCACCGCGCAGGGCGTGGCGTCGTCGGCAACGCCCAGTCGCCGCCGATAGGCGACGGCGTGCGGGGTCCACAACGACGCGAAGCAGCGCGACACGGCGGTGCACACCGCGTCGAGCCCGGTCACGCCGAGGCAGCTCTCGTGGACGCCGGCGAACGCCGCGTGCGCGCCGTCCTCGGCCGCGGCGGAGGAGCGGACGGCGAGCGGCCGGCCGTCCAGGCCGCCCCGGTCCAGGAACCGGCCCAGCTCCGCCCGCGTGCCTTCCGGGAGGCCTGTCCGGACGACGAGGTCGCGGAGCGCGGCGAGCCGCGCCTGCACGGCGGCCCCGCCGACGTCGTCGGCCGTCACCGCCGCGAGGGGCGCCGCCAGGGCGGCGATGTCCGGCGTGCGGAACAGGTCGGCGTAGACGGACGCGGCCACGACGGCGCCGGGCGGCACCTCGAAGCCGTAGCGGACCAGACGGGCGAGGTTCCAGCCCTTCCCGCCAACCACTTCCGAGCCGGCGGCGAACGCCTGATCCCAGGTCAGCAGCGGGTCGTGCCGGGGCTGCCCCGGCGGTGCCCCGCGCTCGTCGAGCGGCTGCGAAACGATTGTCCCGGACTCCTATCCGTCGCGGCGCGGGGCGCCGGTGCGCGGGTGGTCGGTGTCGAAGTACCGCCGGTAGGCCGCGATCCAGTCCGTCGCCATCTCGCGCTGCGCGGTCGAGATGTCGATGGTCCCGTTGCACACGAGCCGCCGGAAGAGTTGCTCCAGCTCGTCCTTAACGTAGGCGTTCCACCGCGTGGACCGGTAGGGCTGGGGCCACAGGTTGCGCGCGTCGGCCGTTCCTCCGAGCTCCGGGGTGATCAGGAAGTCGAGCTCGTACTCTTCCGCCCGCCGGTAGTCGGCGCCGTAGTTCTCGAAGACCTGCCTGGCCACCGAGGCGGCCACCAGCGGACTGGCCGGGTCCCGCTCGCGCCCGCAGATCTCGTCGACGGACACGGTGCGCGCGACGCCGGGCGTCAGTTCCCGGCGGGGCAGCGCCGTTTCCGGCCCGCCGCCGCGCAGTTCCACGCTGGAGTGCGTGCCGCCTTCCTCCTGCGGTCCGACGCCGAGCAGCGCCCCGACGACGGCGGCCGCCAGGCCGGCCGCGGCGAGAGCCCCGCCCTGCCACACGAGACGGGGCCACGAGGCCGGGCCCGCTGCGCCGGCCGCGAGGTCCGTCTCCTGCGCGAGCCGCGCCAGCAGCCTGGCTCGCGATGCGCGCGCGTCCTGCTCGGCCGCCCGGGCGTCGCGGCCCGCGCCGGTGAGCGCCGCCAGCGCCTCCTGCAGGGCCCGGCTGCGCTCGGCGCAGCGCCGGCACTCGCGCAGGTGGCGGTCGACGCGCGCCCGCCGCCGCGGTCGCAGCTCGTCCTCCTCCCGCAGGAGGAGGTCCTCGTCGGATGCGTGCCGTTGGTTCCAGCCCATTCAGTTTTCGTCCGCCCGTCGCACGCGCGTCGCGGCCCGCGCCAGCGAGCTGGCGACCGTGCCCACCGAGACGCCGAGGACGCCGGCGATCTCCCGGTAGCGCAGGCCCTCGGCCCGGAGCTGGAGACACTGCCGGTCGCGATCGGGGAGCGCCCGGACCACCGCCCGCAGGTGCGACTGGCGCTGTCCGGCCAGCAGCCGCTCTTCCGGATTCGAGGCCGGGTCGACGCGATCCTCCGCGACCCCGCCGGCGAAGACGATCCGCGCTGACCAGCTCCGCCGGGTGCGCCGCTTCAGCGCGAGGTTGCGGGCGACGCGGAACACCCAGCCCCGCAGGTTCGAGCGGTCGCCGTTGCGCAGCAGGTGCCGGTGGAGCGCCAGGAAGGTTTCCTGCACCACGTCCTCGGTGTCGCTGACACCGATTCCCAGCGAGCGCACGTAGCGGTGCACGCCGCTCCGGCACTCGTCGAACAACAGCAGGACCTCGCCGCGGATGAGGCGCGGGTCCGCCGGTTGGCGCGGGACCGGCAGGGCCAGGTCGAGCAGGGTGTCCTGGGGCAGCGTCGCCATGCCGGGGCCAGTGTACACCCGCTCCCGGGTGCGGCGCCCAACCGGGGCGCGACTCGACAATCAGGCTGAACAGATGCGGTCCGCTCGGAATATCTCGTCCGAGGTGCGTGCGTCGAGAACGGAGGATGCTGATGCGGGAGAGCGCGGTGAGGGGAACGCGGCGGGTCGGGGCCGGCCTGTTGCTGCTGTTGATCGGCTCGACCGGCGCGCAGGCGCAGACCGCGACGCTCGAGGGGCAGGTCACCGACGCGCAGGGCGCGGCTGTCGTCGGCGCCGGCGTCACGGCGACCGCGGCCGGCCTGGAGGCGGCGCTCACCGCCACGACCGACGCAACCGGCACGTACCGCTTCACGTCCCTTCCGGACGGCATCTACGCGCTCACCGTCTCGATGGCAGGCTTCCGGACGGAGCGGCGGGCCGGCCTGCGGCTGGCCGCCGACGAGACGCTGCGGGCCGACGTGCAACTCGGGCTCGCGCCGTTCGCCCAGCAGGTCGACGTGGTCGGCGTGGGGCCCACCCCCGGCAGCCAGGTCGACCGGGACCGGGTGCCCGCCACGGTGTCGGTGGTCACCGCGGCGGAGCTCGAGGACCGGCACGCGGCGTCGCTGGCCGATGCGCTCAACGAGCAGCTCGGCTCGGTCACGCTGGAGGGCGCCACCGCCAACCTGTTTCAGCCGACCCTGCGGTTCCGGGGCTTCACCGCCTCGCCGCTGCTGGGGCTGCCGCAGGGCGTGGCCGTCTACCAGAACGGCGTCCGGATCAACGAGCCGTTCGGCGACACCGTCCAGTTCGATCTGATGCCGCAGTTCGCCGTCGCTCAGGTGCAGCTCAGCGCGGGCGCGGAGCCGACCTACGGCCTCAACGCGCTGGGCGGCGCCATGATCGTGAACCTCAAGAACGGGTTCGACCATGACGGCTTTCGCGGCGAGCTCTCCGGCGGGTCGTTCGACCGCTACTCCGCGACGGCGGAGTGGGGCGCGAGCAACGGCCCCTGGGCCGTCTACCTCGGGGCCACGCGGTTCGACGAAACGGGCTGGCGCGTGGCGTCACCCTCGGAGGTGACCCAGGCGGTCGCCGACGTCGCGTACCGGGACGAGACGATCGATGCCGGCGTCAGCTTCACCTACGCCGACACCCGGCTGAACGGCAACGCGCCGGCGCCGGTCGAGCTGCTCGACGCCAGCCGCAACGCGGTCTTCACGTATCCCGACATCACCGAGAACCGTCTCGGCTTCGTCCAGGGGCGCTTCGACGTCGCGGTCTCCCCGACGTGGTCCGTGCAGGTGACCGGGTACTACCGCGACCTGGACCGCCGGACGCTCAACGGCGACGAGGCGGAGTTCGACGTGTGCGACGACGACTCCCTGCCCCCCGGCGCCCCCGCCGGCACGCTCTGCTTCGGGGCGGACGATGACGACGATGATGACGAGGAGGCCGGGGAGAACGGGCACGACGGCGGCGATGACGACGACAACGGCGCGATGGGGTTCGCCGCCATGGACGACGACAACGGTGACGACGATCACGGCGACGACAACGGCGACGATGACGACGAGGCGCGCCCGCTCGTCGACGTGCAGACCGGCCGCTTCATCACCGCGGACGATGCCGGGGGCGATGCCGCGTACAACAGGACCACGACGCGGTCGAAGGGGTACGGCGCCACGGTGCAGGCCGTTGCGGCCACCGAGGTCGGCGGCCGCGAGAACGTCCTCACCCTGGGCGTCTCGGCCGATCTGGCGGATGTCGGCTTCACGTTCACCAGCGAGGTCGGCACGCTCACCGACGACCGCACGGTGGCCGGCTCCGGGCTGCTGGCCGGCATCTACGGCGTGGCCCCGGACGATGTGTTCAACACCGGCCTCGATACGGCGAACAGCGCCGTCGGGCTGTACTTCACCGACACCCTCTCGTTCACCGACCGGACGCATCTCACCGTGTCGGGCCGCTTCAACCACGCCCGCATCGAGATTGCCGACCGACTCGGCACCTCGCTCGACGGGGAGCACGCCTTCTCGCGCTTCAACGTCGGGGCGGGCCTGGTGCATCAGTTCAACGAGGCGGCGTCCGTCTTCGGCCGCTACGCGGAGTCCAACCGGGCGCCCACCGCGGCGGAGCTGAGCTGCGCGGACCCGGCCGAGCCCTGCCGGGTGCCCAACGCGTTCATCTCCGACCCGCCGCTAGAACAGGCCGTGGCCCGCTCGGTCGAAGGCGGCCTGCGCGGCCGCGTCGGGGCCGGGTCGGGCTGGCGGCTCAACTGGTCGGTCGCGGTCTACCACACCGCCATCGCCGACGACATCCTGTTCGTCGCCTCGCCCGAGCTGATTGGAACCGGGTACTTCCAGAACGCCGGGGACACGCGGCGCATCGGTCTCGACGCCGAGCTCAACGGCCAGGTCAGCCGGCTGGGCTGGTACGCCGGCTACGGGCTGATCGAGGCGACGTTCCAATCGCCCCTCGAGCTGCCCGGCGACGCGGAGGTCAACGACGCCGCCACCGAGGGCGGGTTCGTGCAGGTCGAGCCGGGCGACCACATGCCGGGCATCCCGCGCCACAGCTTCAAGGCCGGCCTGCGCTACGCGCTGTCCGACGCCTGGGACGTCATGCTGGAGACGGTCACGGCGTCCAGCCGCGTCTTCGTCGGCGACGAGGGCAACGATCAGGTTCGGCTCGCCGGCTACGGCATCGCCAATCTGCGCTCGGTGTACCGCGCCGGCGAGCACGTCGAGATCTTCGCGCGGGTCGACAACCTGTTCGACCGGCGCTACGGGACGTTCGGCGCCCTGGCCGAGCTGGAGGTGTTCCTGTCGGAGGTGCCGAACGCCAGCGATCCGCGCTTCGTCTCGCCGGGCACCCCGCGCAGCGCCTTCGCCGGCCTGCGCGTGCGGTTCTGAGACGGCGGGCTCGCGCGCCGCGGGCCTCCGCGACGCTGCCGGCGCCCGCCGGCGACAACCGGGTCCGGGCCGCGGGCCGGCGAGGCGCACGAGTCAGGAGCTGCTTGCCGTCCAACGCAGCTACACATATACTGTGTTCATGAAGAACATCACCCTCAGCGTCGACGAGACGGTGCTGCACACGGTCCGACTGTACGCTGCCGAACGCGGCTCGACCGTGAACGCACTGGTTCGCGAGTTTCTCACCGGCCTCGCGAATCGCGAGGATCGGACCCGCAAGGCCCGGCAGCGAATCATGGAGCTGAGCAAGCGGTCCCGGGCGAAGATCGGGTCCCGGTCCTGGACTCGCGAGGAGCTTCATGAACGTTGATGCCTTTCTGGACACCAACGTACTGGTCTATGCTCTTGCCCCGGCACGCGAGACGACGAAGCGAGCACGAGCACTCGAATTGATCGACACGCTCGATTTCGGGCTCTCGGCCCAGGTTCTGCAGGAGTTCTACGTCACCGTCGTCCACAAGCTCGAGGAACCGCTGAGCCCGGGCGAAGCGTTGGAATGGATGGAGCAGCTCGAGGCGTTTCCCTGCCAGGTGCTCGACGCGGGCATCGTCAAGGTCGGTGCCGAGATCAGTCAGCGCTACCGGATCAGCTACTGGGACGGCGCCATCATCGCCGCAGCAGAGGCGCTCGGAGCCCGCACGCTGTTCACCGAGGACCTGAACCACAGCCAGGTGTACGGTTCGGTCCGCGTCGTGAACCCCTTCCTCGACTTCAGTCGAGCGAACGGAGGCTGACTGGCGCGGGCCGTTGCTTTCCCTCGCAGAAGTACAGCGCTCTGAATCGAGCCATTTGCTTGATCCTGTCGATCAGGCTGCGTTCCTGCCTCGCCGTGGCGACATTCCGGACAAGCGCCTTCGCATCCGCTTCGGTCAGGCGCAGCACGAGGTAGTTGGCGACCGCGGAAAACAGCGACGCGTCGAAGTCCCTGGCTTCCTGGGACGCCAACACGAGCGAGATGCCGTACTTCCGGCATTCTTTCGCCATTGTCGGGATCAGCTTCAACCCGGCCGCCCGGTGGGCCTCGTCGAAGATCAGAGCATGCGTGATCCGTTCCTGAATGCCTCGGCGGAACATGTCCTTGTAGAGCCCGTAGAACACAAGCGAGGCGAATGCCCGTTGTAGCGCGTCGTTCTGCGTTGTGTGAATACGAACGACGGTGGGCCGGTCGCTTTCCCAGAGGCTCTCGCGCGTTTCTCCGATGTCGAAGAAACCGTAGTCATCGAGTTCGGTCAGACGCGCCAGCAACGTGCGCAATCCACGGTCCGGCTTCGGCTCGGCGCGCAGAATCTCGACGAAACGACCGAACTCCGGTTCCCGCGCTCCAGCGTCCGACCCCGTCCACCCCGCTTCGTTGAAGCTCTCCTTGATCGCTCGGCGGATGCTCTCGCATTGCAGGTCGCCCAGCTCCGAGAAGATGGCGGCGAAGATGTCCCGCAACGATCCGGCGACATCGAGGTACGCTCGAGCCGACTCGCGATTCGTCACTGTGAGCGGATTGAATCCCAGCCCGTCGAAGTCGACGAACCGCACGGACGGAACCAGTTCCACGAGCCGCTCGTCGATGTCCTGGTGATAGGAAAATATAATGGGGTGGACGCCCGCGTTCACCATCTGCCGGCACACGTTCAGCAGGCAGGTCGTCTTCCCCATACCGGGCAGTCCGGCAATCAGCAGGTGCGGATTGCCCTTGATGGTCAAGGGCCACTGCACGTCGGCGCCGGTGAGGCTGTCGGCGCCCAGCGCGATGGTGGGGACTGGCGTCGGGATGTCATCCGTCCCGTTACCATCCGGGGTAGACTCGCTCGCCGAGAGCCTCGTGGCGCCTTCGGAATCCGTTGTGCCGCCGGCAGGGTTGTCCTTGCTGCGGGGCGGCTCCCTGTCACCGCCGTCGGGGTTTGTCGTCGTCGTGCCGGACTTGCTTCCTTCCCCGCCGCGCCCCCCATCGTCGGTATCCTCTATGGCCCCGACAAAGGCCCGGTCGCCCCCATCGACCGCCGGCGGCACGCTGCGGGAGGACGGGGTCACGTCGCGCCCGTTCTCGGCCGGCGCATCGGCTCCGGGCGTGCTGCCTGCCGGCGCCGGGTCCGGCCGGAAGCGGAAGTCGGTGTCCGGCAGCCGGCCGGGCCCGAACAGGAAGATCCGCACGCCCCAACCTGCCGGCGAGATCTCCAGCGGCTCCAGCCCTGCATACTCCGGACAGAACACCCAGCCGCGGTCGCCGTCCGCTGCGGGTTGAATGCCGTAGTCCGCACTTCTTTCGACCATGCGATCGAGCTCGGTCACGATCTCCCGGTAGCGTTCCGTCCGCAACCCATGACGGTGCGCCTTATGCGCGTAGAAGCGTAGCACCCGCGCCAGCTTGGCGCGCCGCACCGCCCGGAACCCGGAGTACACACTCTCGTGGCCGTACCACTCGTACCAGCGCGAACGGAGCGCGCCAGTCTGTTCCTCCACCCTGCGCAGCAGTTCGGGCGCGCGCGCCTGGCGCAGATGGCGGCGGTGCTTCACTTCGATGAACCGGAACGCGAGCCCGCGACGCGGTTGCGTCGAGACGTGGATCAGGTCTGGACGCGTCTGCCGGTTTCCGTCATCGGTGCCGTTTTCTCCATCGTCTTGCAACGGGGGCAGCAGGTCGCGCACATCGTCCACCGGCACCAGGAAGCCGTGGTCCAGCGGCGCCCAGCAGGCGTCGTCGTCCGACGCCCGCCGGCAGTTGGCATGGGCGATCGCCAGCGCGATCAGCTCCGACGTCGGCGGGACGTTGCCGGTGAGACGGATGGTGAGCCGCCCGCTCAGCGACTTGAGGTGCTCCAGGAGGAACTCGGCGTTCCGCCGCGTGCGGCTGAGCCCCATCCGCACCAACGCGCCGTCGAGCAGGTCGTGCACCTCGTCCACGTTGCTGGTCGACGTGATCAGTTGCAGGCAGCCAAGATCCTCGCGTTCCGGTACGCAGTCGATGACGTACGCATCGTAGATGTCCCGGTTGTCCCGCGGCGAGTCGAAGTATTCGATGCCAGCGTTCCGATCCAGGGTGATCACCCAGTCGCACAGCCGGTGTAGTTCCCGGATGCTGTCGGCCTTCTCGGGCACGATCGTGGTGCGAAGCACCGGCGTCCGATGCTCCGCGTCACCGGTTGTCTTCGAGGCCCAAGGCCAGCGCCATCCTGCAAGCTGGGTCGGTTCGCCGTTGTCTTTGGCAATGTGCCGGGCGACAGC
This sequence comes from uncultured Vicinamibacteraceae bacterium, assembly GCA_964569405.1. Classification (GTDB taxonomy): domain Bacteria; phylum Acidobacteriota; class Vicinamibacteria; order Vicinamibacterales; family UBA8438; genus JAAXGX01. The sequence goes on along the minus strand of CAZMWA010000250.1, from coordinate 380 downwards.
ATCCACGATCTTTTGGCCCAAGCGGTCGAGCCGTTCGGTATGTCCCCGCTCCGACGGGTGCCTTTCCCCGCCGCCGGACTGGGGCACGACGCTGCGCCACGAAGGAGTAGGTGCTGCCGCGAAATCGCGCTCAAAAGACGACAGCAGGCCGAACGCCCTGAACGGCGCGGTCGGCGCGCTGGCGTCGATCTCCACCCGCGCCGCGAACGTGTCAAACGCGACGGCAAGATGCGCCGCCGTCCTAGCCCGGAAAATTCTTGACGTCGTCGAATCGGTCGCTGGCCGAGCCCTGATCGTTGAGCGAGGGAGGTCTGCGGTCGCCGCGCGTGGCAGGTGGCAGCGTGGTTGAGGGGCGTGGCGTGGTTGCGGGGCGTACGAGG
>CAZMWA010000249.1:0-4420 GCA_964569405.1 uncultured Vicinamibacteraceae bacterium | reverse complement strand
CTCCCGGCCCAGCTCGGCCACGGTGCGCTCCAGCGTCGGCAGCATGTCGTGCTGGTAGAAGGCGTTGTGGGTCAGCACCAGCACGCGCTTCGACGGACGCGCTTCCTGCGCCCGCGTCGGCCCGGACGCCGCCCCGGCCAGACCCGCTCCGCAACCCAGCAGCAACGCGAGAACGACGCGCCCGATGCGGCTTCCCGGCATGTCCTGCCCTCCCCTCCCGCGCTCTCGACGTCCGCGGCTACGGCTCGACCAGCTCGATGGCGAGGGCGTCGGGCCCCTCGATCACGGCCGCCCGCCGCCCCGTGTCGCCGAACGGGTGGACGCCCTCGAGCACCGTCACGCCCCGCGCGGCGAGCCGCTCGACGGCCGCCGGGACGTCCGGATACGTCAGGGCGATGTGGTCGAGCAGATGCCCGCGCGACGGCGCGGGCGGCTGCTCCGGCGTCTGGTCGGGATAGATGAACAGCACGATGTCGTCCATCAGCAGCCTGACGTTGGGCTCGTGGATCTGGTTGCCCGGATCGCGGCGCGGCCCGAACGGGACGTCGCAGTCCTCGACCGGCCCGGCCGGTGTGCTCGCCACGCGCCGCAGGCCGAGCAGCGCCTCGTACCAGGCGCCCGCGCAGAGCGGCGCCGCGCTCATCAGGTGCACGTGGTTGAACGCGTCGGGAGCGCTCCCGCCGCTGCCCGCGTACGCGGGGGCAATCTCCACGTCGTTGCCGTCCGGCGCCCACATGTGCCCCGACGGCGGCGGCACGCGGAAGAACGGAATCCCCAGGGCCGCCAGGCGGCGGTAGTCCGCGACGACGTCGGCGCTGTTCCAGCCGAAGTGCCACAGCGCCGTCGTCCACGCCGCCGGGGCGGGTGCGGCGACCTCGTTGAAGAGCAGGAAGACGTTCTCGGCCTGCACCGCGTCCCACCCGGCGACCCGCGTGCGGCGCGTCTTCTCGAAGGCGGCGGTGTAGAAGTCGACCGAGCGGTCCGCGTCGACCACGTTGAGGTGCACGTGATGAAAGCCGGCGGCCGGTCGAAGGGAATCCTGCGCGCGGACCCCCGGCTGCAGCACGCTGCCGAGCACGATCCACGGACCGAGGATGACGGCCGTTCGTCTCTGCATGCCACGGGCCTTCACATCGTCCTCCCGCCCCCCTACCCAATATGCTCCCGCGCCGCGCCTGTCAACCGGGCGCGCGGCCCGTTCTTGGTACGCCCCGCGCGTTCCGCTAGAATCCGGAGCGTTTCGGGCGTCCCATGCCTGCCTCCCATCACTTCATCGGCGACGGCCCCCTGACCGAGCGGCTGCGCGGCCCGCAGGGGGACGGCGCGGCGCTCATCGCGGACATGCGGCCCCTGGTGCGCATTTCGGGCCTGGAGATACTGGCCGAACAGGCGATCCCGCTCGACCACGGCGGCACAACCCTGGTCTGGGTGCTGGCCGAGTCGCACCTGGTGGTCCACGTCTGGCCGGCCCGCGACTTCGCGACGATAGACCTGCACGTCTGCGACGACCGGTCCTCGCAACTCCTGAAGGCGGTGCGGTTGCGCGACGCGCTCGACGGCTTCTGCTTCCCCCCCGGCACCGGTACCTGGCACGCGACCACGGCCGGCCGGTAGGGCGACCGCGGCGGCTCAGGCGCGGCGCGACCGGGCATGCTCGAAGCCCCTGGCGATCAGCTCGCGGAGCACGGCGAGGTCGACGTCGGCCAGCTTGTTGACGTACAGGCACGACGCGCCCTTGCGGTGCTTGCCGAGGGCCGCCAGGAGCGCGTCGTACTCGGGGAACCCGGACGGGATGTAGAGGGAGAGATTCTGCTTCCTGGGCGAGAACCCCACGAGGAAGAAGTCCCCTTCCCGGCCCGACTCGTAGCGGTAGTGGTAGTCGCCGAACCCGACGATGCCCGGGCCCCACATGTCCGGGGCGAGGCCGGTGACCTCCTTCATCATCTCGAGGAGGACGCGCCCGTCCGCCCGGCGTCGAGCGTGCTCGACGCCGTCCAGGAACGCCTCGACGCTGGCGCCCGTCTTGCGCGTCTTGTTCTCCGCCACGCGGCAGCTCCTCCAGTCTCAGCCGAGCCCGCGGGCTCGGGGCGCGGGTCCACCCGAGCCGTCACCGCGTCGGCGGCCGGGACGCCACGGCATCTTCATGTAGCGGTCGCCGGCGGCGAGCTCGGCGAGCATCCGGTCGAGCCGCCGGCGCCGCGTGACCTCCTGCTTCGCCCCCGCTATCCACCCGATGTAGTCGTTCCGCTGGTACGGCGGCCGGGCCGCGTAGGCGCCAGCCAGCCCCCGCTCGGCAAGCGCCTCGCGCACGAAGGCCGGCATCGGATGCCGCGGTCTGGCGGATGACTGCGCCGTCACCTGAGCCATCGGCCAACTATAGGTAGCCGCCCATGGGGTTGGCAATGCGCTGGCCGGCCCGGTCACCGCGTCCGGGCGGTGAGAATCGGGAACCCCTCGCGTGATGCCGCGGCGCCCAGCCGCGCATCGAAGCAGACGAAGTCCAGGCTCGGGGGATCGCCCTCCGCCGCGGCAATCGCGGCGGCGAGCTGCAGGCTGTCCGCCGCGTGCAACGGGTGTACGCGCAGGAGCCGATGCGCGGTCCGCTTGATGTGACGGCTCGGCTGAACCTCGTGCCACAGCCGTGACAGGGCCGTCATGCGCTCGAGCGCCGCCGCGGCGTCTCCCGCCGTCAGGTCTCCCTCGCGTTCGCGTCGCGCGACGGCGGAAACGTACTCGACGGAGGTACCCCACCAGACCGCCATCCGGTCGTCGACCTCGAGGATGCGCAGCGCCGGCGCCCTGCGGGGGTCGTCGAAGACCAGCGCCAGCAGCGCCGAGGTATCCCAGAACCTCATCGTCCGTCCCGGCGTTCTTCCAGCAACGCGTCCAGAACGTTCGCGCCCGCGCGCAGCGGCTGTCCCACCACCTCCAGCGGGTTGCCCGGCCGCTCCCGCGCCACGATGCCGGCGGCTTCGAGCCTGGCCAGTCTGGCATCCGTGCCGCGTGACTCGCCCACCTGATGCACCGGAACGATGCACGCAACCGGCGTCTTGCGGTCCAGAACCAGGACCGACTCCCCGGTCTTGACGCGGCGCAGGAACGCGCTCAATCCGTTCTTCACCTCGGAGACGGTTGCGTGGATCACTTCCGGGGACCTCCCCGCAAACAAAAGGCCATCTTAGCCTTGTAGTCCTGGTCATTCAAGCGCGGTTCATGTGACGGCACCCCGGCAGGCGGCCAAGGAGGCCGGCAGGGGGAAGCAACGCTCCAAATCTTCATATTCACTCGATAGTCGCCATGTAGCCTCATGCTATCTTCCACATGTCACACGCGATCTGAGATGCTCAGGCTCGATGCGGTACCGACCTCACGGTTGAGGTGCGCCGACGGCGGAGCCTGGAATGCCTGTCGAGCAAGTCACCACCTTCACGATTCGGGATCTCGCCAGCATCTCGGTCCAGTGCCGACACTGCGGCGCGTCCGTGGAGCTCCCGCTGACGATGCCGGCCGACGGTTCCGGAGTGCCGAGCACGTCGCAGCGGGACCCGCTGTCCAGAATGCTGGACCGTCAGACGAACTGTCCTTGCGGCTACATGCTGTGGGATGGTCCTGGCGAGGACGACCCGACGCGCAAGCTGATCCATGCGCTGATCGACGCGCGACGTCACATGGCGGCCCTCGTCAACGTGAGGCTGAACGCGCCCCGCCCGCCCGCGCAGCGTGACTCGCGATCGACCCCGAAGCGGGATCGGAAGGCCCACTCGGACTGAGGCGGGAGCGAGCGGATGGCGCAGATATCGGACCACACGCAGGCAGTCTTCCGCGAGCTCAGGACAGCGGCCAGCGAGACGCGGCTGGTCACCTACGGGGAACTGGCGGAGGCCGCGGCGATCAACCCGAGGAGTGTCGGAGCGCACCTCACTACCATCCACGCACGGCTCCGGGACAGGTCGCCGGGGCTGCCCTGGCTGGTGGCGATTGCCGTCGAGAGTGACACCGGCCTCCCCGGCGCCGGACCGTTCAAGGGCGAAGGTCTCGTACTGGCCATGGAGAACCCGAGTCACAAGGGCTGGTGGAAGGCCATGGTCGCCGCCGTCTTCGCAGCCGACTGGTCGGACGTGGAGTTGTCCTGACGAGGCCCCGCCCGGTCACGATCGGGGACGGGAAGCCGAAAGCCGAGCCGGCCGCAACCTCGTCGGCGGCCGGGGAGCCGTCCCCGGGGCGGCGGACGAATCTCAGGGTGAACGGCTGGATTGTCTATCGCGGCACCACGCCGGTCGCCACCGGCGCCACCCAGCGCGAGGCCATCGAGGAAGCCAGCCGCTACCTGTGCGATCCGGAGGCCGGCTCGATGTACCTGCGGCCGGCGATCGGCGACGAGCTGCCGCCCCACGACACCGTTGGATTCGACCGCTCGCCG
>CAZMWA010000248.1:0-38205 GCA_964569405.1 uncultured Vicinamibacteraceae bacterium | reverse complement strand
GCCCCGCACCGAGCCGCCCCCACCCTCCCGCTGAGGGTGCGGCCTTTCAGCCGGCCACCGGCGCGGCGCAGTGCTTGTCGAATGCGGCCGTCAGCTCGCGGGCGATGCTGTCGGCCTCCTGGTTCTCGATCTGGTGCCGCTCCATCATGTAGACGAGCTTTCCGTTCTGCAGCAGCGCCACCGACGGCGACGACGGCGGGTACCCGGTGAAGTAGCCGCGCGCCTTCTCGGTCGCCTCGATGTCGGCTCCCGCGAATACCGTGGCGACGAGGTTCGGCTTGACGGCGTGCTGCAGGGCCAGCGCCACGCCGGGGCGGGCCTTGCCCGCGGCGCAGCCGCAGACGGAGTTCACCACGACCATGACCGTGCCGGGGGTCTCGCCCAGTCCCTTGTCCACCTCGGTGGCGGTGCGCCATTCGACGGCGCCGAGACGCGTCAACTCGTCACGCATCGGCGCGATGAAGAACTCTGGATACACGTTCTGCTCCTTTCAGACCAGCCAGCCCGCGGCGCAGCGCCCGCGGGAGCCCACACGGACTGCAAGCGTAGCACACGGCGCGGCGCCGCCCCGTCACCGCGCCCCGGCGGCGGCGAGGCGCCGGTTGAAGACCCGCAGCAGCAGCAGCGCGACGCCCCATTGCAGCAGGCAGGTGCCCAGGCTGTAGACGCGCAGCGGGTTCCACCACTCGGCCGCGTCGTAGACGGCGACGGCCTGGTAGATCCACCATCCGAACATGGCCGCGAACTCGACAGGCACGAGGTACTTGAGCACCCATTCGTATACGCGTCCCAGGCGGCCGGCATCCGGGCCCAGATCGACCAGCTCCGTGCGAAACCGCCGCTGCCCGTAGCCGGTCACGGCCAGCGACATGAACAGCCCGCTGATCATCAGGGCGAGGCCCCAGACCCAGTCCTGATTCTCGAACACCGCCATGCTCACCGCGGACGGCATGCCGCACACGATGGCGGCGCCGGCCACTACCCGGACCGCCGCGCGCCGCGACAGGCCTCCGTCCATCAACGCCCGCGTCGCCAGCTCGATCATGGCGATCAGCGACGACAGCGCGGCGCAGAAGAGCGCCAGGAAGAAGATCGGGAGGAAGATGCGGCCCGCCGGAACCAGCTCGAACAGTTGGGGGATCCAGATGAACGTCAGCCCGGTGTTGCCGGCCGCCATCGCCTCCAGCGCCTCGGCGGTCGACAGGATCGCGAAGGCCGCCGGCAGGATCGCCATGCCGGCCAGCAGCGACGCCACGTTGTTGCCGACGCCGATCGCCGTGGCGCTGCGGACCACGTTCTCCTCGCGCCGGACGTAGATCGCGTAGGTGAGCAGCAGGCCCCATCCGGCGCCCGTGGACCAGGCCGACTGCGTCAGGGCCTCGAGCCATGTCCGATAGTTGAGCAGCGCCGCCAGGTCCGGCTGGAACAGGAACGCCAGGCCCCGGCCTGCCCCGTCGAGCGTCACCGATCGGGCGACCGCAACCAGCAGCAGCACGAACAGCGTGGGAATCAGCAGCCGGTTCGCGCGCTCTATCCCGCCCGCGATGCCGCGGGCGACGATGGCGGCGCCGATCGCGAGCGCGGCCACGTGGAACAGAATCGGCTGCCAGACGGACTGGCTGTACGCCTCCCAGTAGCCGCTGGCGTCGACCGCCAGATCGCCCGTGAAGCTGGCGAAGACGTACTTCAGCGTCCAGCCCGTGACGACCGAGTAGTAGAACATGATCATGGTCGTCGTCACGACCACGAAGCCCCCCATCCAGGCGCGGCGGCGGCCGAGAAAGGTGGCGAAGGCGCCGATGGGCCCGCGCCGGGCGCCGCGTCCCAGACCGAACTCGGCGATCAGCAGCGGGAGCGACCACAGGACGAGAAACAGCGCCCACGGAATCAGGAAGGCGGCGCCGCCGTTCTGCGCGGCGATGCGGGGGAACCGCCAGAGGTTGCCGGTTCCGACGGCCATGCCCAGGCCGGCGGCGATGATCGCCCAGCGCGACGAGAACAGTTCGGGCTTCACCATGTTCCCGGCCCAAGAGACCTCTCCAGTGTAGCAGGCGCGGCCCGCACCTTGCTATGGATCGTATCAAGGCATATACTTGGATCGATGCAACTCGGGGAGGCGCATGACCCGTGAGGTGATCTTCATCAGCATGGCGGCGCGGGAGCTGGGCATGCACCCGCAGACCCTGCGCAAGTACGAGCGGCTGGGCCTCGTGCGGCCGACGCGGACCATCGGCAGCATGCGCCTCTACTCCAGCGAGCAGATCGAGCGGCTGCGCGTCATCAAGCGGCTGGTCGACGAGCTGGGCATCAACCTGGCCGGCGTGCAGCAGCTCCTGGAGGTGGCCGACGTCGTGGAGCGCATGCGCCCGCTGGTCGACGAGGAGGGCGGCTCGCGCAACAGCCGGCGTGCGCTCCGGCGGGAGCTCGATCGGCTCACCCGGCTGCTGGGACTGTAGCGGTCATGGAGTTCAAGGACTACTACAAGGTGCTGGGCGTCGCCCGCGACGCAGCGCCGGCGGCCATCAAGAAGGCGTACCGCAAGCTGGCGCGCCAGTACCATCCGGACGTCAATACCGGAAACGACGCGGCCGAAAGGCGCTTCAAGGAGATCAACGAGGCGCACGAGGTCCTTGGCGATGCGGACAAGCGGCGCCGGTACGACGAGCTGGGGGCGAACTGGCGCCACCACGATCGGGCGCGCGGCGCGGGCCCCTTCGCGGGCGCGCCGTTCGGCTTCGGCGCCGCGCACCCCTTCTCCGACTTCTTCGAGACCTTCTTCGGCGGGTCCGCCCCCGGCCCACGCCCGGGGCGCCCCGCCGGACGGGGCGCGGACATCGAGCACGTGCTCGAGCTGAGCCTCGACGAGGCGTTCCGCGGGTCGACCCAGCGGCTGCTGATCCGCGGCGGCGCGCAGCAGCGGCCGGTCGACGTGCGCATCCCGGCCGGCGTGACGGACGGCGCGCTCATCCGCGTCGCGGGCCGGGGCGAGCCCGGGAGCGGCGGCTCCGCGGCGGGCGACCTGCTGCTGCGCGTGCGCGTCGCGCGGCATCCGCGCTTCAGCCTGCACGACCGCGACCTGCACGTCGAGGTCGCCGTCCCGTTGACGACCGCCGTCCTCGGGGGCAGCGTCGAGGTGGTGCCGCTCGACGGGCAGGCGGTTCGCCTCAAGATTCCGGCGGCCACGCAACCGGGACAGGTGTTCCGGCTCAAGGGCCGGGGGATGCCGGGCGCCGGGCGGCGCTCCCGCACCGGCGATCTGCTCGCCACGGCCCGCGTGACAATCCCGGGACAGTTGAGCAGCGCGGAGCGCGCCCACTACGAGGCCCTCGGGGACCTCGCCAAGCAGGCCGACCGGCAGGTGAAAGGGACGGTTGCGTGAGCATGAACAAGGCGACGGAGAAAGCCCAGGAGGCCCTGCTGTCGGCGCAGCAGCTCGCCGGGCGGGCGGGACATCCGGAGTTGGAGCCGGAGCACCTCCTCGTCGCGCTGGCGGAGCAGGCGGACGGCATCGTGCCCGGACTCCTGCGCCGGCTTGGGGTCGATCCGGCGGCGGTCTCTGCCGCGACGCGCGCCGAGGTCGCGAAGCTGCCGGCGGCCAGCGGCGGCGCAGCCCCCGGTCAGTCCGCGCGCTTCCGGCAGGTGCTCGATCAAGCCGTGAGCGAGGCCCGGCGCCTCAAGGACGAGTACGTCAGCACGGAGCATCTGCTGATTGCCGTGGCGGCCGAAAGCGGGCGGGCGCCGGCCGCCCGGATTCTGCGCGCGCACGGCGTGGCCGGCGACCGGATCTACGAAGCGCTGACGTCGGTTCGCGGATCGCAGCGGGTCACCGATCCGCACCCGGAAGGCAAGTACGAGGCGCTCGAGCGTTACGGGCGCGATCTCACGGAGCTCGCGCGTCAGGGCAAGCTCGACCCGGTGATCGGCCGGGACGAGGAGATCCGCCGGCTCGTGCAGGTGCTCTCGCGGCGCACGAAGAACAACCCCGTGCTCATCGGCGAGCCCGGCGTCGGCAAGACGGCCATCGTCGAGGGTCTCGCGCAACGGATCGTGCGGCAGGACGTGCCCGAGGGCCTGAAGCGGAAGCGGATTGTAGCCCTCGACATGGGCGCCCTCGTTGCGGGCGCCAAGTACCGCGGCGAGTTCGAGGAGCGGCTCAAGGCCGTGCTCGGGGAGGTGACCGACGCGGCGGGCGGCATCGTGCTGTTCATCGACGAGCTGCACACGGTGGTGGGCGCCGGCGCCGCGGAGGGCGCGATCGACGCGTCCAACATGCTCAAGCCGATGCTGGCGCGCGGCGAGCTGCACACGATCGGCGCCACGACCCTCGACGAGTACCGCAAGCACATCGAGAAGGACGCGGCGCTCGAGCGCCGCTTCCAGCCCGTGCTCGTCGCCGAGCCCACGGTCGAGGACACCATCAGCGTGCTGCGCGGGCTGCGGGAGCGCTACGAAATTCACCACGGCGTCAGGATCAAGGACGCCGCCCTGGTGGCGGCGGCCGTGCTGTCCCACCGCTACATCGCCGACCGCTTCCTGCCCGACAAGGCCATCGATCTCGTCGACGAGGCCGCCTCGAAGCTGCGCACCGAGATCGACTCGCTGCCGGTCGAGCTGGACGAGGCTCAGCGCCGCATCATGCAACTGGAGATCGAGCGGGAGGCGTTGCGCAAGGAGACCGACGCCGCGTCCCGCGAACGGCTGGCGCGGCTCGACAAGGAGCTCGCGGACCGCAAGGAGGAGCGCACCGGGCTCCAGACGCAGTGGGAGCGGGAGAAGGCGGCCATCCAGTCGTCGAGAACGCTCAAGGAAGCGCTCGAGGCGGCGCGCCACCAGATCGAGCGCGCGCAGCAGGCGGGCAACTACGCCGAGGCGTCGGAGCTGCAGTACGGGCGCCTGCCCGAGCTCGAGCGGCAGTTGCGCGACGCGGAGGGCGGCCTGCACGACGCGACGGCGCAGGCCCGCATGCTGAAGGAGGAGGTCGGCGAGGAAGACATTGCCGAGGTCGTCAGCAAGTGGACGCACATCCCGGTCAGCAAGCTGGTGGAGGGTGAGATTCACAAGCTGCTGCGCCTGGAGGACAGCCTGCGCGAGCGCGTCGTGGGCCAGGACGATGCGGTTGCCGCCGTGGCCAACGCCATTCGCCGGGCGCGGGCCGGCTTGCAGGATCCGAACCGCCCGCTCGGCAGCTTCATCTTCCTGGGGCCTACGGGCGTCGGCAAGACGGAGCTGGCGCGCGCCCTGGCCGCGCTGCTGTTCGACGCCGACGAGGCGATGATTCGCATCGACATGTCCGAGTACCAGGAGCGGCACGCAGTCTCGCGGCTGATCGGCGCGCCGCCCGGCTACGTGGGCCACGAGGAGGCCGGGCAGTTGACGGAGGCGGTCCGGCGGCGGCCCTACGCGGTCGTGCTGTTCGACGAGATCGAGAAGGCGCACCCGGAGGTGCTCAACGTCCTGCTGCAACTGCTCGACGACGGCCGCTTGACCGACGGCAAGGGCCGCACGGTCGACTTCAGGAACGTCGTCGCGATCATGACGTCGAACCTGGGGAGCCAGCACATCGCCGAGAGCAGCTCGGCGGCCGCCGGGGGCGCGCTGGACGCCAACGTGCGCCGGCAGATCGACGACGTCCTGCGCACGCACTTTCGGCCGGAGTTCCTGAACCGCATCGACGAGATCATCTGCTTCCACGCCCTGGGACGGGCGCACCTGGCCGCCATCGTGGACATTCAGCTCCGCCGGTTGTCCCGGCGGCTGGCGGACCGCAAGGTGACGCTCGAGCTCAGCGACGACGCGAAGCGCCTGCTGGCCGACGAGGGATTCGACGCGAGGTTCGGCGCCCGGCCGCTGAAGCGGGCGATTCAGCGCCTAGTCCTCGATCCGCTGGCCCTGCGCATGCTGCAGGGCGACTTCGGCGAGGGAGACCGCGTGGTCGCCGGCGTCGAGGACGGCGGGCTCGCCTTCGCGAGGCGGGAAACGGTCAGCGCATAGGCGGGGAGCCGTCGAAGCCGATCCGGCTGTGGGAGCCGTCGCAGAACGGCTTGTTCTCCGACGCGCCGCAGCGGCACAGCGCGAAGGGGCGGCGCTCGACCGGCAGCTCGGCGCCGGTTGCGTCCGCCAGCGTCACGTCGTCGCCCTCGACGAGGAGCGGGCCGTTCTGCCGCACGGTAATCTTCGCCACATTCCCTCCAGTTACCCCATTTTCTGCATCGAGGCGAGGAAGTCGGCGTTCGACTTCGTCTTGCCCATCTTGTCCAGCAGCAGCTCCATCGCCTCGACGGGCGACAGCGGATTGAGCACCTTGCGCAGGACCCACACGCGGTTGAGATCGTCGCCGTCGAGCAGCAGCTCTTCCTTGCGCGTGCCGCTCTTCTGGATGTCGATGGCCGGAAACACCCGCTTGTCCACGAGCTTGCGCTCGAGATGGATCTCCATGTTGCCGGTGCCCTTGAACTCCTCGAAGATCACGTCGTCCATGCGCGAGCCGGTGTCGACCAGCGCCGTCGCCATGATCGTGAGCGAGCCGCCCTCCTCGATGTTCCGCGCGGCGCCGAAGAACCGCTTCGGCTTCTGCAGCGCATTCGAGTCGAGTCCGCCCGACAGCACCTTGCCGGAGGGCGGAATGACGGTGTTGTAGGCCCGCGCCAGCCGCGTCACGGAGTCGAGCAGGATGACGACGTCCTTGCGATGCTCGACCAGACGCTTGGCCTTCTCGATGACCATCTCGGCCACCTGAACGTGCCGCTGGGCCGGCTCGTCGAAGGTCGACGACACGACTTCGCCGTCGACCGAGCGCTGCATGTCGGTCACCTCCTCGGGGCGCTCGTCGATCAGGAGCACGATGAGGTACACCTCGGAGTGGTTCTTGACAATCGACTGCGCGATGTTCTGCAGCAACATCGTCTTGCCGGTCCGCGGCGCGGCCACGATGAGGCCGCGCTGGCCCTTGCCGATGGGCGTCATCAAGTCCATGACGCGCGCCGACAGGTTCGTTGCCACCGACTCGAGCTGCAGGCGTTCCTGCGGATACAACGGCGTCAGGTTCTCGAAGAAGATCTTGTCGCGCGCCTGCTCCGGCGGCTCGAAGTTGACCGCCTCGACCTTGATGAGCGCGAAGTACCGCTCGCCTTCCTTCGGCGGCCGGATCTGGCCCGACACCGTGTCGCCGGTCTGCAGATCGAACTTCCGGATCTGTGACGGCGATACGTAGATGTCGTCCGGCCCGGGCAGGTAGTTGTAGTCGGGCGCCCTGAGGAAGCCGAATCCGTCCGGGAGCACCTCGAGCACGCCCTCCGAGAAGATGAAGCCGCTCTGCTCGGTCTGCGCCTTCAGGATCTGGAAGATCAGCTCCTGCTTCCGCATGCCGGTGGCGCCGGTGACGTTCAGATCCTTGGCGATCTGCGTCAGCTTGGCGATGCTCATGTCCTTGAGCTCGCCGATGTTCAGCGTGTCGGCCGTGCGCCGGGGCGCGTCGCTGGGACGCTTGGCTCCCGCGGGCTTCACCGCTTCGGCCGTGGAGGCGGCATCCCCGGCGCCCGCCCCCGCGGCGGATGATCGCAATGAACGTTTCTGATTGTTTGGCATAGGGTCAGATGGGGAGAGTGGCTAGGGACTCTGCGCCAGCCTGCCGTGCAGCCGGACACGCCCTGCAGGTGCGCAGCGAGTGATGAACAATGAGTTGGGACGCGACAGCCGGTTGGGATCCTACAGAAAAAAGCCAGTATAGGATTGGCGTCCGGCCATGTCAACACGCCGCGCGACGCCGCGCGGTCAGTACCGGGCCGGCGACTCCCCGTGAGCAATCAGGCTGCATCCGACGGTGGGTTCCAGCCCGACCTCCCGCGCGCGGCGCACGACCCCGGGTCCGTCGCTGCCCGGATTGAGCCACAGCACCGGGATCTTCTTGCGGGCCACCTCGCCGACGATCCGCTCGCCGATCTCCGGAGGCACGTAGAGGGTCGCCATGTCGATGTCGACCGGGACGTCGAGCACGGAGGGATAGGACGGCAGCCCCTCGATTTCGTCATCGCGCGGGTTGATCGGGATTACCGTGTAGCCGGCGTGCAGGAAGCCCCGCACCGCCTTGTTCCCGAACTTCCGGCGGTCTCGCGACGCGCCGATCACCGCCACCGTCTGCATGCTTCCAGTATACCCGTCACATAGAATGACGTCGCCGTGCCGCGTCACGTGCTCCTGCTCATCGGCGTTTGCGCGCTCACGTTCCTGGCCGGCCTGGGTCAGCCGGCCATCACGGATTCCGACGAGGGATTCTATGCGGAGAGCGCCCGCGAGATGGTCGAGAGCGGCGACTGGCTGACGCCGCACTTCAACTACGCGTACCGCTTCGACAAGCCGGTGCTCTACTACTGGCTTGCCGCCGGCGCCTACCGCCTGCTCGGCGTCGGCGAGGCGGCCGCGCGCCTGCCCTCCGCGCTGGCCGGCCTGGGCCTGACCCTGCTCGTCTTCCTTGCCGGCCGGCGCTGGTTCGACGACGCCACGGGACTGCTCGCCGGCCTGATCGCGGCCACGAGCTTCGGCCACGTGGCGATGGCCCGGCAGGCCCTGCCGGATCTGACGCTCGCGCTGCTCGTCACCCTCGCCACGTGGTGCGCGCTGGTGGCCGCGCTAGATCCCCCGCGGCGGCGGGGCGCCCTGCCCGCCGATCGGCGGGGACGCTGGCTCGTGGCCGCGGCGGTCGCCGCCGCGGGAGGCGTGCTTGCCAAGGGCCCGGTGGGCCTTGCGCTGCCGCTCCTGGTGGTCCTGCCCCTCGCCGGCTGGGAGCGCCTCGCGGGCCGCTCGCGGTGGCACCTCCGGCGCGTCCACCTCGTCCCGGCGGCGGTGGCGTTTCTGGTGGTGGCCGTGCCCTGGTTTCTCGGCATGACCGTCGTGCACGGCGTCGACTACCTCGACCGCTTCTTCGTCACCGAGAACCTCGACCGTTTCGCGACCGCCCGCTTCAACGACCCCCGACCGTGGTGGTACTACCTGCCGATCGCGATCGGCGGCATGCTGCCGTGGTCGCCGTACATGCTGCTGTGGCTGCCGGCGCTGGCCGGCTTCGCCCGGACGCGGCGGGTCGACCCGGCGACCGTGCGCCTGCTCTGGTGGGCCCTGGCTCCCCTGCTGTTCTATACGTTGGCGGTCGGCAAGCAGCCGCGCTACATCCTGCCGATGGTCAGCCCGCTGGCCGTCCTGCTCGCCGCCACGCTGCGCGAGCGGCTCGGCCGCCGCTCATCGCGCGACCATCTGCTCACCACCTGCACCACCCTGGCCGGCGCCGTGCTGGTGCTGCTGGGCATCCTGGCCTATCGCGCCCGGCCGCTGCTCGTGGACTGGGACGCGCCGTGGACCACGGCCGCCGCCGGGGCGTTCTGGGCGGCCGGGATCGGCGTCTGTCTCACGGTCGTCCGGCACCGCTGGACACCCGCGGCCCTGACCGCTGCGGCGATCGTCGCGACCCTGGCCACCTACTGCGTTGTGCTCGCCTCGCCCGGCCCGGCGCCGGTCGAGCGGATGGCATCCCTGATTGCAGCCAGCCGCCAAGGCGACGAGCGGTACGGCGGGCACGCGGTCTTCGCGAGGAATCTCGTGTTCTATACGCGCACCGCCTTCGTGGAGCTGCCCGTCCTGCAGGCGGCCTCCGACTTCCTGCGGGCCCCGGCGCGGGTCCTGTGCGTGCTGCGGGCGCAGGACGCGGACCGTCTGGAAGCCCAGGGCGTGCCGCTCGACCGGTTGGGGCAGGTCAGGTACCTGGACACCGGGGGGCTGAATCTGCGCACGCTGCTAGACCCGCGGCCCGATCACCTGCAACGCGTCGTGCTGGTGGCGAATCGCCCGACATCGGCGCCGTAGAGCCGCGCCGTCTCATGGAAATATCTTGCCGGGATTGAGAATGCCGTGCGGATCGAAGGCGGCCTTCAGCCGCCGCATCAGGGCGATGACGTCGTCCGACAGCTCCAACCGCAGATAGGCCGCCTTGGAGCGCCCGATGCCGTGCTCGCCGCTGATGGAGCCGTCGAGGCGCACGACCTGCTCGAACAGGCGGCGCTCGGCCTCGCGCGCCCGCGCGAGGGCGGCCCGATCTTGCGGATCCAGGAGGATGTTGACGTGGATGTTGCCGTCGCCGACGTGCCCGAAGCTCGGCATGCGGAGCCGCAGGGAGCGACGCAGCACGTCGACGGCCGCGAACAGCTCGGGAATCCTGGCCTTGGGCACCACGACGTCGTGGTTGATCTTGAGCGGCGCCTGGGCCCGCAGGGCGAACGAGAGCTCGCGGCGCAGCCGCCAGAGCTCGGCTCGCTCCGCCGCGTCGCCGGCCTCTCGAACCCCGGTGGCGCCCTGCGCCTCGCAGGCGCGCCGCACGCGCTCGGCTTCGGCGGCGACCGCCTCCGGCATGCCGTCGACCTCCATCAGCAGCAGCGCGCCGGCGTCGCGATCCGTCAGGCGCCGACCTGCCGCCGCGGCCAGCGCATCGAGACAGTCGCCGTCGATGAGCTCGAGAGCCGCCGGCACCACCCGCTCGGCCACCAGGCGCCCCACCGCGCTCACGGCGTCCTCGACGCTCCGGAACGCGGCGCGGATCGTCGCGCGGGCCGGCGGCTTCGGGATGAGCCGCAGGACGATCTTCGTGATGATCGCCAGCGTGCCCTCGGATCCCACCAGCAGTTGCGTCAGGTCGTAGCCGACGACGTTCTTGACGGATCGGCCGCCGGTCTCGATGATCTCGCCGGTCGGCAGCACGGCCTCGAGCCCCAGCACGTAGCGCTTCGTCGTCCCGTACTTGAACGCCCGGGGCCCGCCGGCGCACTCGGCCACGTTCCCGCCGATCACCGAGCGCTCCAGGCTGGCGGGGTCCGGCGGGTAGAACAGGCCGATCCGCTCGACCGCCTGCTGCAGGCGCGCGGTCACGACGTTCGGCTCGACGACCGCCAGCAGGCTCCCCTCGTCGATCTCGAGGATGCGGTCCAGCCGTTCCATGGCCAGCACCACCCCGCCGGCAGCCGGAACCGCGCCGCCGGTGTACCCGGTCCCGGCGCCGCGCGGCGTCAGGGGCACCCGCTCGCGGTCGCAGAGGCGCGCAACCGCCGACACGTCGGCGGCCGAGGCCGGAAAGACCACCGCCTCGGCCGGACGGCCTTGCCGGAGCGCGTCGGCGCCGTACTCGCGGCAACTCGCCTCGTCCTGTCGGACGTGGTCCGGTCCGACGACCTGCACGAGTGCCTCGATGACGCCGGGAGACAGCATGATCGCGGTCAGGCGCCCGTCGTCGGCGCCCGGCCCGCGCCGCGCGGCAGCGCGTCCGCGAAGGCCCGCAGCCGCTCGATGCCCGCCTCCAGGCGGGCCAGCGACGCGGCGTACGAGAGACGCAGGAAGCCGGGCGCATCGAAGGCCTCACCCGGCGTCACCGCCACGTGCGCTTCGCGCAGCAGCGCCTGCGCGAAGTCGGCGGACGTCCGGAGGCTGTCGGGCGACAGCAGCTCCGAGATGTCCGGAAAGAGATAGAAGGCGCCGCCGGGACGCACGCAACGGATGCGGCTCTCCGCGGCCAGCAACGCCAGCACCCGGTCGCGGCGCTCGCGGTAGGCGTCGCGCATGGCGGCCACGCAGTCCTGCGGTCCGCCGAGCGCCTCGACGGCCGCCCGCTGGGTGATGGACGACACGTTCGACGTGGCGTGGCTCTGCACCACGTTGCACGCCGCGATCAGCTCGGCCGGCCCGATCGCCCACCCGCAGCGCCAGCCGGTCATGGCGTAGCTCTTCGACAGGCTGCCCACGAGAATCGACCGCTCCGGCAGGCGCTCGTGCAGCACCCGCGGCAGGTTGTGGGCCACGTCGTCGTAGATGAGCCGCTCGTAGCACAGATCGAGCACCACCCACGCGCCGCGGCGGGCCGCCGCGTCGGCAATTTCGGCCAGGTCGTCCTCGCTCACGAGCGCCCCGGTCGGGTTGCCGGGCGAGTTGACGACGACGGCCCGCGTGCGCGGCGTGAAGGCCTCGAGGACCGCCGCGGCGTGCAGCCGGAAGCCGTCCTCCGGATGCGTGCGCACCGTCACGACCTCGGCGTCCGCCAGCCGCACCTGGGCCGGGAGGCTCGGCCAGCCGGGCGCGTGCACGATCACCTGATCGCCCGCGCCGCAGAGCGCCATGGCCGTGTTGAAGAGCGCCTGCTTGCCGCCCGCCGCGACGATGACGCCGTCGGGCTCGAACGGGACGCCGTAGTCCGTGCGGTACCGCGCGCAGATGGCCTCGCGGAGCTCCTGCACGCCCGCGTTCGGCGTGTAGCGGGTGAAGTCGTCGGCGATGGCCGAGATGCCGGCCGTCTTGATGTGGGCGGGCGTCGGGAAGTCGGGCTCGCCGGCGCCGAGGTCGATGACATCGATCCCTCGCCGCCGCAGCCGGGTCACCTCGAGCGTCACCTGCTGCGTTTGCGACGCGGGAACGCGGGCCGCCCGGGGCGAGAGCATGCCGGTCAGACGCTCACCGCCCCGAGGCCGTGCTTGGCCGCGAGCCGGGCCGCGACCACCTCGGGCACCAGGCCGGCCACGGATCCGCCGAGGGCGAAGACCTCCTTGACCAGCCGGGAGCTGACGTAGGTATACGGTTCCGCGGGCATCATGAAGACCGTCTCGAGCTCGGCGCTCAGGCGCCGGTTCATGAGCGCCATCTGCATCTCGTACTCGAAGTCGGAGATCGCCCGCAGGCCGCGGACGATGACGTTCGCGCGGCGGCTGCGGGCGTAGTCGACGAGCAGCCCGTCGAACGTGTCGACCTCGACGGCGGGCTGGCTCACGAATACCTCGCGGGCCATCTCGGCGCGTTCCGCGACCGAGAACAGGGCCGACTTGTCGGGATTGACCAGCAGCGCTATCACGATCCGATCGAACAGGCGCGCGCCCCGCTGAATGATGTCGACGTGCCCGTTGGTCAGCGGGTCGAACGACCCGGGGTACACGGCCAGACGCGGAGAATGATCGCCCTGCATCCTGCTGCTGCGCCGGTCAGTCCCGACTGCCTTCCGCGAGCCGCGCGTAGAAGTCCAGCACGCTGTCGCCGGAGACGATCTCGCGGCCCCAGGCCAGACCGGCCGCCGGCGGCCGATCGGCCCGGCGCGCGCGCTCGAGCACCAGGACTCCCCCGGCGGCCAGCCGCCCTCCCACCGCAGACAGTATCGCACCAATCTCGGGGTTGTCATAGGGCGGGTCGAGCAGGATTACGTCGTAGGTGTCGGCAAGCCGGCCGTCGTCGACAACCTGCGGGAGCGGACCCCGGACGATCCGGCAGCGCTCGGCGACGCCGAAGCGCGCGGCGTGCTCGGCGATCAGGGCCGCCGCCCGCCGGTCCTGGTCCACGAAGGCCGCCGCCCGCGCGCCGCGGCTGAGCGCCTCGAATCCCAGCGCACCCGTGCCGGCGCAGGCGTCCAGCACGCTGGCGGAGACCACGCGGTCGCCGAGCACGTTGAACAGCGTCTCGCGCAGGCGGTCGGACGTGGGCCTGAGGCCGGCCCAGCGCGGCGGACGCAGGCGGCGTCCCTTGAGCGCGCCGGCAATGATGCGCACGTCAGCCGACCCCCACGAGACCGAAGCGTTCCGCCCAGCCGGCAACCAGGGCGTCCAGCGCCGGCTGCGGCGGATCCAGCGCGAGCCAGGCGTGAGCCGCCCGCCGCGCCTCGTCCATGGTCGCGTGGTCGCGCAGCAGGTCGCCCACCCGCAGGGTCGGCATGCCGGACTGCCGCGTGCCGAAGAAGTCGCCGGGGCCTCGAATCTCGAGGTCGCGCTCGGCAATCTCGAAGCCGTCGCCGGTCGCGGCGACGGCTTCGAGGCGGGCCTCGGCCGCCTCCGACAGCGGGCCCTGATGCAGCAGGATGCAGTACGCCCGGTGGGGTCCGCGCCCCACGCGTCCCCGCAACTGGTGCAGTTGCGCCAGTCCGAACCGTTCGGCGTGCTCGATCACCATGACCGTCGCGTTGGCGACATCGATACCGACCTCGATCACCGTGGTGGCCACGAGCAGGTCCGTGTCCCCGGCGCCGAACGCCGTCATGACGGCGTCGCGCTCGTCCGGCTTCATGCGGCCGTGCACCAGTCCGACCCTGAAGTCCGGAAAGACGTCCGCCGTCAGGTGCCGCGCCATCTCGGTCGCTGCCTTCAGGTCGATTTTCCCGGATTCCTCGACGAGCGGGTACACGACGTAGCCCTGACGGCCCGCGCGCAACTGGCGGCGCACGAACTCGTACACCTCCGGCCGCCTGCCTTCCTGCGCCACGCGCGTCGCCACCGGCTGTCGGCCCGGGGGCAGCTCGCGAATGACCGATACGTCGAGGTCGCCGTACGCCGTCAGCGCCAGCGTGCGGGGAATCGGCGTCGCCGTCATCACCAGCACGTCCGGCTGCACCGCCTTCCGGCGCAGCGCCGCGCGCTGGATGACGCCGAAGCGGTGCTGTTCGTCGATGATCACCAAGCCCAGCTCCCTGAAGCGCACGGCGTCCTGCATCAGCGCGTGGGTGCCCACCGCGAGCTGCGCGCGTCCGGCGGCCAGGCTGTCCCACGCCTCGCGGCGCGCGCGCGCCGCCAGCGCGCCGGTGAGCAGCACGACGTCGAAGCGGGAGGGCCCCAGGATCCGCGCGATGTTGAGATGGTGCTGCTCGGCGAGCAGCTCCGTCGGCGACATCACGGCTACCTGCAGGCCGTTCTCCATCGCGACGAGCGCGGCCAGCAGGGCCACGATGGTCTTCCCCGAGCCGACGTCGCCCTGGAGCAGGCGATTCATCGGCCGGTCGCACGTCAGGTCGCTCACGATCTCCCGGAGCGCCTGCCGCTGATCGCCGGTGAGTCGGAACGGCAGCACGTCGAGCGCCGCGCGGCGGATGCGCTCGTCCACGCGGATGGTCCGCGGCTTGCGCGCGGCGGCGGTTGCGCGCCGCCGCAGTGCGAGCCCGAGCTGAAAGAGGAAGAACTCCTCGAAGATCAGCCGCCGCTGCGCGGGCGTGCGGCAGCCCTCGAGGTCTTCCAGCGACGTGCCCGGCGCGGGAAAGTGCGCGTGCAGCAGCGCGGTCCGCCGATCGAGCAGCCCGTGCTCCCGGCACACCTCCGGTGGCAGCGGATCCGCGACCGCCGGCGGCAGGCGGTCGAGCCCCGCGTGCACGATCCGGCGCATGGTCTTCGACGTGACGCCGCCGGCCTTCTCGTAGACCGGCACGATGCGGCCGGTATGAATCCGCGCGTCGTCGTCTTCGCCGTCGGCTGCCAGCAGCTCGTAGTCCGGGTTCGTCAACTGCAGGCCGCCACCCAGGCGGCCACGCTCCACCTTGCCGTACAACGCGACCCGGCTCCCCGGCGCCAGGACGTCGGCCAGGAAGGGCTGGTTGAAGTACACCGCCCGGACCCGGCCGGAACCGTCGGCGACCACCACCTCGAGGACGCGGAAGCCCCGCCGCCGGGTCGGACGCACGCCGCAGGCGAGGACCTCGCCGACGACCGCCGTCAGGTCGCCGGCGCCGAGCTGCGCGATCGGCTGCACCCGATCCCGATCCTCGTAGCGCAGGGGGAGGCGCAGCAGCAGGTCTTCGAGGACGTGGAATCCTGCGCTCGCGAAATCGGATGCGCGGCGCGGGCCGACGCCCTTGACGTATTGCAGCGGGGTCTGCAGCTCGTCGCTCACTGCACAACGACCGTCTCGCCGGCAGCGACGCGTATCTCGCGAATGCGGTACGGCAGCTCGAAGGGCTCGGCCAGGTCGAATCCCAGCGGGAACGCCTCGCTGCGCGTGTGAAAGCGGACCAGCAGGTCCAGCAGGAGCACCGGGACCGGCAGGTCGGCGATCGTCACGGACTCGACCTCGATCCTCCCGCTGCCGCCGCTGGCCACGAGGACGCCGCTGGCCGCGACCGGCAGGTTGCCCCGCAGGTAGCTCAGCGGATCGAGCACGCCCCGCTCCCGCGCCGCGGCCACCGCGTCGAGGTCGATCCGCGCGCGCGCCTCCACGCGGCCGCCGCCCGTCATGGTGATGTGCGGCTCGGTCACGCCCGGCGGGAGCTGCGCCGCCGCCTGGAAGCGGAGATAGGCGTTGACCTCCCGCTCGGGCAGCACGACCGTCTGGCGCCGGTCGGAATCGCGGCCGCCGCGGTCGATGATGCGGGCGAGCCTGGCGGCCAGGCGCTGCCCGTCCTCGGCCGTCGGTGGGCCACCGCCCTGCGCGGCGGCGGGCACGAGACCCGCAACGAGCAACAGCATCACTACCGGTCGACACACGGTAGGGCGAGTCTAGCAGGCGCGGCGAAACTGTCGCCCCGAAGGGCGCGACGGGGAGGCCCGCGGGTGTCAGCCGGGCGCCTTGCCCGTCTCGTTGCTGCGCCGGGTCTCTCCGCGCAGCAATGCCTCGACCTCGGCGGGCGCCGGGATTCCGGCGCGCGCCCCGAGCGCCCGGCATTTCAGCGCGGCCACCGCGTTCGCGTAGCGGAGCACGTCCTCGATGTCGGCGCCCGCGCCGCCGCGCAGCCAGCCCGCGATGAAGCCGCCGCGGAAGACGTCGCCGGCGCCAGTGGTGTCCACCACGTCCACCCTGAAACCGGGCGTGCGGATTTCCGTGCCGCCGACCAGGGCGAGGCTGCCTTCCGCACCGAGCGTCGTGCAGACGACGCCGGCCCGGAACGAGGAGCGCAGAATCTGCAGCGCCCGGCCCAGGTCCGCCTGCCCCGTCAGCGCGGTCGGAAACTCCTGCGCCGTGATGATCACGTCGATCTCCGCCAGCAGCGCCTCGACCCCCGGCCGGACGTGCTCGACGTCCACGAGGGTGGCCGCGCCCGCCGCCCGCGCGTGGCGCGCGGCGGCCGTCGCGGCGGCTGTCTCGTGGCAGTCGACCAGCAGCACCCGGCCCGACTGCACTGCCTGCAGCGGCAGGTCCGCCGCATCGAGCGCCAGCGCCGGATGCCGCCACCAGAGGACGGTGCGCTGGCCCGTGCGCCGGTCGACGACGACCACCGAGAGCGCGTTCGTCGCGCCGCGCGGAGTCTCGCAGGCGGAGACGTCGACGCCCTCCCCCGCCAGGCTGGCCCGTCCCGCCCGGCCGTTCTCGTCGTCGCCGAAACGGCCGATATAGCGGGCCGCCCAACCGAGCCGGCTCACGGCGGTCATGGCGGACGCCGCCTGCCCGCCCGGGCGCGACGCGAGCTCCACGATGGGAACCTTGGTGCCCGGCGCGGGATGCTCGGCCACCACCGCCAGGAGATCGGTCGTGTTCAGGCCCAGCCCGACCGCGTCGAACGGCTTGCTGCCTGCCGGACCCAGCCGTACCGGGAGCTTCACGACCCGATGCTACCATCGGCCGCCGCGGTCTTGATTTTCGCCTTTTGTTTGCATATAGTTGCCGCGTGCCTCCGCATGGCCAGCCGCTCACCCGGCGGCAGCGGGAGATCCTGGATTTCCTGAACGAGTTCATCGAGCAGCACGGCTATGCCCCGAGTCTCGAGGAGATCGGGCGGCGGTTCGGGCTGTCCTCGCTGGCAACGGTGCACAAGCATCTGACCAACCTGCAGGAGAAGGGGTTCATTCGACGGGCCTGGAACCGCAGCCGGTCCGTCGAGCTGGTCCCCACCCGCGTCGGCGCGCGTGCGCTCGACCTGCCCCTGCTCGGTACCGTGGCGGCGGGCGCTCCCATCGAGGCGATCGTCAGCTCCGAAACGGTCGGCGTGCCCGAGGACCTCGTCGGCCAGCGTGACGCCTACGCGCTGCGCGTGCACGGCAACTCCATGATCGACGAGCAGATCCGCGACGGCGACATCGTCATCGTGGAAGACCGCAAGACCGCCCGCAACGGCGAGATGGTGATCGCGCTGCTGAACGGAACCGAGGTCACGCTCAAGAAGTTGTATCCGGCCGGCCGGCGGATCCGCCTGCAGCCGGCCAACCCGGGGGTCGAGCCGCTGGTCGTCGACGCCGACCAGGTGCAGATCCAGGGCGTGGTGGTGGGCGTTCTGCGGCGCTACTGAGGGAATTCCCGGACCGAGGAGAGCAATGAGCGAGCGAAAACAGGTCAATTTCACGATCGTGCCGGACGAGACGAGCGACTCGCCCCGGACGTACGCCAATTTCTGCGCCATCTCGCATACGCCGTTCGACTTCACGCTGACGTTCTGCGAGGTGCTGCCGCCGTCCGAGCAGCAGGTCCGGGAGGCCGAAACCCAACGGGTGCTCCGCGCGCCGGTGCGAGCCCGCATCGTGGTGCCCATCCAGTTTGTCCCGAATCTGATCACCGCGCTCCAGGAGCACATGCGATCGTTCGGCGAGGGCACGCTCAAGATCGGTCCCCCGCCGGAGCCGGTTCACTAGCCGGCACGCTGGCCGTGGCTGCACGCAAGCCCCGGGCACGGCCCCCGCGTCCCGCCGCGGCCGTGGCGCGGATTCTGGACCTGCTGTCAGGCCAGCACCCGGGAGCCAGCACCGAGCTGCGGTTCCGGAATGCCTACGAGCTGCTCGTCGCCACCATTCTCTCCGCCCAGTGCACGGACGAGCGCGTGAACCAGATGACGCCGGCGCTGTTCGCGCGCTACCCGGACGTGGCCGCGCTCGCGGCGGCCGAGCCGGAGGAGCTGGAGCCACAGATCCGGTCGACCGGCTTCTTCCGCTCCAAGTCGCGGTCGCTGGCGGGGATGGCCCGCGCCGTCGCCGCGCGCCACGGCGGCCGGATCCCCGCGAGCATCGACGAACTGGTCGAGTTGCCGGGCGTGGGCCGGAAGACCGCCAACGTGGTGCTGGGGCACGCGCTGGGCGTGCCCGGCCTGCCGGTCGACCGGCACGTGCTGCGGGTGGCCAATCGTCTGGGCATCGCCAGGGGCGACGATCCCGTGCGCGTCGAGGCGCAGTTGGGCGGCGCGCTGCCGCCTGCGCGCTGGACCAGCGCGTCCGACACCCTGATTCTGCATGGCCGGCGCATCTGCAAGCCGCGCCCGCTCTGCGAGCGCTGCGCCGCGTCGGAGCACTGCGATTTCCGGGCGGCTGCAACCGGGGCGGCGGCCGGGACGCCGCACCGCCGCGGACGCGGGACGCGAGGATGAGGCGGCGCCCGAAACGCCGTCTCGGGCAGCACTTCCTCGAGCCGGCGTGGGTCGAGAAAGTGGTCGCGGCGATTCGCCCGGCCCGCGGCCAGACTTTCCTCGAGGTCGGGGCCGGTCTCGGCGTCCTGACGCTGGCCCTGGCCGAGCGGGGCGCCGCGGTCACCGCGGTCGAGATCGATCGGGAGCTCGCCGACGATCTGGCCGCGCGCGCGCCGGCGACGGTGACTGTCGTCACGGCGGACTTCCTCGGCCTCGACGTCGAGAGCCTGGCGCTCGCGCGGCCGGCGCGCGCCGTGGGCAACCTGCCCTACAACGTGTCGCCGCGAATCCTGCTGAAGCTGCTGCGCTGCGGCGCGCACGGCACCGGCCTGAGCGACGCGACGCTGATGCTCCAGCGCGAGGTGGCCGACCGCGTCACGGCCATGCCCGGGTCGCGCGACTGGGGACCGCTGGGCATCGCGACGCGCCTGCACGCCACGCCGCGGCGCCTGATGACGCTGCCGCCGGGCGCGTTCCGTCCGATGCCCCGCGTGCGCTCCGCGGTCGTGCAACTGAGGCTGCGGCCGGCGCCGGTACGCCTTCGCGATCCGACCCTGTTCGACGCGCTGGTCCGCGCCCTCTTCAGCCGGCGGCGCAAGACGGCCCTCAACGCCCTGCGGGCGTTCGCCGCGCGGCACACCACCGTGCCGGCAGCCGAGCTGCTGGGCCGCGCGGGCGTCGACCCGCGGCGGCGTCCGGAACAGCTCGAGCTGTCGGAACTCGCTGAACTGTCGGAGGTTCTGGCCGCACCCCGCTGACAGCCGTGATATAATCTGCGTTCCCATCCCGCGCAGGCGACCCCAGCGGCCTGCAGAAACCCGGACGCCCGTCCGGGGGCAATACGGCGCGCATCCGACGCAAGAGTGTCTTCGTCAGCACCCTCGGAACGAGAGCCCCTGCTCGAGGTCGTCCCGCTCGGCGGCGTCGGCGAGTTCGGCATGAACATGATGGCCGTCGCCTCCGCGAGCACGACGCTGCTGCTCGACGCGGGCGCCATGCTGCCGGGGCCGGAGCACCTGGGCGTGGATCTGATTGTTCCCGACCTGACGTTCCTGCAGCAGTCGGAACGCCGCCTGTCGGCCCTCGTCCTGACGCACGGCCACGAGGATCACATCGGCGCCGTACCCTACGTGTGGCACCTGCTGGACGGCCCGGTGTATGGCACCCCGTTGACGCTCGCGCTGCTCGAGCCCAAGCTCGAAGCGCACGCGATCGACACCGCGAATCGGCTCGTGGCGGTCGCGCCGCGGGAGCGGGTCGCCATCGGGAGTCTGGAAGTCGAGTTCATCCGGGTCACGCACAGCATGCCGGACTGCGTCGCGATCGCGGTTCACACCCCGGCCGGAACCATCGTGCACACCGGCGATTTCAAGTTCGATCAGACGCCCGTCGACGGCGAGCCTGCCGACACCCGCCGCCTTGCCCAACTGGGCACGGAGGGCGTGCTGGCCCTGTTCGCCGACAGCACGAACATCGCCCGCAAGGGACACTCCGGATCCGAACGCGACGTCATCGCCGCCTTCGAGGAGATCTTCGCCGGCACCCGCGGGAAGCTCGTCGTCGCGCCCTTCTCCTCGAGTCTCCACCGGGTGCAGATCCTGGTCGACCTCGCGGTGCGGTTCAATCGCAAGGTGGCTCTCGTCGGCCGCGGCGTGCAGCAGAACGCGGCGGCCGCGCAGCGGCTCGGCTATCTCGACATCCCGGCCGGCGTCCAGATCCGGGACCGCGACGTCGAGCAGTACGCACCCGAGCAGGTGCTGTGCATCGTCACCGGCTCGCAGGGCGAGCCCCTCGCGGCGCTCTCGCGCATTGCCGTCGACGCCCACCGCCACGTCAAGCTGGAACGCGGCGACGTCGTGGTCTTCTCGGCCCGCGCCATTCCCGGCAACCAGCGCGCGATCGGGCGGCTCCAGGATCACATCGCGCGGCGGGGCGCCGGGTGCGTCGATCCGAGCGTGAAGGCGGTGCACGTCTCAGGACACGCCAGCGAGGAAGAGCTCAAGCTGATGCTCTCGCTGGTCAGCCCACGCTACTTCGTGCCGATTCACGGCGAGTATCGCTACCTGGCCCGTCACGCGCAGGTCGCCGACCAGGTCACGAACGGTCGCGCCGCGGTGCTGCTGGTGGAGAACGGCAGCCGGATCGGCTTCGACGCGGAGGGCGGATGGATCGCCGACACGGTGCCGGCCGGCCACGTGCTGATCGACGGCACGCGGGCGGGCGAGGTTGCGGACGAGGTGCTGCGCGACCGGCGCCATCTCGCCGGCGACGGCGTGGTCGTGCTGGTCATCGCCATCAATCCGCGCGACGGCCTGGTCGAGGCCGAGCCGACCGTGACCACCCGCGGCTTCGTCGTCGACGACCGGACCGAGGCCGCTCTCGAAGAGGTGCCCGGGTTCGTCCGTGGCGTCCTCGCTGCCGAGAGCATCGAGGAGCGCACCGACCAGTGCTTTGTCCGGGAGCGGATCCGGGTCGAGCTGCAACGCTTCCTTCGCAAGCGGACGGGTCGCCGCCCGCTCGTCTTGCCCGTGATACTGGAGACCTGACGTGCCTCGAGCCGCGCTGCCACACCTGATAAGCGAGTTCCTCGGAGTCGTGTTCTTCGCGATGGCGTCGGTCTGGCTCATCGCCCTGGTGACCTACGACCCGACGGACGCGGTCTGGTTCTTCAACGCCGGCGGCGAGCTGCCGCCGATGAATCTCGCCGGCCTGGCCGGCGCCTTCCTGGCGGAGGTCTCGTACCAGGTCTTCGGGCTGGCGTCGTACCTCGTGCCGGCGGTGCTGGTCGTCGCCGGCTGGTACTACTTCTGGTGCCTGCAGATCGACGCGGCCTACACGAAGCTCGTCGGTTCCATCCTGCTGTTCGGCTGCAGCGCGACGCTGCTGAGCCTCGCGTTGGGCACGGTCGACATGCTGGGCAGGACGGTGCGGGCCGGCGGGTACGTCGGCGAAAGCATGACCGGGCTGCTCGCCCCGTACCTGAACCGCGCCGGTTCCATCATCGTCCTGCTGGCGCTGTTGTCGCTGGCCCTGATCCTGGTGACGCAGTTCTCCTTCGGCCGCCTGTTCATCCAGGCTGCGCGCGCCCTTGGCCGGGGCCTGGGGCATGCGCGCGGCACCGTGCGGCAATGGTGGACGAAGCGTCGGCGTGACCGCCAGCGGCAGGGCGTCGTGCGCAAGCACCTCGAGAAGGCCGGCGCATCGACCGCGCGCGCCGAGGTGCTGGCCAAGAGCCAGCCGCCTGCGCGCGCGGCGCGCCCGGAGAAGGCGGAGCCGCCGCCCGCTCCGCCCGAGGAGGAGGAGACCGGGGACCTGGCAGGCATGACGCCCATGCTGCCCCTGGAGGATCTGCCGCTCAAGACGTCCACGGAGCAGCGCAACGGTGCGTTCGTCCACCCGCCCCTGGCCCTGCTCGACTCCCCGAAGGCCGTCCAGAAGTTCGACGAGCGCGTGCTCATGGACAACGCCGCCCTGCTCGAGGAGAAGTGCCGCGAGTTCTCCGTCGCGGGTTCGGTCTCGCAGTGCCACCCCGGTCCGGTGGTCACGACGTTCGAGTTCAAGCCCGATGCGGGCGTCAAGTACAGCAAGGTGACCCGGCTCGCCGACGATCTCAGCCTCGCGATGCAGGCCGAGTCGGTGCTGATCGAGCGGATTCCGGGAAAGTCGACCGTCGGCATACAGATCCCGAATCAGGTCCGCGACGAGATTTCGATCCGCGAGATGCTGGAGTCGGACGCGTACCAGCACTCGCCGTCGAAGCTGACGCTGGCGCTGGGCAAGTCGATCCACGGCGAGCCGGTCGTGACCGATCTCACCCGCATGCCGCACCTGCTGATAGCAGGCTCGACGGGGACGGGCAAGTCGGTCGCCCTCAACGTGATACTCACCAGCGTCCTGTATCGGTCCACCCCGGACGACGTCCGTCTCATCCTCATCGATCCCAAGCGCCTCGAGCTCGGGATGTACGAGGAGATCCCGCATCTGCTCACCCCGGTCGTCGTCGAGCCGAAGCGAGCCGCCAACGCGCTGCGCTGGGCGGTGCGGGAGATGGAGAGCCGCTACAAGCAGCTCGCCACGGAGGGGGTGCGCAACATCGAGCAGTACAACCGCAACATCGCGGCCCGGCTGCGCGAGTCCGGGAACGAGGCCGCGTCCGACGGCGACGAGGAGCTGAAGCCGTTGCCGTTCATCGTCGTCGCCATCGACGAGCTGGCGGATCTCATGATGGTGGCCGGCAACGACGTCGAAGAGTCGATCGCCCGCCTGGCGCAAATGGCGCGCGCCGTGGGCATTCACCTGATCCTCTGCACCCAGCGCCCGTCGGTCGATGTCATCACCGGCTTGATCAAGGCCAACTTTCCGTCGCGGATCGCGTTCCGTGTTTCGTCCAAGGTCGACTCCCGGACCATCCTCGACGCGAACGGCGCGGAGCAGTTGCTCGGCAAGGGCGACATGCTGTACGCGCCGCCGTCCTCCTCCCGCACCGTGCGACTCCACGGTCCGTACATCTCGGAACAGGAGACCGCACGGTTGGCCAGTTTCCTGCGCAAGCAGGGCAAGCCGGGCTACGACGACACCATCACCGAGGAGGAGCAGCCGGCCGGCACCCCCGATTTCGATCGCGACGACCTGTACGATCAGGCCGCGCGCATCGTGGTATCGAGCGGACAGGCGTCGATTTCCTACCTGCAGCGCCGCCTGCGCATCGGCTTCAGCCGCGCCGCGCGGCTCGTCGACATGATGGAGGCCGACGGGCTCGTCTCGGCAGCCGCATCCGGCAAGGCGCGCGAGGTGCTCGTCAAGCAGGACTACTTCGAGGAAGTCGACCTGCAGCCCCGCTAGCGGGTAAGGTTCGGGTCGTCGTCGGTCGATAGATCTCACGCGGCACCGGGATCGCCGCGGCTGCCTCTATGACCAGATCGTGCCTGTCGCTGACCGTGATCGCCGCTGTCGCCGGCGTGTGGCTGATGTCGCCGATGCAGGCAGCCGGCCAATCGCCGGCCGAGCGCTACCAGGACGCGCTCGCCCGGGAGCGAAACCTGCGCCAACCCGGCGCCAGGCCGGCGGCGGGCGAATTCCGGGACCTCATCGCGGCTTACGAATCGATCGTGATCGCCTTTCCGGCGAGCGATTATCAGGATCGTGCCCTCTGGCAGGCCGCGGGACTCGCGGTCGAGGCCTACGACCGGTACCGCGACGACCTCGACCTCGAGGTCGGGATCCGGCTGCTGCGCCGGCTCGCACGCTTCCATCACGGCAGTCCGTTTGCCGCGCGAGTGACCGAGCGGCGCAGCCAACTGGAGGCGCTGACCCGTTTCGCGCGACTGACCGCGATCGACCGCGAGGTCTGGGACGACGTGGTGCGGGTGCTGATTCGTCTCGATCGCGACGTGCCGTTCCACTCGGAGCAGCTTGCGGACCCGGACCGCCTGTTCTTCGACTTTCCGCACACGGACGCCCTCGCCGGGCTCCGCGACGCCGTCCTGACCTTCGACGACGGCCACCGCAGCGTGCACGGGATCAGGCTCGGCCGCCATCCGAACCGCACCACCCGGGTGGTGATCGACACGGCGGACGCGGACGCCTGCAGCATCTTCACGGTGTACGAGCCCTATCGCGTGGTTATCGACTGCCGGCGTCCGGAGTTCCGCCGCGCGGTGCCCGCCACCCCGCTGCAGCCGGCGCTGGCCGCGCTGATGCACGCCCCGCGCTCGCCACTCCATGTCGTGGCCGAGGCGCTGCGGGAGGAGCGCTCCGCGGTCGCGCCGGCGCCGGCGCGCGCGGCGGTCGCGACCGCTGCCGGCCCCGAGTCGGCGTGGCCGACGCCGTTGCCGGGCGAGACGGGCGCCTTCTCGCTGGCCCGGCAACTGGGACTGCAGGTCTCGCGCATCGTCATCGATCCCGGCCACGGCGGGCACGATCCCGGCGCGCTCGGGCACGGGCTGCGCGAGTCCGAGGTCGTGCTCGACATCGCGCGGCGGCTCGAGCGGCGGCTCCTGACGCAGCCGGGAATCGAGGTCGTGCTGACCCGCCGCGACAACACGTACATTCCGCTGCGCGAGCGCACGGCCCTGGCGAACCGCGTGCAGGCCGACCTGTTTCTCTCGATTCACGCCAACGCCAGCCACAAGAGCCACGCGCGCGGCGTCGAGACCTACTTCCTGAACTTCGCGCCCGACCCGAACGCCGAGCGCATCGCTGCGCGGGAGAACGTGGCCGGAGGCGGCACGATGAACAACCTGGGGGATCTGCTGGAAACGATCGCCAGCAACAGCAAGGCGAACGAATCCCGTGACTTCGCGGGCGTCATCCAGCATGCCATGGTGGCCGCGCTGCGGCAGGCCGACCCGGACGTCCCGGATCTGGGCGTCAAGCAGGCGCCGTTCATCGTCCTCATCGGCGCCCGCATGCCGAGCGTCCTGGCGGAGGTCTCGTTCCTGTCGAACAGCCGCGAGGCGCGCCTGCTCGCAACCGACGACTACCGCGACCGCATCGCCGACGCCCTCTTCGAGGGTATCCTCCGCTACCGCAACCGCCTGCAACCCGTTGCGCGGCTGGCGCAACAGGACTGAATTTGGATGGGGCTGCGCCCCAAGCCCCCGGCGTCCGCTAGCCGCCCAGGCGGAGGCTGGCGCCCTCGCGGTCGCGGCCCGTCAACCCGTCGTCGCCGCGCATCCGGCGGATCCCGATCATCAGGCCGGCCAACGCCAGACCGAGCACCAGGGCGACGACGGCCACGGCGCCGGCGACGGCCACGGCGCCCAGGACCACGTCGACCACGGTCGTCTGCGCGGTCGTGGGCTCGACCACCTCGTACACGAACGGCGTCGGGGGTTGGGACAGCATGTCGACGACCGCCAGCGGAGAATCCGAGCCTACCAGCTTTCGCGGGCGCTCGCCAGCTCGACCAGCGTGCGCGCCATGACGCCGGTCGCCCCCTTCGGCTGACCGGAGCGCGAGTCGCTCGCCCACGCCGTGCCGGCGATGTCGAGGTGCGCCCAGGGCGTATCGCCGGCGAACACGCGCAGGAAGGCCGCCGCGGTGCAGGCTCCCGCCTCGCGGCCGCCGATGTTCATCAGATCCGCGGTCTCGGAGCGCAATTGTTCCCGGTAGTCCTCGTACAGCGGCATGGGCCACACCCGCTCGCCCGCGCGCTCGCCCGCGCGCTGCACGGCTCCCACCCACGACTGCGGCTGGCCGAACAGTCCGCTCGCGGCCTTGCCCAGGGCGACGACGCAGGCCCCGGTCAGCGTCGCCACGTCGACCAGATGCGTCGCACCGAGCTCGCGCGCATACCACAGCGCGTCGCCGAGAATGAGCCGGCCTTCCGCATCGGTGTTGACGACTTCCACGGTCGTGCCGCTGGCGCCCGTCAGCACGTCTCCGGGCTTGGTCGCCCGCCCGCCGGGCATGTTCTCCGTGGCCGGCACGATGCCGATCACCCGCGTTCCCAGACCGAGCCCGCCGATGGCCCGCATCGCGCACACGACCGCGGCGCCGCCGGCCATGTCGTCCTTCATCCATTCCATCCCGTCGGCCGGCTTGAGCGACACCCCGCCGCTGTCGAAGGTCACCCCCTTGCCCACCAGGCCGAGCACCGGCGACGCCGGCGCGCCGGGCGGCTCATGGCGCATGACGATCAGGCGCGGCGGCTCGGCGCTGCCGCGGGCGACGCCCAGCAGCAGCCCCATGCCGAGGCGCCCGATGGCAGCCTCGTCCAGAATCTCGACCGCGACGCCGGTGTCAGCCAGCAGCGCGCGGGCCTGATCGGCGAAGGCGCGGGGTGTCAGCAGGTTGCCCGGCGCGTTGGCCAGCTCCCGGGCGCGATTCGACGCCTCCCCCAGCGTTCGTCCGACCTCGACCGCCCGCTGCACCTCGGTCGCGGCGGCGTCCGGACACACGATGTCGCAGCGCTGCACGCGCGGCGCGACATCCTCGTCGTCGGTCTTGAAGCGCCGGTCGTCGAAGCTGCCCAGCAGCGCGCCCTCGGTGACCGCCCGGGCGGCCCGCTCCGCCTCGACGGCGCCGCGCAGGAGAAAGGCCACCGTCTGCGCGCGCTGCTGCCGCGCCGCCCGCAGCGCCCTGGCCGCCGCGGCGCGGAGGCGGGCTTCGCCATCCGGACCCGCGGCGCCGAGGCCGAGCAGTCCGACCCTGGCCGCCTGCCACTGTCCGCCGCCCAGCCGCGTGACGAACAGCTCGTTCGGCTTGGGCCTGAACTCGCCCGAGGCGCGCGCACGGCCCACTTCCCCGCCGGCCGCCTCGTCCAACCCGGCGAGATCGGCCAGGGTGTCGTCCTCGAAGACCGGCACGAGCAGGAGATCGCAGGCCACCGTCGGCGGCGCCGCGGAGATTCCCCGAACGGCTGGCTCCAGTTGCGTAACGCGTGTATCCGGCGTGCTGGGCATCCGTGCATTATAGTAGCCGCCCGCCGTGTTCCGACTTCACACCGGGGACGCTCTGCGGTAGGCTTGCAGGCATGCCAGCGTCATCTTCCGGCAGCTTCCGTCGGCCGCTTCTGGCGCTCCTTGGGGCGCTGCTGTGGGCCAGTGCGACCCAGCCCGGCTTCGTGGGGCAGGCGCAGCGTGGCGGAGACGAACGGCCCGAGCTGTCGCTGCGCGCCTCGCCGCGCGTCGCCTTCGCGCCTGCCGAGATCCTGTTCGTGGCGCAGTTGCGGGGCGGGGCCGACGATTACGAGGACCTCTACTGCGCGACTGTCGAGTGGGACTGGGACGACGATACCCGCTCCGAGACGACGCCGGACTGCGAGCCGTACGAGCCCGGCGCCACGAAGATTCGCCGCCGCTATTCCCAGCGCCGGCGCTTCGACTACGGCGGGCGCTACGAAGTGCGCATCAACCTGAAGAGGCGCGGCGACACGGTCGCGTCGGCGCGCACCGTCGTCGAGCTGCGCGGCGGCCGCTTCGGTCGTTAGCATCCGGATCGAGATGGGGCTGCGCCCCAAGCCCCCGGCGTCCGCTTGCGGGGACCCCATAGCCCCGCGCCGCTCCCGCCGAGGCGCGCTGTGCGCGCCTTGCGCCGGCTGAGCCGGCGCTGCGATTGGGCGGGGCTGGCACCTCGAACCCCCGGGGGTAGCATGAATCAGACGGGGCTTTGCCCCGGACCCCCGGCGTTCGCTTGCGGGGATCCCTGCGCCCCGCGCCGCTTCCGCCGAAGCGCGCTGTGCGCGCCTTACGGAGTCTGCGCCGTTCTACGGGTTGACTCCTGGCTCGCGATCTCTACCTGGATCTCCTCGAAGCCGTCGGCGGTGAGGTGGTACGCGGCCAGGTTCGGGGTTCCGTCTGCCGCTGGGCGCGGCGAGACGATCAGGTAGACGAACTCGCGGTACGACGCCTCCCGCAGGTCGACGGCCGACGGCCGGAGGGAGCCGGCGGGGTGCGAGTGGTAGACGCCGACGACCTGGAGTCCGCTGGCGCGCGCCTTGCGCAGCGCGGCGCAGTGGTCGGCTGGATCGACGAGGTAGCGGTTGGGCGCGGGACGCAGGTTGCGCGCGCGCAGGGCGCGTTCGACCGAGCCGGGGCCGCCGATCAGGAGGCCGCAGCATTCGTTCGGCAGGTCGTCGGCGGCGTGCCGGCGGATGGCGTCCACGGCAGCGCGCCGGATCGTGAGGCTGGCCGCCCGCACGGCGTCTCCACGCACGGGTCATCCCCCGGCCGCGCGGGCTCAGGACCCGGGCTGCCGCCGGCCGCCGCGCTCGGCCAGGACGGCGCGCCAGGCCGCGGCCGATTCGAAGACGCGGTCGACGGCGCCGCCGGTCTCGAGCTGCGCGCGCAGTTGCCGCAGCTCCGCGATCAACGTGTCGAGCGCGGGGCCGAGCTCGTCGGCGTTGCTCGCGCAGATGTCCCGCCAGACGCTCACCGGGCTCGAGGCCAGACGGGTGGTGTCGACGAGACCGCGCCCGGTCAGGGCCAGGCCGTCCGCGCCCGCGGCGGTCCCGACCACGTGCATCAGCGCGCTGGCGGTGAGCTGCGGGAGATGGCTCAGAAACGCCAGCAGGCGATCGTGCTGGGCCGGCGACATGAGGTGCGGCCGCGCGCCGAGTCCGGCCACGAACTGCTGCAGGCGTTCCAGCGCCGGGCAGTCGGCATCGCTGGTCGGCGTGAACAGCCAGGGCCGGTCGACGAACAGATCCGGGCGCGCGTTGCCGAGTCCGCCGCGCGGGGCCCCGCCGAGCGGATGCCCGCCCACGAACGTGAAGCGCGGCGGCAGCGACTGCGCGCGCGCGACGATCTCGCGCTTCGTGCTGCCGACGTCCGTCACGATGGCGGATCCGGGGACCTGGTCGTCCAGGGCTGCCAGCAGCTCGAGGTTCTGCCGCACGGGCGCGGCCAGGATGACCAGCTCCGCCTCCGCGATCACGACCGGGTCGTCGGCCGCCACGTCGATGGCGTGGCGGACCATGGCCAGCTCGAGCACGTCCTTGCGATCGACGCCGATCACCAGGCCGCCCGGCCAGCGCTCGCGGGCGGCCAGCGCAATCGATCCGCCGACGAGGCCGAGCCCGATGATCGCGACCTTGTCGAAGACCGGGGGCTCCGTCGAGGACGCGCCCGGCTGGATGACGGGCAGACGGCGGCTCGTCTCTGCCATGCCGGCGATCAGGTCCCCCACCTGCGGCGTGGAACGGGCTCGACGCAGATGCTGCGGCCGATGGCCGGCGCGATGATCCGGAGCTCGGCCATCAGGTGCTCGAACTGGCCCGGGAACAGCGACTGCGCGCCGTCGCTGAGGGCATGGTCCGGATCGGGATGGACCTCGATGATCAGGCCGTCCGCACCGGCCGCCACCGCCGCGCGGGCCATCGGCGCGACCTTGTCCCGCAGCCCGATGCCATGGCTCGGGTCCACGATGATCGGCAGGTGGCTCAGCTTGTGGATCACCGGGACCGCCGAGATGTCGAGCGTGTTCCTGGTGTACCGCTCGAACGTTCGAATGCCCCGCTCGCACAGCACCACGTCGGTGTTGCCGCCGGAGAGCACGTACTCGGCCGACAGGAGCCACTCCTCGATCGTCGCGGAGATGCCCCGCTTGAGCAGCACCGGCGTCCGGACGCGGCCGAGCTCGCGCAGGAGCGTGAAGTTCTGCATGTTGCGGGCGCCGACCTGCAGCATGTCGGCATAGCGCGCGACGAGCTCGATCTGACTGATGTCCATGACCTCGGACACGAGCTTGAGGTTGTGCCGGTCGGCGGCCGAGCGGAGCAGCTTGAGCCCCTCCTCGCCCAACCCCTGAAAGCTGTACGGCGAGCTCCGGGGCTTGAAGGCGCCGCCACGCAGCATTTTCGCGCCCGCCTTGGCCAGCACGGCGGCGGCGGCTTCCACCTGCTCCTCGGATTCCGCCGAGCAGGGGCCGGCGATGACCAGCACTTCGTCGCCCCCGATCCGGACGTCGCCGATCGACACGACGGTCGGCTCGGGCTTGAACGTCCGGCTCGCCAGCTTGTAGGGCTCCGTGATCCGCAGCACCTCGTGCACACCGTCCATGACCTCGATCAACCGCTCGTCGAACGATCGATTGCCGCCGACGGCGCCGAGCACGGTCCGCAGCGCGCCGGTCGAGCGGTGGACGTCGAATCCCTTGTCGACGAGCGTCGCGATGATGTGTTGTATCTGATCCTCCGACGCCCGCTCCTCCATTACCACAACCATGAGTCCTGCAACCTCCTACGGGTGGGTGTCCTTGCACTCCGCCAGCCGCTCGAGGCGGCGGTTCTCGTCGATGATGCGTTCGAACAGGCGCGTGATGGCGCCGGCGTCGAGCGGCCCGTCGTTCGCCGCCCGGGCGTGCTCGAGCACCGCCAGCTCCCGTTCCGGCTGGTAAGTGTCCAGACCGACCGCCTCCTTGATCCGGCCGAGCGCCAGGGCGCATTCCGCGCGCGCGTTGAGCAACCGGACGATCTCGGCGTCCAGCCGGTCGATGCGCTCCCGAAACTGCCGCATCTGCCCCGTTGCGTTCCCGGCCGCGCCGTCCTGGCCGTCGGCCGGATCCTTCGGCTTGTCGGTCATCAGCTTGTCGCGCTCCCGCCCTTCAACCAGCGTATGTAGCGGTCCACTTCGCCGGCCAGGTCCCCGCCCTGCGACGCCCTCGCCACCGTGTTCACCAGCCCGCTCCCGACCACCGCGGCGTCGGCCCAGGCCCCGACCTGGGCCACGTGCTCGGGACGCGAGATGCCGAAACCGAGGGCGACGGGCAGCTCGGTGACCGCCCGGATGCGCCCCACCAGCTCGCGGGCGCCCGCTGCAATCGTATCGCGCTCGCCGGTGACGCCCAATCGCGAGATGCCGTACAGGAAGCCCCGGCCCAGCGCTGCGGCGCGCCGAATACGCGCCTCCGTGGTCGTCGGACTCAGGAGGAAGATGGGATCGATGGCCACGCTGGCCGCCGCGTCGCGCAGCTCGTCGGCCTCCTCGATCGGCAGATCGAGTACCAGCACACCGTCGACGCCCGCGTCGGCCGCGCGCCGGACGAAGCGGTCGAGTCCCATCGCGAGCACCGGATTGGCGTAGCTGAAGATGACCACCGCGGCCTCGATCCGGGGCCGGACGCGCCCTATCAGGTCCAGGCTCGACGCCAGCGTCGCGCCGGCCGCGAGGGCCCGCTCCGACGCGCGTTGAATCGCGGGTCCGTCCGCCAGGGGATCGGAGAACGGGATGCCCACCTCGAGCACGTCCGCCCCCGCCCGGTCCAGCGTCTCGAGCACGAGTGCCGAGCGTTCCATGTCCGGGTCCCCGGCGGTCACGAACGTCACCAGTCCTGTCCGGCCATCCGAACGCAACCGTGCGAATGTCTCGTCGATACGCGACATCTAGGCTCCCTGTCCGCCCGCGCGGCCGCTGATCGTCTCCACGTCCTTGTCGCCCCGACCCGACAGGTTGATCAGGACCGTGCGGCCTGTGCCGAGCTCCGCCGCCAAGCGGCAGGCGTACGCCACCGCGTGGGCCGACTCGAGCGCGGGGAGAATCCCTTCCAGGCGGCCGAGACGTTCGAACGCGGCCAGCGCCTCGGCGTCGGAGACGTGCGTGTACTCCGCCCGTCCCAGGTCGCGCAGCCAGGCGTGCTCGGGACCGACCGCGGCGTAGTCCAGTCCCGCCGAGACCGAATGGGTCGGATCGATGTTGCCGTGAACATCCTGGAGCACGTAGCTGCGGGTGCCCTGCAGCACGCCGGCGGCCCCCGTGGCGAAGCGCGCGGCGTGACGTCCCGGCGCCAGCCCTTCGCCCCCGGCTTCCACGCCGACGAGCCGGACGGCTTCGTCGGCGACGAAGCCGTCGAATATGCCGAGCGCGTTGCTGCCTCCGCCGACGCAGGCGACGACGACATCGGGAACCCGGCCGACCTGGGCCACGAACTGCGCGCGCGCCTCCCGCCCGATCACCGATTGAAACTCCCTGACCATCAGCGGGTACGGGTGCGGGCCGAGCACCGATCCCAGCAGGTAGTAGGTGTCTCCGACGTTCGTGACCCAGTCGCGCATCGCCTCGTTGATGGCGTCCTTGAGCGTGCGGCTGCCCCCCTCGACGCCGGTCACCGTCGCGCCCAGCAGATTCATGCGCACGACGTTGAGCGCCTGCCGCCGCATGTCCTCCGTGCCCATGTAGACCTCGCAGCGGAGCCCCAGCAGCGCACACGCGGTGGCCGTCGCCACGCCGTGCTGGCCGGCGCCGGTTTCCGCCACCACGCGCCGCTTGCCCATGCGGACGGCCAGCAGTGCCTGGCCGAGCGCGTTGTTGATCTTGTGGGCGCCGGTGTGCGCGAGGTCCTCGCGCTTGAGGAAGAGGCGTGCCCCGCCGGCATCGGCCGCCAGCCGCGCGGCTTCCCAGAGCGAGGTCGGGCGGCCCGCGTAGCGTGTCAGCAGCGCGGACAGATCCCGGCCGAACGCCGGATCCCGCCGGGCCGCGAGGTAGGCGCGCTCGAGCGCCTCGACGGGCTCGACGAGCGTCTCCGGCACGAAGCGGCCGCCGTACGGCCCGAAGTAGCCGCGCTCGTCCGGGTCTCGTTGCCCGAACACGGGCAGCGGCGCGTCAGCAGCATTACCCATGCGTTTCGTCCACCATCCTTCCGGCCGCCGCGCCCCGCACCGCGGCGAAGAATGCCCGCAGCCTGGCCGGCGCCTTGACGCCCGGCGACGCCTCGAGTCCCGACGACGCGTCGATGCCGTACGGGCCGACCGCCGCGATCGCCGCCGTCACGTTCTCGGGCCGCAGCCCGCCGGCCAGGAACGTCCGGCGCCCGCGGGCCACCTCGGCGGCGAGCGCCCAGTCGAGCGTCCGTCCCGTGCCGCCGCGCCGGACGGGGTCGTGCCCGTCGAGCAGCACGGTCACGTGCGCCGGCAGCCGCAGCGCCGCCTGCGCATCGGCCGCCGAGCGCAGGCCCACCGCCTTGATGACGCGCGCCGGCAGGTCGGCCCACTGCTCGACCTGTTCGTCGCCGTGCAACTGGACCGCCGCCAGGCCCACGCGCTGCACGACGTCGCGGACCCACGCCGGCGACGCGTCGACGAACACGCCGACCGGCGCCACGTCGGCCGGCACCCGCGCCGCTATGCGCGCGGCCGACCGCGGCTCGATCGCCCGCGGACTGCGCTCCCAGAAGACGAACCCGATCGCGGACGCCCCCAGGTCGCTGGCCAGCAACGCATCCGACAGCCGCGTGATGCCGCAGACCTTGACCTTCACCATGTCATGCCGCCGCGGCCGCACCCCGCAGCAACGCCGCCAGCGCCGCGCCGGGTCGCTCACGGGTCATCAGCGACTCGCCGATGAGGAAGGCGTCGTACCCGGCCCGGCGCAGCCGGACCAGGTCCGGACTGCTGCGCAGCCCGCTCTCGGCCACGGAGACCGTTGCGGCCGGGATCCGGTCGATGAGCGCGTGCGACGCGTCGATGTCGACCTCCAGCGTCCGCAGATTGCGGTTGTTCACTCCGACGATCCGCGCCCCGGCGTCGAGCGCGCGCGACAGCTCGGCGGCGTCGTGGACCTCGACGAGCACGGCCAGCTCGTACTCCTCGGCCGCGCGGTGCAGCCGCTGCAGCCGGGACTCGTCGAGCGCGGCCACGATCAGCAGCACGGCATCGGCCCCCGCCGCGCGCGCCTCGACCAGTTGATAGCGCGACACGATGAAGTCCTTGCGCAGCAGCGGCAGGTCGGTGGCTGCCCGCACGGCCGCGAGGTCACCGAGCTTGCCGTCGAAGAACGTCGGCTCCGTCAGCACGGACACCGCCGCGGCGCCGGCGGCCGCGTACTCGCGCGCGATCCGCTCCGGCCGGTAGTCCGCGCGCAGGATGCCCCGCGACGGCGACCGCCGCTTGCACTCGGCGATGACGTTGAAGCGGCCGCCCGCGGCCAGACCGGCCCGAAACGCGGCGGCGCGCGGCGTGCGGCGCGCCGCCGCCTGCTCCAGGGCCGCCCTGCTCACCTGCTCCTCGCGCAGCAGCACCTCGCGCCGGGTGGCGGCCACGATCGCCGCGAGCAGATCCGGAGCTCGCGCCGCCTGCCCCCGCCCGGCGGCGTCCTCGACCCTGCTCATGACTCCCCTGCCGCCGTCGAGGCGTCCGCCAGCTCGCGCAGCTTGGCCGCGGCCGATCCGTCGTCGAGGACGCCGGCCGCCATCCGCGCGCCTTCACGGAGCGACGGCGCCCGGCCGGCGACGAACAGGCCGGCGGCCGCGTTCACCACCACGAAGTCGCGGGCGGCGCCGCCCCCGCCGTCCAGCACGCTGCGGGCCAGCGCCACGCTCGCCTCGAGGTCCGCGGCCCGCAGGCGCTCCAGCGGCGCAGGCTCCACCCCGAAGTCGCCCGGGTGCAGGTAGAACGTATGCACCGCGCCGTTCCGGCATTCCGAGACCTTCGTGTGACCGCCGACCGAGATCTCGTCGAGCCCCTCCGCGCCGTGCACCACCCAGGCGTGCTCGGATCCGAGCCGCACGAGGGCGTGGGCGATCAGGTCCGTGTACTCGGGGCTCGGCACGCCGATCACCTGCCGGGTCGCGCCGGCCGGATTCGTGAGCGGCCCCAGCAGATTGAACGCCGTGCGCACGCCCAGCTCGCGCCGCGTCGGGCCGGCATGCCGCATCGACGGATGGAACGTGGGCGCGAAGAAGAAGGCGATGCCGACGTCGGCCAGGCAGCGCTCGACCACCGCCGGCGCGGCGGCTATGTCGACGCCCAGCGCCGCGAACAGGTCGGCGCTGCCGCAGCGGCTCGACACCGAGCGGTTGCCGTGCTTCGCCACCCGGACGCCGCACGCGGCCAGCACCAGCGCGGCGAGCGACGACACGTTGAACGTGCCCAGGCCGTCGCCGCCGGTCCCGCAGGTGTCGAACACGCCGCTGAAGGCGCGTGACAGCGCGACCGACTCCGCGCGCATGGTCCTGGCCAAACCGACGATCTCGCCCGGGCGCTCGCCCTTCATCGACAGGCCGACGAGCAGGCCGGCAATCTGCGACGGGGCGGCCCGGCCGGCCATGATCTCCGTCATCGCCGCGGCCGCCTCCTCCTCCGTCAGATCGCGCCGCCGCCGCAGCTTCTCGAGGAGTCCGGCAAACATCTAGATCCCCAGGAAGTTGCGCAGCACCTGCCGTCCCTCGGACGTCAGCACGGACTCGGGGTGAAACTGCACGCCGTGGACGGGATGGTCGCGGTGCCTGATTCCCATGATGGTCCCATCATCGACGGCCCGGGCGGCAATCTCGAGCACGTTCGGCCAGGGCTGCTCGGCGACGGCCAGCGAGTGATAGCGGCCGGCGGAGAAGCGCTGATCGAGGCCGGCGAAGACGCCGCGCCCGTCGTGCTCGACCGTCGACCGCTTGCCGTGGCGCAACGCCGGCGCGGGGACGATGGAAGCCCCGAACGCCTGGCCGATCGCCTGGTGGCCGAGGCAGACGCCCAGGATCGGGATCGCGGCGGCGCAGGCCCGGATGAGCGGCACCGTGACCCCGGCGTCCTCCGGCCGGCCCGGCCCCGGCGAGATGACGATGTGCCGCGGCCCGAGCGCCGCGACCTCGTCGCACGACACGGCGTCGTTGCGCCGCACGAGCGGGTCGGCGCCGAGCTCGCCGAGGTACTGCACGAGGTTGTAGGTGAACGAGTCGTAGTTGTCGATCACGAGCACCATGACGCTCAGCTCACTCCCATGCTCGTCGGCCCGCGGCCGCGCTGGGCCATCTCGAGCGCGCGCAACAGCGCCGACGCCTTGTCGCAGGTCTCCTTGAACTCGGCGGCCGGGATCGAGTCGGCGACGATGCCGGCGCCGGCCTGGACGTAGGCCTTGCCGTCCTCGATGAGGATGGTCCGGATGGTGATGCAGCAGTCCAGGTGCCCGGCGAAGTCGAGGTAGCCGATGGCGCCCGCGTACGGGCCGCGCGTGGTGGGCTCGAGATCCGCGATGATCTCCATGGCCCGGATCTTGGGCGCGCCGGACACCGTGCCCGCCGGAAAGCAGGCGGCCAGCGCGTCGAGACGGTCCTGGCCGGGCGCCAGCTCCCCCTCCACGCGCGAGACGAGGTGCATGACGTGGGAATAGCGCTCGAGCGTGATGTAGGTGGGCACCCGCACGGTCCCGAACCGGCACACGCGCCCTAGATCGTTGCGTCCCAGGTCCACCAGCATGACGTGCTCCGCCCGCTCCTTCTCGTCCTGCTGCAGCTCCGCGGCCAGCCGCGCATCTTCGGCGTCGTCGGGTCCTCGCGGCCGCGTGCCGGCTATCGGGTGCGTCTCGACGCGCGGCCCCTCCGCGCGCACGAGCATTTCCGGCGACGACCCGACGAGGACGCGCGCACCCATCCGGATGAAGAACATGTACGGCGACGGGTTCACGTACCGCAGCGTGCGGTACACGGTGAACGGGTCGACCGTCACGTCGGCCTCGAACCGCTGCGAGAGCACGACCTGGAAGATGTCGCCCCGGCGGATGTACTCCTTGGCGGTCCGCACGCCGTCCTCGAACGCCTCGCGCGTCGTGTTCGAGCGCACCTCGAAGTGGTCGTCCGGTGCGGCGTCGCGTTCGGACAGGCTGCGCCGCAGCTCGCGCTCGAGGAACCGGATCCGCGTCTGCGCGAAGTCGTAGTGGTCCCGCAGATCGCCGCCGTCGCCGACGGCGGCGTTGGCGATGATGAGAATCCGGTGCTTCACGTGGTCGAACGCGAGAATCGTGTCGAACAGCATGAAGGCGGCCAGCTCGCGGCCGGTTCCGGCCGTCTTGCCGTGCTTCGCCCAGGCCCGCTCGAGGGACGGCTCGAACCAGCCGGCCGCCTCGTAGCCCAGAAACCCGACGGCCCCGCCGGTGAACCGCGGCAGCCCGGGCACCCACGGCGAGCGGCAGCGCCCCATCACATCGCGCAGCGTGTCGATGAAGGGCTCGGCGCGCTCCTCGCGCTCCGCGCCGCGCTCGATGACCGTGCGCCCGTCGCGGGCCCGCAGCACCATGAACGGGTCCTTGCCCAGGAACGAGTAGCGCGCCAGCCGCTCGCCCCCTTCGACGCTCTCCAGCAGGAAGGCGTTGTCGGCATGCTCGGCGACCTTGAGGAACGCCGACACGGGCGTCAGCAGGTCGGCCATCACCTCCTTGCAGATGGGCACGAAGGTGCCGTCGCCTGCACGCTCCCGAAACTCGTCGAACGACGTGTCCTGCATCATGCTGCCCCGTCCTGGTCTTCCGTTGCGGCGAGCCGCCGCTGCGCCGCGACGGCGAACACCTCGCGCGGCGCCGGCTTGCCTGTCCACCATTCGAACTGCCTGACGGCCTGCGCCACCAGCATCGGCAGCCCGCCGAGGACGCCGCAGCCGGCGGCCGACGCTTCCGCCAGCAGGCGGGTCGGGGACGGGTTGTAGACCAGGTCGTACACCAGTCGGCCGTCGAACGGGCCTCCGGGCAGCGGGCTTTCCGCGACGCCGGGGACGGTGCCGACCGGGGTCGTGTTGACGAGCAGGTCCCACGAGCCGGCCGGGGGCGGCAGCGCGCCGGCGCGGGCGCCGACCAGCCGTGCGACACCAGTGGCGCGGGCGGTGTTGCGCGCGCGGACGGTCACCTGCGCCCCGGCGCCATCCAGCGCCACCGCCACGCCGCGCGCGGCGCCGCCGGCGCCCAGCACGGTCGCGCGGCTGC
>CAZMWA010000247.1:0-16316 GCA_964569405.1 uncultured Vicinamibacteraceae bacterium | reverse complement strand
CCCGACGGGCCGTTCCAGCGCAGGCCCACGGTGACGTCGAGCGGGCTCCGGAGCGTCGTCATGAGCGGCGACATGCTGCCGTCCATCGCCAGCAGCGGCTCGCTCAGGGTCACCATGTCGCTGAGGTACGCCTCGCCGCCGATCTCGCCGAAGACCTGCACGGGGCCGCGCACCGGCGCGCCGAGGCCGAAACCCCACGCGATGCCGTTGGCGACGTCGATGCCGGCGGGATCCGAGCGGAAGGCGAAGCCGCCGAAGCCGGCGATCTCGACGTTGCCGGCCGCCTTGCTGACGACCAGGTCGACCTCGCCGTTCATCTGGCCGCTGGTCGTGCCGGTCAGCTCGTCGCCCGTCGGCAGCTCGACGAAGCCGCGCAGCGCGAACGCCACCGGCGCCTGGCGCTCCTCCGACAGCAGGTTGATCTTCACGCCCACGGCCACGTCGCCGAACTGGTTGCCGCTGAACGCCTGCCTGACCGTCGGGTAGTCGTTGAGCACGCCGCCGTGGCGCCGCATCGTGGCCGGGGAGAGGCCCGCTCCGAACAGCGGTCGGATGTCCCGGTCGATGCGGGTGAGGAAGCGGACCGAACCGAAGACCTCGACCCGGCCGCCGACCCCGACCGCGAACGTGCCGGCCACGTGCTGGATGTTGCTGAATCCCTGCTCCCGGTTGAGGTTGACGAGCTGGCCGCTGGCCGCGACCGAGCCGCCGGCCAGAATCTCCGCCGTCGGCACGAACCACAGGCCGGTGTCACCGAGGAACGTCGACCCGCCGGGCCGGGTGGCATCCCCGTTCTGGGCGGCCGCGGGCACCGCGAGCAGGGCGATCAGGCAGGCGCTGACGCCTGCAACGACAAGGTTTCGTTTCATCGAAACACTTCCTGATAGCGAGCGCATGACAGTTGGATGAGGTAAGTATCGCGCGTGAAATCGGGCAAGTCAACGCGCGGGCCCGGGTCCGCGCGGCGCGCGTCAGTCGTCCCGCCGCGGTTGGACCGCCCACGCAATCGCGATGCTGAGTCCGTAGAGGGCGACCATCGGCATCGCCATCAGGGACAGCGTGACCGGGTCGCCCGTCGGCGTGAGCACCGCCGCGAAGACGAAGATGAGGAGAATCGCGTACTTGGTGTTCCGCACCAGGAAGCCGGGCGTCACGGCGCCGACGCGGGCGAGAAAGAAGACCACCGTCGGCATCTGGAAGACCACGCCGCAGGCGAGCAGGAGCTTGACGTACAGCGAGAACGCCGGCTGGATGCGGGGGAAGAACTCCATGTAGTCCGTCGTGAACCCCGCCAGGAACGTCCAGGCCCACGGGAACAGCATGTAGTGCGAGAA
The DNA here is from genome assembly GCA_964569405.1 of uncultured Vicinamibacteraceae bacterium. GTDB lineage: Bacteria > Acidobacteriota > Vicinamibacteria > Vicinamibacterales > UBA8438 > JAAXGX01. The sequence continues at coordinate 14,982 of CAZMWA010000247.1, read as the reverse complement.
CAGGGCGCCGCCGACGAAGAAGACCGACGCGAAGAAGACGAACGGGATGGCGAACTTCTTCTCGCGGGCGTAGAGGCCCGGCGCGACGAACTGCCACATCTGGTACAGGATGATCGGGATGGCCAGCACGAGGCCGGCCAGCGCGGCGATCTTGATGTACAGGAAGAACGCCTCGGTCGGCTCGGTGTACACGAGGCGGCCGCCTTCCGGCAGTATCTCCTGCAGCGGCCGCATGATGAACTCGAAGATGTACGAGATGACGGAGAACGCGGCCAGGAAGCCGCCGAGCAGCGCCGCGACGGAGATCAGCAGGCGCTTCCGGAGCTCGTCGAGGTGCTCCAGAAACGACATCCTGCCGCCGGTCTCGTCGGCATCGTCGAGCGGCTCGTCAGCGTCGGGGTCTGGGACCGGAACCAGCGACATGGAGAAAACCGCCGCGCATCCGCGGCGAGTGCCCGGCCCTGACGCCGGGAACCGACCTCACCGGCTACGCGCCGGTATTTCCGCTCTCGGGAACCTGCGCCGGCTCGGCCGCCTTGGGCTTCTCCGGCGCGGGCGGAGGCGTCTCCTCGACGCGGATCTCTTCCTCGAGCGTGTTCCGCAGATCGTTGGACGCGCGCTTGAACTCCGTCAGGCTGCGGCCCAGGGACCGGCCGAGCTCGGGCAGCTTGCGCGGACCGAACACGATCAGCGCGATGACGAAGATGATTATCAGCTCGGGCATCCCGATTGAGCCGAACATGGTGCTGCTCCTTGCTTGGTCGGGGTAAAAATCCCCGCAAAAATTATAGGAACACGCCGCTCCGGGGTCAAGCCGGCGGCGCCTGCCGGATGTCTCGAAGTCATTGCTGGACAGAGGCTTGTCTGTGATAGCATGGCGCTACCATGCGTGCTGTATCCCCACTCGCACTCGGCGCAAGCGCGGTCGTCCTCTCGGCGCTGCTGGGCGGCCTGTTCGGCGGTCAGGTCCTCGCGACCCAGGAGGACCTCCCGCGGCACTACGACCGGTTTGCCGAAGCCCTGGCCGCCATCGAGACCCACTACGTCCAGGAGGTCGACACCGAGCGCCTGATCTACCGGGCCATCGGCGGCATGCTCCAGACGCTCGATCCGCACTCCAACTTCATGGACCCGCGCTCCTACTCCCAGCTCCGGGAGCGCCAGGAGGGCCGCTACTACGGGCTGGGAATCTCGATCAACGTCATCGACGGCGACATCACGGTGATGAGCCTCTTCGAGGGCTCGCCCGCCTACCGCAGCGGGATTCGGCGGGGCGACGTCATCGCCAGAATCTCCGGGCAGAACGCGAAGGACATGAGCAGCGACGACGCCGTCCGCCTGCTGCGCGGTCCCAAGGGCACGGCGGTCGACATCTCGATCCGGCGCACCGGCTACGACGAGCTGATCGAGATGACCGTCGAGCGCGACGAAATCACCATCGCCACCGTCGAGGCCGCGTTCCTCACCGACGATCGGACCGGGTACGTGAAGCTCGGGGACTTCTCCGAGGCCAGCGACCGCGACCTCAACCGCGCCCTGGACCGCCTGCGGGACGCCGGCATGGAGCGGCTCATCCTCGATCTGCGGAACAATCCCGGCGGGCCGCTCGATCAGGCCATCAAGGTGTCCAACCAGTTCCTGCCGCGCGGCGACCTGATCGTCTACACGCGCGGCCGCGTGGACAATTCCGACCAGGACTACCACGCGACGCGCGAGGGCGAGTTCACGGACATCCCGCTGGTCGTCATCGTCAACCGCAACAGCGCCAGCGCCTCCGAGATCGTCGCCGGGGCGGTGCAGGATCACGACCGCGGCCTCATCGTCGGCGAGACGACGTTCGGCAAGGCGCTCGTGCAGTCCATCTACCGCGTCAGCCACGGGGCCGGCCTCGCGCTGACGACGGCGCGGTACTACACGCCGAGCGGGCGCATGATCCAGCGCCCGTGGGACGGCACGTTCGACGAGTACCTCACGTACTCGATGCGCGAGCAGACCCCCCGCGCGCACACGCCCGCCGAGCGCAAGTTCACCACCGGCGGGCGGGTCGTGTACAGCGGGGGCGGCATTGAGCCGGATCACCATGTCGCCGGCCCGATCGAGGGGTTCGATCCGTCCCGGTTCGGGCGCCTGCTGGCCGCGCGCCAGGAGTTCGCGAGCTTCGCCGAGCGTTTCTCGGCGGCCGGCGACAGCCGCGTCGCCGGGGCGGGCCGGGGCCGCAAGGTGGTCTCCCGGGGCTTCGCCATCGACGACGTGCTGCTCGACGAGTTCAAGGCGCACGTGCGGGATCGGGGCCTGACCGTGGACGACGAGCAGTTCGGCGCCGACATCGAGTTCATCACCGCCATGCTGCGGTACCAGATCGATGTGGCGCTGTTCGGCGTCGAGGAGGCCCGGCGCAACCTGTTCGACGTGGATCCCCAGATCCGCCGCGCCGGCGCGCTGTTCGACGCGGCCGAGCGGCTGCTCGAGGGCGCCGGCCAGCCCGCGGTCGTGGCGGCCGGCGCGCTCGACTAGGCAGACTCGCGGCTTGCGGCGCGGCGGGCGCCCTTGCTAAACTGCGGTCGGCGTCGGCGGCGTTCGGAGCGATAGACACGACCGGAACCGAGTCAGAGCGTCTCCCAGCCGCTCGACAGGTAGAGGAGTCAGTCGACCTGTCCGAGCGGCTTTGTTGCGTACCGGGCCGGGAAACGAACAGCGCACCATGCGTTTGAACCGCCTGCGAATCGCCGGCTTCAAGAGCTTTCCGGAACGGGCCGACCTGGCCTTCGATACGGGAGTCACCGCCATCGTCGGCCCCAACGGCTGCGGCAAGAGCAACGTCATCGACGCCATCACCTGGGTGCTCGGCGAGCAGAGCGCGCGCAGCCTCCGCGGCGAGCGGATGGAGGACGTGATCTTCGGCGGCAGCGATGCCCGCCGGCCGACCGCGACGGCGGAGGTCCGGCTGCAGTTGTCGCAGGTGACCGCGGCGCTGGCGCTGCTCGGGGGCCGCAACGGCCGGGGCGGACAGGTGCCCGGCAGCGGCCGCAACGGCGCGCACGCCAACGGCGGGGAGGCCGCCGACGCGGTCGCGGCGGCGGTGGCGGACGAGCCCGGCGACGAGCTCGACGAGACGCCCTGCATCGCGCGCGACGTCGAGGTCGGCCGGCGCCTGTTCCGGTCGGGCGAGAGCGAGTACCTCATCGACGGGCAGGTCTGCCGCTTGCGGGACATCCAGGACCTGCTGATGGACTCCGGCGTCGGCGTCAAGGCCTACGCGGTCATCGAGCAGGGGGCGATCGGCCAGATTCTGAGCGCGCGCCCGCTCGAGCGGCGGCGGCTGCTCGAGGAGGCGGCGGGCGTCACCCGCTACAAGAGCCGCCGGCGCGCCGCCGAGCTCAAGCTCGAGGCCGCGCAGCAGAACCTCACGCGCGTCGACGACATCGTCTTCGAGGTCGACAAGCAGCGCGGCGCGCTCAAGCGCCAGGCCGCGAAGGCGCGGCGCTACGGCCGGCTGCGCGCGGAGCTCCGCCGCTGGGAGAAGGTGTCGTACGCGCGCAAGGGCGCCGCGCTGGCGCAGGCCGGCGAGTCGGCGGCTCGGCGCCTCGACGACGCGCGCACCCGCGAGACGGGCGCGGCCGCGCGCCTGGCGGCGCTCGAAGCCGGGCACGAGGAGCAGCGTCTCGAGCTGGCCGCCGCGGACCGGTCGGCGACCGCGGCGCGCGATGCCGCGCATGCCCACGAGCTGGCAGCCGGCCGGCTGCAGCAGCAGATCGAGTTCGAGACGCAGCAGGTGGCGAGCGTCACGGACGCGGCGGCCCGCGGCGCGGCCGATCTCGAGGCGCTCGAGGCGAAGCGCCAGCCGCTGCAGGCGGAGCTGGCCGCGCAGGCCGACGCGTGGCAGCGGTGCGACACCGAGCGGCAAGCGGCCGGCGGCAGCCTCGAGACCGCCGCGTCGGCGCTCGCCGCGGCCCAGACGGCGCTCGAGGGCCTCGAGGCCGACGTCGAGGCGTCGCGCAACGCGGTCTTTGCGACCATGAACGCGGCCGCGGTGCTCCAGCACGTGCTCGAGAGCGTGCCGGAGACCATCGGGCGGGTCGACGGCGACATCGCGAAGCTCGAGGCCGAGGCCGCGGACGTGGCGACCGAGTCGGCGCGCCTGGCGGCCGATCGCGAGGCGGCCGCCGCGCTCGCGGCCCGCGTGGAGGCCGCGCTGGCGGCCACGCGCGCCACGCGGGCGGAGCGCGCCGCGGCGCTCGCCGCGGCACGGCAGGCGCGCGAGTCGCGGATCGCGGCGGCGCGCGAGCGCGAGCACGAGCTCACGTCCCTGTCCGCCCGCGTGGCGTCGCTCGAGGAGCTGGTGGCGGCGCGCGAGGGATACAACGACGCGGCCCGCCTGCTGCTGAGCCAGCCGTCGGAGGCGTTCGGCCACCTGGGCTCGGTGGCCGACCACCTGAACGTGGATCGCGAGCACGAGCGGGCGCTCGAGGCCGGTCTGGGCGAGCTGCTGCAGTGCGTCGTGGTCCGCGGCAGGGAGGACGCGCGGAAGGGGATGGAGCTCGCCGCGACCCACGGGGCCGGGCGCTGCGGCTTTCTCCTGGCCCGGGAGCACGATGTCGAAGAGCCGCCCCCCCCGCCGGCGTCCGGGCTGACGCCGCTGACGGATCTGGCCCGCGTGGACGGCCCGGCCGCCGGCGCGGTCCGGCGCCTCCTGGCGCGGCGCTGGCTGGCGCCGTCGTTCGAGGCCGCCGCCGCCGCCGCGCGCGACACGCGCGAGACGATCGTGACGCCGGCAGGGGTGGTCTTCCGCGGCTCCGCCGTCGTGCACGGCGGCGGGCGGTCCGAGACCCGCGGGATCCTGCGCACCGAGGGCGAGCTCGAGGAGCTGCGCGGCCGCCGGGAGACCGAGCAGGCAGCCGTCCGGCGTCTCGGCGCGGAGGTGGCGGAGCTGGACGCGGCCGTCGCCGGCGCCGAGGCCGAGCTCGAGCGCCTGCAGGCCGACGAGCACGCGCGCGAGAAGGAGCTGCTCGAGGCCCGGTTGGGGCTGTCGCGCTGCGACGAGGAGGCCGCGCGCCTGCAGCAGCGGCACGACGTGGTCCGGACCGAGTGCGGGCGGGCCCGCGAGGAGCGCGAGGCGCTCACGACGAAGCAGGCCGAGGCGCGCGACGAGGTCGCCAGGCTCGAGGTCGACCGCCGCGCCGCCGAGGAGCGCTCCAGCGCCGCCCAGCGGCGTCTGCTCGACGCCCGGGAGGCGGTCGAGGGACTGGGCCGGGAGGCCAACCAGGCCCGCGTCGCGCATGCCGAGCTGGTCGAGCGGGCGGCCGGCCTGGAGGCGGACGTCAGCCGGTTGCGCGAAGCCGCCGCGGACCTGGAGCGGCGGGCGGGCGCCCGCGCGGCCGACAACGAGCGGGCGGCCGCGGAGCTGGACGCGCTGCGGGCCTCGATCGCCCGCACCGAGGTGCAGCTCGACGCGGAGACCGGGCAGCTCGAGGTGCGGCGCGAGGAGGTGCGCGCCGTGGACGCCTCCACCGCCGACCTGCGCGAGCGGATCGACGCGCAGGGGCGCGAGGTGCACGCCGCGCGCGAGGCGCTCGACGCGGTCCACGCGGAGGTCGCCGACATCGAGGTGGCGCGGGCCAGGGCGGAGGCCGAGCTCGCCACGCTGTCGGCAACCTGCCGCGACAGCCTGCAGACCGATCTGGAGCAGGTGCGGGCCGAGGTCGAGCAGTGGGAGCGTGACGGCGTCATCGCGGCCGCCGTCGAGCGTCCGGCGCTGCTCGACGACGAGAGCGACGAGGGCGAGGCGCCGGTCCCCGCCACGGGCGCAGAGGACAGCCCGGCGCCGGCGCTGCTGACGGCCGAGGACGTCATCGGCGAGCTGCGCGCCAAGATCGACCGGCTCGGCCCGGTGAACCTGATGGCGATCGATCAGTTCGACGAGCTCGAGCAGCGGCACGACTTCCTGACGGCGCAGCGCAAGGATCTGCTCGACTCCATCCAGTCGACCGGCGCGGCCATCGAGCGGATCGACGCCACGACCCGCGAGCGGTTCCGCGAGGCGTTCACCGCCGTCAACGAGCATCTGCAGACGACGTTCTCGACGCTGTTCGGGGGCGGGCGCGCGGGTCTCGCGCTGCTCGACGAGGACGACGTGCTCGAGAGCGGCATCGACATCGTCGCCCAGCCGCCCGGCAAGCGGCTGCAGAGCATCCAGCTTCTCTCCGGCGGCGAGAAGGCGCTGACGGCCATGGCGCTGATGTTCGCCATCTTCAAGTACAAGCCCAGCCCCTTCTGCCTGCTCGACGAGATCGACGCGCCGCTCGACGAGGCCAACGTGGGACGCTTCGTCGACATGCTGCGGGGTATGGAGGACTGCACGCAGTTCGTCGTGGTCACCCACAACCGGAAGACCATGGAGATCGCCGACCGGCTCTACGGGGTCACCATGGAGGAACCGGGCGTCTCGAAGCTCATCTCGGTCAGGCTCAACTAGGCGGCGTGCGTCCCACCGAACCCCACCGGAACGGCACGCCGTGAACGAAGCCAAGTCCTCGGGGTACCGGCGGCGGCGGCGGCGCACCGCCGTCCTGCGGGCCGGCGCCTGGGCGGCGCTGCTGGCGGCGCTGGCCGCATCGGGGCTCTCGCGCGCGCTGGCCGAGGTTGCGGCGCGCGCGGCGGCGCCGGCGCCCGACCTGCTGCAGGCCTCGCTGGTCGTGGCGGGCTACACGCTCGTCGTGTCGCTGGCCGGCCGGGCCATCGACCTGCCGCTGGCCTGGTACGGGGAGTTCGTCCTCGATCGCCGCTTCGGCGTTTCGCGCCGGCGCGCCGGCGACTGGCTGTGCGGGTACGCGGGCGCCACCGTCGCGCGCGTGGCGGCGTGGACGGCCGGCGCGGTGCTCGTGTACGCGGCCATGCGCGCCTGGCCCGCGTCGTGGTGGCTGGCCGCCGGCCTGGCGGCGGCGGTCCTGACGGTCGCGGCCACCCACGTCGCGCCGCTCGTCCTGCCCTGGCTCCATCACCTCCGGCCGCTGGAGCGCCCGGCGCTGCGGCGGCGTCTCGAGGCGCTCGTCCGGCGTGCCGGCACGGCCGCGATCGGCATTCACGAGTGGCGCCTGGGCGCCGATCCCCCGCGGCCGAACGCGGCCCTGGTCGGCATCGGCTCGACGCGCCGCGTGCTGCTGACGGACGCCCTGCTGGCCGACTACAGCGACGACGAGATCGAGGTCGTCGTGGCACACGAGCTGGCCCACCACGTTCACCGCGACGTATGGAAGACGATGGGGTACGAGACGCTGGCGGCGGCGGCGGCGTGCGGCGCGGCGCAATGGGCGCTGCACGACCTCGGGCCGCGGCTGGGGCTGACGGGGGTCGCCGACGTGGCCGGGCTGCCCATCGCCGTGCTGGCCGGCGCCGCCGCCCTGCTGCTGCTGGCGCCGGTGACCAACCTCATGTCGCGGCGGCTGGAGCGCCGCGCCGACCGCTACGCCGTGGACCTGACCGGGAAGCCGGAGGCGCTCGCCTCCGGCCTGCGGCGGCTCGCGGCCCAGTCGCTGGCGGAGGAGCGGCCGTCCCGCGTCACCGCCTGGCTGTCCTATTCGCACCCGCCCTGGTCCGACCGCCTGGTGGCCGCGCTCCGTGCTGCGGGGCAGACCCCTGACCGGTAATCGCCGCCCGCGGCCGGCGGCCGTCAGTCCTGGCGCTTGGCCTGCTCGCGGCCGCCGCGGTGGCGCGGCGGGCGGTTCCGGGAGCGGCCGCGCGGACCGCTCGGAGCGCCCACCCTGGCCATGTCGTCGCCGCCGCCGTCGGCGGGCGCATCCGCGGGCGCCGGCAGCAGGGCCCTGCGGCTCAGCCGGACCTTGCCGGACGGGTCCACGTTGATCACCTTGACCAGGACCTGGTCGCCTTCCTGCAGCTCGTCGCGCACGTCGGCAACCCGGTAGTGCGCGATCTCCGAGACGTGGAGCAGGCCGTCGATGCCCGGCAGGATCTCGACGAACGCCCCGAAATCGGCGATGCGCTGCACCTTCCCGAGGTAGGTCTTGTTGAGCTCGGGGCTGGCGGTCAGCTCCTCGATGATCCGGATCGCCTTCTGGGCCGAGTCCTCGTCAGCGGAGGCGACGTTGACGCGGCCGTCGTCCTCGACGTCGATCTTGACGCCGGTCCGGTCCACGATGCTGCGGATGGTCTTGCCGCCCGGCCCGATCACGTCCCGGATCTTCTCGACCGGAATGGTGATCGTCACGATGCGCGGCGCGTAGGTGGAGATCGAGTCGCGCGGTGCGGCGATGGTGGCCTGCATCCGTTCGAGGATCGCGAGCCGGCCGGCGCGGGCCTGGGCAAGCGCCTCGCGCATGACGGCGGTCGGGACGCCGGTCATCTTGATGTCCATCTGCAGGGCGGTGATGCCCTCGGCCGAGCCCGCCACCTTGAAGTCCATGTCGCCGTAGTGGTCCTCGGCGCCCGCGATGTCCGACAGGATGGCGTAGCGCTCGCCGCCGTCCTCCATGACGAGTCCCATCGCCACCCCGGCCACCGGCGACTTCAGCGGAACGCCGGCATCCATGAGCGCCAGCGTCGCCCCGCAGACCGTCGCCATCGACGACGACCCGTTCGATTCGAGGATGTCGGAGACGACCCGCAGGGTGTAGGGGAACTTCTCCTCGCCGGGAATCATCGGGCTCAGGCTGCGCTCCGCGAGGTGGCCGTGGCCGATCTCCCGCCGGCCCGGCCCGCGGAGGAACTTCACCTCGCCCACCGAGAAGGGCGGGAAGTTGTAGTGCAGCAGGAAGCGCTTGTACGTCTCGCCGTCGACGTGCTCGATCTTCTGCTGGTCGTCCGCCGTGCCGAGCGTGGCCGTCACGAGCGCCTGGGTCTCGCCGCGCGTGAAGACGGCCGAGCCGTGCACGCGCGGCAGCACGCCGACCTCGGACCAGATGTCGCGAATCTGGTCGAAGCGGCGTCCGTCCAGCCGCTGCCCGCGCTCGAGCACCTCGTCGCGCAGCACCTTTTCCTTGAGCCCCTTGAAGACCCGCGCGGCGTCCTGCCGGCGCTGGCTCTCGTCCTCCGGGATCGAGGCGAGCAGGTCGGCGAGCACCTGGTCGACCTGCGCGTAGTTCTCGAGCTTGTCCCGGATGCGCATCGCCGCGCTCAACGGCTCCAGGACCTGCTGCTCGACCTCGCGCCGGACGCCGTCGTCGATGACCGGCGCCTCCACGGCGAGCTTCGGCTTGCCGCCCGCGGCGGCCAGCGCGTCGATGGTGGAGACGATCTCGCGGATCGCCTCGTGGCCGGCCTGCAGCGCCCCGAGCATCTCGTCCTCGGAGACCTCCTGCGCGCCCGCCTCCACCATCACGATCGCGTCGCTGCTGCCGGCGACGACCAGGTCGAGCCGGCTCCGGCCGCGCTCGGCATAGGTCGGATTGATCAGCAGCTCGCCGTCGATCAACCCGACCCGGACGGCGGCAATGGTCTTCTCGGAAGGGATCTTCGAGAGCGCCAGCGCGGCGGAGGCGCCGCTGAGCGCCAGCACGTCGGGGTCGTGGTCCACATCGGCCGACAGGACCAGCGCGATGACCTGGGTCTCCCGGTTCCAGCCGGCCGGAAACAGCGGCCGAATGGGCCGGTCGATGAAGCGGCTGGTCAGCACTTCCTTCTCGGTCGGCTTGCCCTCGCGCTTGAAGAATCCGCCGGGTATGCGGCCGGACGCGTAGGTGTACTCGCGGTAGTCGACCGTCAGCGGCAGGAAGTCGATTCCCTCGCGCGCCGTCGGCGCACAGCAGACGGTCACCAGCACGACCGTTTCGCCGTAGCTGACGACCACCGCGCCGTCCGCCTGCTTGGCAAGCTTGCCGGTTTCGATCCTGAGTTGTTCGCGGCCGACGTTCAGTTGGCCTGTGTGCATGAATTCTGCTCCCTGGGTGGTCAAGGGGCGGGAGGACGCCAGGTGAGGCGAGAAAAGGCGGGTTGGCGGGTCTACTTGCGGATGCCAAGCCGCTTGATCAATTCTGCGTACCGATCGGTATCCTTGCCCTTGAGATAGTCGAGGAGGCGCCGCCGTTGTCCGACGAGCTTCAGAAGCCCGCGGCGCGAGTGGTGATCCTTGGCGTGAATCTTGAAGTGCTCCGTCAGGCTGCTGATGCGCTCGCTGAGAATCGCCACCTGGACTTCAGGCGATCCCGTATCGGCGTCGTGGGTACGATAGGAACCGATGAGCTCCGTTTTCCGCTCCTTGTGCAAGACCACGTCCATCCGCCTCCGCGCACGGCCCAGACCGTCATCCTGTGAGCGCCCGGCTCACGGGAGCACCAGGCCGCCGCCACCGTTAAATTGTTCTGTCTCCTACGATTAACAAGATCGCATCTTACACCAAGACGATCCGGGGATGCAAAGCGCCGCCGGGCGCCGCCTCCGCGATCGCCAGCAGCGTCCCGGCCGCGTCGTACACCCTGACCCGCGCCGCCGCGGCCGGGACGGGCGGCCGTCCCGCCCCGGCCCGGACGTCGGCCGCGCGCAGCAGGTTGCCGTGCGCGGCGCGCTCGGCGCCCCGATCGGTGACGACGACGGCCGGCAGATCGGGCAGCAGCTCGGCCAGGGCGACGAGGTGCCGCGCCGCCTCCGCGCCTTCGCCCCCGAGCGCGTCGAGCGTCACCGCCTGGTCCAGCGTGAACGCCCCGCTCCCCTCGCGCCGCAGGCTCTGGAGACAGGCGCCGCAGCCCAGCGCCCGGCCCAGATCGTGGGCCAGCGACCGCATGTAGAACCCCGGCGCGCAGCGCACCCGGCACTGCAGCTCGGCGTCCCGCAGCGCGAGGATCTCGAAGCTGTGGACCGTCACCTCCACGGCGCGCAGCTCGACCGGCTGCTGGCGGCGCGCGAGCCGGTAGGCGCGCACGCCGCGCACCTTCTTGGCGGAGAACGGCGGCGGCTGCTGGTGGAAGGTGCCCGTGAACGCGCGGGCGGCAGCCTCGATCTGCGCCCGGTCGAGCGCGGCGGCCAGCGCGGGATCGTGTCCGGCGGCCGGCGCCACGGTCCCCGTCGCGTCGTACGTGTCGGTGGCGACCCCCAGGCGGATGACGGCCGCGTACGTCTTCGGACCGCTCGCGAGCAGCGCGGCCAGCCGCGTGGCGCGGCCGACGACGAGCGGCAGCACCCCGGTGGCCAGCGGATCGAGGGTGCCGACGTGGCCGACGCGGCGCGTGCCGAGCAGGCGCCGCGCGCGGGCGACCACGTCGTGCGAGGTCAGGCCGCGCGGCTTGTCGACGACGAGCACGCCGTCGACCGCGGGCTCCTCAGGCGCCCGTCCCGGCATCGACCGCCGCCACCACGTCCGCGACCAGCCCGGGGCGGGCGCGCTCGAGCGGCCGCGGCAGCTCGCAGCCGGCGGCGTTGCGGTGCCCGCCGCCGCCGTACGCCGCCGCCACCGCGCGGACGTCGATCGCGTCCTTCGAGCGGAGGCTGACGCGAATCTCCCCGCCGAGCTCCTTGAAGAGCACCGCCGCCCGGACGTCGCGCGCCTGCAGCGGGAGGTTGATCATGCCGTCGAGGTCCTCCGGCGCGCAGCCGGTCGCGCGCAGCAGCCCGTCGTCGACGTGCAGCACCGCCACCCTGCCCGCGCCGGCCAGCTCCATGCCCCGCAGCAGCTCGCCGGTGAGCCGCAGGGTGCCGACCGGCGCCTGCTGGTAGACGCGCGCCGCCACCGCCGCCGGCGACACGCCCGCGGCCGCTATCCGGCGGCAGATGTCGAACGTCCGGGCGGTGATGTTCGCGTGGCGGAACGAGCCGGTGTCGGTCAGGATGGCGACGTAGAGAAACGTCGCGATCGCGGGCGTCAGCGGCACGCCGAGGCCCGCGACGATGTCGTGCACCATCTCCCCGCACGCCGCGGCGGTCTCGTCGAACCAGTTGACGGCGCCGTACAGCGTGTTGCCGCGGTGGTGATCGACGTTGATCACGAAGTAGCGCTCGAGTCCCGCGAGCCCCGTGCGCTCGAGCGAGCCGCACTCGAGGACCACCGCGGCGTCGAGCTCCCCCTCGACCCGGTCGGCGACCTCCACGTCCGCGGCTTCGGCGAACGACAGCAGCCAGGCCTGGGGTCGGTCCCGGCTCACCATCCGCACGTGCTTGCCGAGCTGCCGCAGCGCGAGCGCGAGCGCCAGTTGCGACCCGCTGGCGTCGCCGTCGGGCCGGGCGTGGGAGACGACCACGAAGCGGTCCCTCGACCGCAGGGCGTCGAGCACCCGTTGCAGCGGCTGCTCAGGCGTCGTCGGCATGCTCGTCGGGGGCGTCCGGGAGGCGGGCCGCGTCGACCTCGTCGAGCAGGCGCGCCACCCGATCCTGCTGCTCCATGGCCTCGTCGTAGAGGAACGTGAGCTCCGGGACGTGCCGCAGCCCGATGCGTCCGAGCCGGCGCCTGAGAAACGGCCGGGCGCGCCGCAACGCCCGCCGCGCGGTCCGGGCGTCGCTGCCCGCGGGCTCCGTGTAGTACACGCGCGCATGCTGCAGGTCCTTCGTCATCTGCACGCGCGTGACCGTCACGTCCTGCACGCCCGGGTCGCGCACCTCGCGCAGCAGCAGCGTGCCGAGCTCGGTCCGGATCACGTCGCCCACGCGCTGCGGCCGGTTGTGGCTGGGCATCATTCAGACGGGGCTGCGCCCCGAACCCCCGGCGTCCGCTTGCGGGGACCCCTTCGCCCCGCGCCGCTACCGCCGAGGCGCGCCGTGCGCGCCTTCGCGGAGACCCCTACGCAAGCCATTCAACGTCGGTGGCGACTATCAGGCCCGGGTCGTGGCGCTCGATCTCCTCGACGACGGCCTCGAGCGAGCGCTCGACGCCGGTCTGCGTGGCGCCGACGGCGGCAACGCCCAGACGGCAGCGCTGCCGCAGGCTCTGGTGGTCGATTTCGGCGACCGAGACGTTGAGGCGCCGGAGGCGATCCTTCGCGCTGCGCACGACCGTCCGCTTGTCCTTGAGCGAGCGCGCGCCCGGCACGTGAATCTCGATCGACAGGAGGCCGACGACAGGCACGGCTCGCCTACACGGTGGCGGCAACCGTCTCGACGGTGAACGACTCGATGACGTCGCCGACCTTGATGTCGGCGAACTTCTCGAAGGCGATGCCGCACTCGATGCCGGACTTGACCTCGTTGACGTCGTCCTTGAAGCGCCGGATCGATCCGATGCGTCCCTCGTGGACCACCACGCCGTCGCGGACGAGGCGGGCCTGCGCGTCGCCCGCGCGCGTGATGCGGCCCTCGGTCACGAGGCAGCCGGCGGCCGCGCCGAACTTCGGCACCTTGAAGACCTCGCGGACCTCCGCCAGCCCGAGCTGCTGCTCCCGCGTGGTCGGCTCGAGCAGGCCGCTCATCGCCTTCTTGACCTCGTCGGTCACGTTGTAGATGACCGAGTGCTTGCGGATGTCGACGCCCTCGCGCTCCGCCACGACGGCGGCGTTGCGGTCCGGCCGGACGTTGAAGCCGATGATGACGGCGTTCGAGGTCGAGGCCAGCAGCACGTCCCACTCGCTGACGGCGCCGACGCCGGTGTGGATGATGCGGATCTTCACCCGCTCGTCCCCGAGCTTGGCGAGCGACTCGGCCAGCACCTCCGCCGAGCCCTGCACGTCGGCCTTGATGATGATCGGGAGCTCCTTGGCCTCGCCCTCGGAGAACTGCTGCTGCAGCGACTCGAGGGTGAGCCGCGTGCCGCGGCTGCCGAGCGCCTTCTCCTTGGCCTGGGTCTGGCGCAGGAGCGCGATCTGGCGCGCCTTGGCGGCGTCCGCGACGACCTGGAAGGTGTCGCCCGGCTGCGGCAGGCTCGTCAGCCCCAGCACCTCCACGGGGCTCGACGGCTCCACCTCCTTGACCTGTTGCCCGCGGTCGTCGATGAGCGCCCGGACGCGGCCGACGCTGGTGCCCGCGATGAAGTTGTCGCCGACGCGCAACGTGCCGTCCTGCACGAGGATGGTGGCCACGGGGCCGCGTCCGCGGTCCACCTTGGCCTCGAGCACCGCCCCGGCGGCCGTCCGCTTGGGGTTTGCCTTGTGCTCGCCCATCTCCGTGACCAGCAGAATCATCTCGAGCAGCAGATCCAGGTTCTCCTGCTTCTTGGCCGAGACCGGCACCATGACCGTCTGGCCGCCCCAGTCCTCCGGGGCGAGATCGCGCTCGGCCAGCTCGTTCTTGACGCGGTCCGGGTTCGCGTCCGCCTTGTCGATCTTGTTGATGGCGACCAGGATCGGCACGTTCGCCGCGCGCGCGTGGTCGATGGCTTCCTGCGTCTGCGGCATGACCCCGTCGTCGGCGGCCACGACGAGCACCACCACGTCGGTGACGCTGGCGCCGCGCGCGCGCATCGTCGTGAACGCCTCGTGACCGGGCGTGTCGAGGAAGACGATGCGGCGCTTGTTGATCTCGGTGGCGTACGCCCCGATGTGCTGCGTGATCCCGCCCGCCTCGCCCTCCGCGACCCGCGCCTCACGGATGGCGTCGAGCAGCGTCGTCTTGCCGTGGTCGACGTGGCCCATGACGGTAACCACCGGTGCGCGCGGAACGAGATCGTCGGGGCTGGTGACCTCGGCCTCGAGCACGACCATCTCTTCCTCGAACGTGCGCATCTTGACGTCCGCACCGAACTCGCGGGCGAGCATGGTCGCCGTCTCGGTGTCGAGCGTCGTGTTGATGGTCATCATCAGCCGCTTCTCGATCAGCTTCTTCAGGACCTCCTTCGCCTTCACGTCGAGCTTGTCGGCGAGATCCTTGACCGTCATGCCTTCCGCCAGGGTGATCGTCCGCGTGATAGGCGGCGGCGGGAGGGGGACGCGCGGCGCCTGCTGCCGCGGCCGCCGGTCGGAGCGCTTGCCGTGCGGGCGGTGCGGCCGCGGCGGCGGCCGGTAGCCGACGGCCGGACGGGGCGGCAGCGGCCGTGACGACGGCGGGCGCACGGGCTGCGAGGGCAGGGCCGGCCAGCCGCCCCTCGGCGGCCCGCGGCCGCTGCCCTCGCAGCCCGTG
>CAZMWA010000246.1:0-8411 GCA_964569405.1 uncultured Vicinamibacteraceae bacterium | reverse complement strand
GCCTCGGCGGGAGCGGCGCGGGGCAATGGGGTCCCCGCAAGCGGACGCCGGGGGTTCGGGGCGCAGCGCCGTCAAATTGACGCCGGCAGCCGGAAGGCGAGGTACTCGCCCGAGTAGGTGCGTCCGCTGACGGCGAGCACGATGTACTGCCGTCCGCCCGCCAGGTAGGTCATCGGCGACCCCGACTGCGGCGCCGGCATGAAGACCGCGCCCACCTCCCGGCCCGTCGCCTTGTCGTAGGCCCGCAGCATGGCGCCCCGCCCGGACTCCGTCCGGTGGTAGCCGCACTCGCCCATCACGACCAGCGTGCGGGTAACGAGCGGGCCGATCAGGTGGATGCAGCGCTCGCCGGTGCGCGGAATCTCCAGGCCCCGGAGCGCCGGGTGGTGCCGCACCCGATCGGGCGTGGCGCCGTGCGGCGTCTGCCACAGGATGTCGCCGCGGTCGAGGTCGATGGCAGACAGGCGCCCGTAGGGCGGCTTGACCAGCGGCAACCCACGCACGTTGAGGTCGCGCAGCCCGCCGTGACCGACGCCGTACTTCGTCGTGCCCTTCACGTAGCGCATGTCGGAGACGTCCGGCCCCGGCGTCGGGATCAGCTCCCAGGAGTAGAAGCCGGTCCGCGACGGCACGTACAGGATGTGGGTCTCGGGGTCGTAGCCGCCGCCGGGCCAGTTCGTGCCGCCGCTGCCGGCGCCCAGCCCCAGCGTGGCGATGGGGCCGTCCTCGCGGCTGACGACCGGCGGCGTGAAGAGCGGCCCGAGTCGATAGCGCGACACCAGTTCGACGGCCTCGGCGCGCAACTCGGGCGTGAAGTCGATCAGGTCGTCGATGGACGCGCCCTGCCGGTCGTAGGCCGGCGGTCTCGTGGGGAACGGCTGGGTCGGGGAGTACCACTCGCCCGGCACGTCGCCCTGCGGCACCGGCCGTTCCTCGATCGGCCACACCGGCTCGCTGGTGACCCGGTCGAAGACGTACAGGAACGCCTGCTTGCCGGGCTGCGCGACCGCCTTGATCGGCCGCCCGCCGACCGTGATGTCCGCCAGAATCGGGGGGCTGGCCATGTCGAAGCCCCAGATCGGGTGGTGCACGAGCTGGAAGTGCCACAGCCGCTCGCCGGTCAGCAGGTCGACCGCCACGAGGCTCTCGCCGAAGAGGTTGTCGCCCGGCCGGTGTCCGCCGTAGTAGTCGCCGGACGGCGTCTCGACCGGCAGATAGACGATGCCGAGGTCCGCATCGGCCGAGATCTGCGTCCAGACGCCGTTGTTGCCGTTGGTGCCCCACGAGTCGTTGAGCCAGGTGTCGGCGCCGAACTCACCGGGGCGGGGGACGGTATTGAAGACCCACAGGCGCCGGCCGGTGCGGATGTCGAACGCCTGCACCAGGCCCTTGGTGTTGTTGTGCGTCCGCGGCGCCGGGGCGTCCGCGAACGTGCCGCCCACGATGACGACGTCCCGCGCCACGGTGGGCGTGGCGTGCAGGCCTATCTCCCCGCTGACGAGGTCGATCGGCCGGCCGTCGCCGACGACCGCCGCCGCCTTGAGGTCGACGATCCCGCCGTCGCCGAAGCCGGGGTCGCGGACGCCGGTGGCGGCGTCGAGCGCCACCAGGCGGAACCCGAGCGTCACGTACAGGATGCGGGCCGCCGTGCCGTCGGTCCAGTACGCCAGGCCGCGCCCCGACAGCAGGCGCGGCGCCCGGGCCGCCCGCTCGCCCTCGTGCTCGCTGTGCATCCACAGCAGCTCGCCGCTGGCCGCGTCGAGCGCCACCACCGCCCGCCGGGTGCCGCCGGTCGCGTACAGCACGCCGCCGGCCATGAGCGGGGTCCCCTCGAGCTTGAACTCGGGGGCCGGGCCGAGGTTGTCGGTCTTGAAGCGCCAGGCGATCTCGAGCTCGCCGAAGTTGGACGCGTCGATCTGGTCCAGCGGCGAGTAGCGCGTGTGGCCGGTGTCGCCGCCGTAGCTGGGCCACTCGCCGTTGGCGGTGGTGACCGGCAGCCACTCCTGGGCGGACGCGTCAGCCGCCAGCAGGAGCGCAATTGCCGCCACCGGCAGCAGCGTGGCGCGCGTCGACAGGGTGTTCCGCATGGCCCGTATCATAGCGCCCCGCGGGCGCGGTTGCCGGGCCCGGCAGCGGGGCCTGTATACTGCCGGCAGACCGGTGCGACCCTTTCTGGCGGGCGGCACGCTCGGCGTTGCCGCATGGCTGACCCTGTCGTCCGTTGTTGCGCTCGCCGGCGCGCAGCCGGCGCAGCCCGAGTCCGATCTGGTCGCGGCTCCTGAGCAGTTCGTCACCGACGTCGCGCAGTCCGAGGCCGCGCTGGAGGCAGTGCAGCGGAGTCTCGACGACACCCTGATCGCCGGCGTGCGCGCGTACGACTGGGCGACGGCCGCCAGCGGCTTGTCCGCGGGGTTCCGGGGGCGCTTCCCGGAGCCGGCCGGCGGCCGCGTCGTCGCGGATGGCCGGCTCGCCGTTCGCCGCTACGGGCCGGCGGCGTCGGCGCCGCTCGACGGCGCGGCGTTCCTGGCGGCGGTGCGCCGCCACACCGCCGGCTGGACCGCCGTGGAGCGCGCCTCCTGGCACGCCTTCGAGTTCCTGCTGGAGCCGGCGCGCGACCGGGCGTTCGTCAAGGCGCACCTGCAGATCGGGGGGCCGGACCCCGCCGGCGCGCGTGCGGTCCTCGACGCCACCGTGCACGCGCGCGTGAGCCGGGCGCCGTCCGGCCGCTGGCGCGTCGAGCGGTTCGACGTGGTGGAGGCGACGGCGGTCCGCAACCCGCATCCGCCGTTCCGCGAGATCACGGACGCCACCGGGTTCCACTTCAACCGCTCGGAAGCCAACCGCGAGTTGCGGCAGGCGATCGTGGACACGCGCTCCAGCCTCGTCGACTCCGGGCTGAGCGTCGTCGACTGGAACGGGGACGGTTTCTGGGACCTGCTGGCGACGGAGTCGATGAACCAGGCGGTGCTGTTTCTCAACGACGGCCGGGGCGGCTTCGTGCGCGCGGCGCCGCCCTACGACGATCCGCGCCTGATTCCCTCGCAGACGCTCTTCGTGGACCTCGACGGCGACGGTCTGGAGGAGCTGGTCGGCAACCGGGTGCTCTACAGCGCCGGGCGCGGCTCGATCGGCCTGCACACGCGCCGCGGCGGCCGCTGGCAGTTTCTCCCGAACGCGCTCGAGTTCGACAACCCGACCGGCGCGCACCGCACGGACGCCCAGCCGCTCACGGCCGGCGACGTGAACGGCGACGGGCTGATCGACGTCGTGGTGGCCGGCTACGAGACGGACCGCTCGCGGGATCCGGAGCGGTTCAACCGGGTGGACGCGCGCGACGGGGCGGACACGCTGCTGTTCATCAACCGCGGCGATCTGCAGTTCAGCGAGGAGTCGGACGCGCGCGGCATCTCCGGCACGCGCTACACCTACGCCGCGCACCTCTTCGACTTCGACGGCGACGGCGACCTCGACCTGTTCGAGGGGAACGACTACGGGGCCAACGGCCTGTGGGACAACCGGGGCGACGGCACGTTCGTGGCGCTGCCGGACCATCCGGCGGCCGGCGGCGCCAGCAACACGATGGGCGTCACGGTCGCCGACTGGGACAACAGCGGCCGCTGGAGCCTGCACCTGTCGAACATGTACTCGCACGCCGGGCAGCGCGTGGTGCGTCTCGCGCAGACCCTCGGCGGCGCCATGCACGACCGTCTCGGCCGGCTCGCCGGCGGCAACCAGTTGTTCGTTCAGGCGCCGGGCGGCTGGGACGACCGGGCCGCGGCGCTGGGCGTGAGCGACGCCGGCTGGGCGTGGGCGTCGCTGTTCTACGACCTCGACAACGACGGCGACCAGGAGCTGTTCGTCACCAACGGCAACACGAGCCACCGCGACCCGGCAGCGCCCGACTACTGACCGTTCTTCTGGCGACAGGTTGTCGCCGACGCCGAGGCTCTCGAGCGGGAGGGCCCGTTCGCGCCGGTGGCGGTGGGGGAGCGGCGTACCTTCCGCGGCTCGTTCAGCGGCTACGAGCGCGACCGGCTGTTCTACAACGCCGGCGGGACGCTGGTCGGGAGCGCCTACGTCTTCGGCCTCGACGGCGACCACGACGGCCGCGCCGCCACGCCGGTGGACATCGACGGCGACGGCGACCTCGACCTGGCCCTGCTCACGCTGCAGGGCCTGCGGCTGTTCGAGAACACCTCGAACGAGCAAGCGCCGCCGGAGGCCCGCCGCTACGTGCGCGTGCGGCTGGCGGCCACGCGCTCGGCGGCGTCCGCGCTGGGCGCCGTCGTGACGCTGGAGGCCGGGGGCGCCGCCCGCCGCGACTACGTGCGGATCACCGAAGGGTTCCAGACGCAGGTGCCGCTCGACCTGCACTTCGGCCTCGGCGGCGCCGAGCGCATCGAGCGGCTCACCGTCGCGTGGCCGTCGGGCGCGCGCGAGGTGTGGACCGACCTGCCGGCGGACCGGCTGCTGCGCGTGGTCGAGGGCCGCCGCGAGGTGGCGGTCGAGGCGCTGCCGCGCTGGCCGGACGGCACGCGGCCCCGGCCCGCCGGCCCGCCATCGACGGCTGTGGACGTGCCCCGCCTGACCGGCGGCAGCGGGCCGCTGGCGCCCGGCGGGCGGCCCGCGGTGATCAACTTCTGGGCGCCCTGGTGCGCGCCGTGCAACGTGGAGCTGCCGCAGCTCATGGCGCTGGCGGGGCGCTACGGGGGCCGCGTCGACTTCGCCGGGGTCAGCGTCGAGGTGGACGATCTGGACTCGGTCCGCGGCATGATCCGGGACCTCGGCGTGCAGTATCCGCAGTTCCTGGCCGCCGCGCCGCTGATGGAGCGGTTCTTCGGCGGCGCCGACGCGGCGGCGCTCCCCTCGACCTACGTCTTCGACGCCCGGGGCCGCCTGCGGCGGCAGTTCCGGGGCGCGATCACCGAGGCCGACCTCGACGCGCTATTGCAGTCGCTGCACGACGAGGGGCTGTTCGAGGCCGACCTGGAGCTGGCGGCGCGCTCGGCGGCCCGGGCGGGCGACCTGGAGCAGGCCATCGCACACTACCGCAGGCTGGCCGCCCGCCGGCCGGGCAGCGCGCAGCCGCTCTACCGGCTGGGCGTGGCGGCGCTGGAGCTGGGGGACGTGGAGCAGGCCCGCGAGGCATTGGAGCAGGCGGTCCGCGGCGCGCCCGCCAATCCGCTGGCGCAGTTCCATCTCGGCCTGGCGCGCCTGCGGTCGGGACAGCCGGGGCAGGGGTTCGCCAGCCTGCAGGCCTCGCTGGCGCTGGCCGGACGGGACGCCGCGGCGTTGACGCGGCTGGGGAACGCGGCAGCCGGGGCGGGGCAGTTGTGGCTCGCGGTCGACGCCCTGTCGCTGGCGGTGGAGACCGATCCCGCCTCGACGTCCGCCTGGCTGGGCAAGGCGCGGGCGCACCGCGCCCGGCGGGAGCTCGACCGCGCCGCGGCCGCCTATCAGCAGGCGCTCGCGCTCGATCCGGGGCACGAGGCGGCGCGGCGGGAGCTGAGCGGCCTGATTTCCGACCAGCGGTAGTCCGTCTCCGACGAACCGACGATAGACGTGCCCGCCAGGCGCAAGCGCGGCAGTCGCAAGCGGTCCACTCCGGCGCGCGCACCGCGCGCATCCGCCCGTCGTCTTCTGGAGCGGGCGTGGGAGCTTCTCCGCGGCGGAAACGGGCGCGAGGCGCTCGACCTGATCCGGCAGGCGCGTGACCGCAACGACAGCCTGGCGGGGCTGCCGCTGGCGTCGTTCTGCGCTTCCATCCAGCGCGCCCGGCAGCTCGCGGCCAAGAGCATGGAAAGGGAAGCGGCCACCATGCGCGTCGGGGCCGACCACTATCGGGCCTCGATTCGCCTGCCGGCCCTGGCGGAGGACGATTGGCTGCAGTACGTCCGGTATCTGGACGCCGAGGACGCCCTGGCGACCTACGCGGGCCACCTGGCCGGCGGGGCACCCATGCACCGGGTGGAGCAGGTGCTGGCGGATCGGCTGGTGGTCCAGCGGTGCTGGCAGGGGCTCGACGTCTTCGACGAAAGCCACCCGCTGCGCCGGGACGCCGCCGGGGTCAGGTCGGGTCTCGAGGCGATGGACGCCGGCGACTGGGCGCGGGCCGCCAACCTGCTGCGGGGCGTGCCCCGACGCTCGCCGTTCGCGGCCTGGCGCCTGTTCTGCAAGGCCATGGTCTGCTTCGGCGCGGGCGATGACGACGGGCTGCGCCGCACTCTCGATCTGCTGCCGGCCGACTTCCCGCTGCGCCGGAAGGTGGCCGAATGCCGGCGCCTGGTCGCGCGCGGCGGCGGCGGCGACGGGCGCGCGCCGACATCGCCGGAGCCGGAAGGCGAACGCGGGTCGCCGACGGCGCTGGCCGGCGAACTGAAGCGGGCGCTCCGGAACGGCAACGTGCGTGCGGTCGGGACGGTGATCGAACGTCTGGCCGACGCCCTGTACCCGGAGGAGCCGGGTCGGGCGCGGATCGACCTGTTGCACATCGCGGGGCTGGCGGCGGCCCGGGATCTGTTCCCCGTCGCGGCGTTCGAAGCGTTGGCGCGGCGTCTGCTGCCCGCCGAGCGGATGAGCGGCGTCCTGGCCCGCATCTTCCTCCAGGGCCAGCAGGTGTCGCCGGCGTTGTGGAATCCGATCCCGGCCGCGGTTCTTCTCGACGCGCTGCCCGGGGAGTTTCCGCGGGCGGAGGATCAGGCGCTCGCCCGGGCGTCCGTCTTCGAGGCACTTGCGCGTACTGGCCGCGCGGCCGTTGTTCCCGAACTGCTGCCCCCCGACGCGATGCGCGCGCTGGCCGGGCTGCTGGGCCGCCCCATCGAGGCCCCGGCGCTGGTCTTCGTCGAGCTGATGACGGCGAGCCTCGAGGACGATCCCGACAACCGCGATGGTTACCTCTTCCTGCTCGATCTGCTGCGCGGACAGACCGCCGGCAAGCAGAGACTCCAGCACGTGCTGCAGGACATGGCGGACCGGTTTCCCGACGATCCGACTCCCTGGCTGGAACTGGCCACCCTGCAGCATTCGAGAAACGCGTACCGCCAGGCCGAGAGCGCGCTGGCGGAGGCCCGCCGGCGCGCTCCGCACGATGATCGGCTGCTGGATCTGCAGGCCGTCGGCTTCCTCAAGTCCGCCGATCAGAGCCGCAACAAGGGCCGCTTCGAGGTTGCCGGCCGGGACCTGCAGCGCGCGGCAGACCTCGGGCGCGACGTGGTCGGGCTCGTCCTGCCGTCGAAATGGCTGCTGCTGGAGATCGTGTCCGCCGGCGCGGATACGGCCGCGACGATCACCCGCCGTCTGCAGGGACTGCCGCCCGGCGAGCAGCTTCGGACGCTGATCCTGGTATTGCGGGATCTGCACCGCAACAGCCACGTCAGGAACGTCAGACCGAAAATGCTCGACGCCGTGTGGCGCCTGCTGGCCGACAGCGTCCCTCTCGCCGGCGAGTGTGCGCCGGACGAGATCGTCCGGCTGCTCGAGCCGCTGCCGGTCGAGCTGGGCATCCTCTACGACGACCGGCTGGTTGCCACGAGCCTCGCCGGCTGGTGGCCCGCGCTTCTCGAGCGCGTGGACGAAGAACGCCTGCCGGCCGTCCT
Source organism: uncultured Vicinamibacteraceae bacterium (assembly GCA_964569405.1). Lineage (GTDB taxonomy): Bacteria > Acidobacteriota > Vicinamibacteria > Vicinamibacterales > UBA8438 > JAAXGX01. The sequence continues at coordinate 816 of CAZMWA010000246.1, read as the reverse complement.
GGACATCCTGCTGGAGTGCGGCGGGTGGGACCAGGTTCGTGCCGAGATCGAACGTCGGCTGCGGGGCGTCAGGAAGCCCCGGCGCGATCCGCTGCTGCTTTTCTACCTGGCGGTCGTCCGTTACGAGGAGGGCAGCGACCACGATGCACGGCGTTTCCGCGACGTCCTGAAGGGGGCGGATGGCGCTACCCGCGAGCGGTTGCGGACGGCGGCCGCAAGGCTCGCCCGCCACACGCAGGATCCGCTGCGCCGCGCGCTGCTGGCGTTCGACTTCGAAGCGCTCGACGCGCCGCCGGGCGCGCTCGGCCCGGAACTGCCGCCGCTCGATGAGCTGCTGGCGTCGATCGAGGAGTACCTCGAGGCCGACGGTCTCCCGCGCGGGTGGGACGCGCCACCGCAGCAGGCGGCGCCGGATCCCGGCGATCCGGCGCTGATCGAGCGGTTCCGGCTGGCGCTGACCGAGGGGCCGGCGGACCGGGGCCGCGACACGCGGCAGGGGATGTTGTTCGATCGGCGGATATACGACGATCTGGACCGCCTGGACGAACTGATCGACGACAGCGGGCTGCGCGGCGAGCCGCGGTCCGTGCTGCAGGAGCTCGCCGGCATCCTGCGGGCCGAACCGGCGGCGCGGCAGGAGCTGGAGCGACTGGCGCGCGACTGTCGGACCGCCGGTCTTCGTGACAGACTGACGCGGGAGCTGCGGGCCCTGTTGTTCCCCCGCCAGGAGAAGAAACGGCGCCGCCGGTAGTCTGTGCAAAGGCGCGCACAGCGCGCCTCGGCGGGAGCGGCGCGGGGCAGTGGGGTCCCCGCAAG
>CAZMWA010000245.1:0-22251 GCA_964569405.1 uncultured Vicinamibacteraceae bacterium | reverse complement strand
GATCGAGGGCAAGCCGCAGTGCCACATCGTGGCCATGGCCAAGGACCGGAACGTGGTGGCGGCCAGCGTCGGCTGCGCGCTGAGCCGCTCGCGCACCGGCATGCGCTCCGAGGAGATGACCTGCGTCATTCCGGGCAAGCGCCTGGCGGAGGTGGTGGAGACGCTCGAAGCGACGGTCGGGCTCGACCGCATGATGGCGAGCTACGCCTCGGCGGACGCGAAGCGGTTCGGATAGGCCGGGTCGCGGGCCATTGCGCAGCCCGAGGCGGTTCGTTCACGGCGGACGCCGCAAAAGCGGCAACGACGTAGCGTCGCCCGGCAGCATACCCGGCCGACGCGGGGGCAACACCGTGAGACACCTGACGACGGCACTTCACGCACTCGCCCCGATCGTCCTGGCCGCACTGACGGCGTTACCCGCCCCCCGTGCGGCCGGGGCGCAGCCGCGGGCCTCGGCAAACGACGGCGCGCACCGCGGTTACCTGGCGGCGCGGCTGCTGGACGGCGACTCGCTGGAGGTCATCGACGAGCTGAACGCCGGAAGCCTGTTCGTGCCGGCGTCGGTGCTCAAGGTGGTCACGGTGGCGGCCGCCCTGGAGCACCTTGGCCCCGAGTACCGCTGGCGCACCCGCCTGACGACCAACGGCGCGGTGGCGGATGGCGATCTCGACGGCGATCTCGTCGTCGAACCGGGCGCGGATCCGACCTGGGGCGCGTTCTTCGACGCCGGCGCCGACGAGCCGCTGGCGGCGCTGGCCGGCCAGGTACGCGCGCGCGGCATCACGCGGATCACGGGCGACCTCGTCGTGGACGCCCGCCGCTTCCCCGGCCGCCTGTACCCGCTGGACCGCTCCCTGGCCGACCTCCCCTATCGCCACGGCGCGCCGCCGTCGGGCCTGGCCGTGGACGAAGCGACCATCACGGTACAGGTCGCGCCGGGACCCGCGGTCGGGGCGCCCGCGCGGGTGCGGGCCCCCGCCGGCGTCGACGTGATCAACCGCACGGTGACCGTGGGCCGCGACCGGCAGGGCGCCGGCAGCCTGGACTTCCTGCCGGTATGGGACACCGACACGCTGCTGCTCCGCGGCGAGTACCCGATCAGCGAGCCGTCCTTCACGGTCCCGGCCAGCGATCCAGCGCCCGTGCTGCGGGCGGCACGGCGCCTGCGCGATGCATTGCACGCGGCCGGCGTCGCCGTGGAAGGGGCCGTGCGGCTCCAGACCGGGACGCGGCCCGCGTCCGACCCGGCCGCCGCGCTCGCGGAGCTGCAATCGCCGCCGCTGGAGGAACTCCTCTCGGAGATCCTGACGAGGAGCCACAACTGGTACGCCGACACCCTGATCCTGACGCTGGGGCTGGAGGTGGCGGGGACCGGCCGCTTCGACGACGGCGTCGAGGTCGTCGCCGACTTCGTGGAGGACCTGCCGGACCCGGGCACGCCCGTGCCGCCGGAGCCGGCGCTGCGGGACGGCTCCGGACTGTCGGCCGCCAACCTGATCGCGCCGGCGACCGTCGTGCGGGTGCTCGCCTACGCGGCCGGGCGCGCGTGGGCCGAGACGTTCCTCGACGCGCTGGCCGGGCGCGGCGAAGGCACGCTCCGGGCGTGGCCGCGCCTGCCGCCCCTCGCCGCCAAGACCGGGACGCTGCGCCACACCGTCGCCCTGGCGGGGATCATCGGCCCGGACTCGGACGCTCCCATCGTCTTCTGCTACTTCGTGAACCACAACACGCGACCGCGGTCGGCGGCGAGGGGCGAGATAGCCGCCGCGCTCCGGCGCTGGCGCGCCGCCGGGCGCTGAACGAGAGAGCGCCACCGCGCGGCGAAGGAGGACGCCGCTGGCGTCGGCGGCCCTCGCCGGTCGCCTAGCCGGCGTGCAGCGTGGTCGGCGAACGGACGTCGCCGCCCCGGCGGCGTGCGCTGACCGCTCGACTGTACGACCGCGGCGCACGAGCAGGGCACTGCTTGCGGCTCGCGCGCATACAATGCGTATCCGGCGTTCATCCGGCTTTGCCAGGAGGCTTGCGATGCAGATGCTCACCCCCGCACGCGCGGTTCTCGTCCTGCTCGTCATGGGGCTGCTGGGAGGCGCGCTGGCACCCGCCGGATCGACGGTGGCGCACGCGCAGTCCGAGGCCGACTTCGTACCCGTCACCGACGCGATGCTGCAGGATCCGCCCGCGTCCGAATGGCTCATGTGGCGGCGCACGCTCGACGGCTGGGGCTACAGCCCGCTGGACCAGATCGACCGGAGCAACGTCGGCGAGCTGCGCATGGTCTGGTCGCGCGCGATGACCGAAGGCCGCCAGCAGGGGACGCCGCTGGTCTACGACGGCGTGATGTACATGCCCAATCCGGCCGACGTCATCCAGGCCATCGACGCGGTCAGCGGCGACCTGCGCTGGGAGTACCGCCGGGAGGTCCCGGAGGACATCGGCGACTACGTCTTCAACACGCTGTGGCAGAACAACCGGAACCTGGCGATCTACGGCTCGTACATCATCGACACCAGCGCCGACGACCACATCTTCGCGCTCGACGCCACCACCGGACGGCTGGCGTGGGAGACCCGCATCCTCGACTACCAGGAGAACCCCGCCACGCAGACCTCGGGTCCCATCGTCGCCGACGGCAAGGCGATCTCGGGCCGGAGCTGCATGCCCGCGGCGGGCCCCGACGGCTGCGTGATCACCGCCCACGACCCCAATACCGGCGAGGAGCTGTGGCGCCGGCGCACGATTCCCGCGCCCGGCGAGCCCGGCGACGAGAGTTGGGGCGGGGTGCCGTTCGAGGAGCGCAAGCACGTCGGCGCCTGGATGGTGCCGAGCTACGACCCGGAGCTGGGCCTCGTCTACATCGGGACCTCGGTCACCTCGCCGGCGCCGAAGTTCCTGATCGGCGGGACGGACCTGCAGCACCTCTACCACAACTCGACCCTGGCGCTGGACGCCGACACGGGCGAGATCGCCTGGTACTACCAGCACATGAACGATCACTGGGACCTCGACCACCCCTTCGAGCGCCTGCTCGTGGACACCGCCGTGGCCCCCGACGCCGATGCCGTCGAGTGGATCAATCCCCGCCTGAATCCGGGCGAGATCCGCAAGGTCATGACCGGGATCCCCGGCAAGACCGGCGTCGTCTACACCCTCGACCGCGAGACCGGCGAGTTCCTGTGGGCGCGGCCGACCATCACGCAGAACGTGATCAGCGGCATCGACGGCGCCACCGGGGCGGTGACCGAGAACCCGGAGCTCATCTTCACCGGGGCGGGGCAGCAGGTGCTCACCTGCCCGCACGCCAGCGGCGGCAAGGACTGGGAGGCGGGCGCCTACAGCCCGCTGACCAACATGATGTACATGCCGCTGCGCAACGTCTGCGCGAACATGCGGGCGGAGGGTCCGGACAGCACGTCGATCTACGCGATCCAGTGGCGGGCGCGCATCGCGCCCGGGACCGACCAGGTCGGCTCCGTGCATGCCATCTCGGCCGAGACCGGCGTCTCCGCCTGGGTCCACGAGCAGCGCGCGGCGACCATGTCGCTGGTCGCAACCGGCGGCGGGCTCGTCTTCGGGGGCGACGTCAACGGGCGCTTCCGCGCGTTCGACGACACCACGGGGGAGATCCTCTGGGAGATCAACCTCGGCTCGCCGGTATCGGGCTTCCCGATCACCTACGCCGTCGACGGCCGGCAGTACGTGGCGGTAAGCACCGGCACGGCGCGCTTCATCAACCTGACCCCGGAGCTGCGCCCGAGCGACGGGAACAACCTGTTCGTTTTCGCACTGCCCGAGTAGGCTGAACCGCCATGATGAAACGTCGAAGAGCCGTCATCCGCGCCTCCGTGATCACTGCCCTTGTCACGTTGCTTCCGGGCTGTGACAGCCCATTCGGACCAAGCGAGACCGAACTCGAGTACGGACTCGACGACGTCGCCATGCTGAGCCAGGACGGCGTGGAGCTCACCATCAGCTACGAAGCGTTCTCACTGGGATTCGACGGCAGGCTGACCAACACGACGAACGCTCCCGTCTCCCCCAGGGTGGTGGTCCGCCTGTCGAACGGAAGGACGTACGACCAGGTGTTCGACCTTGCCCCTCGCGAGGTGCATTTCATACTCATTTCCACGACTTTCGACCGCTTCACCAGTTGGACTGTCAGCCTCTCGGTTTGATCGAGGGGGCGAAACCCGAGAGCCGTCGCGCCACCGTCGGGCAGATGGTCGGCGGCAATGATGGCTCCCTCTCCCCTTGAGCTGCCTCCCGCGGACCGCTCGAGCGCGATGCCCGTACGCAGCTCGTCGGCGCCGGCGAGATCGCCGGCGCGCAATAGCTTGCCCCTTCTCATGAAGAGGACCGTCACCTTTACTCAGTTCGAGCACTTGGTAGCCTGGGCCGATGCCCAGTGACAGATCCCCGGCGCGCGCCCAAACTTCCCCCGATCGCGGCTGCTGGGCGCGGCGTCACTGACGCTGGCGGTTCCGTTCCTCCGTCACGGCTGCTGCGGGTTGTCGCCCAGGGCGAGCAACAGTTCCCTGAATGCCGCTTCCCGATCAGGCAGATCTGCAGCCTGTGCCTGAACGTGCGCTGCGATCATCGCGCCGCACAGCGCGTTCAGCGCGTCTTTCGCGTTGGATGCGTTGCTCGCGACGGTCGTGCCGTCTGGATGCACCATCTGCCATGTGAAAGGTGGCTGCACGGAGGGGATCGCTGTTTGGGTGTCGATTCGGCCACTGTAGTCCTCGTACTTCATCTCTACGTACTGCTCGCTGTTGTGGCTGCCCCACGTGCAGACCTTTCCGGCGTACGTGTGCTTCCCGGTTTGGTCGGGTTCTTGTGCTTGGCCCTGCGTTGCCGCTCCGAGGACCATGAGGGCGAGGACGATGTCCTGGATTCTCATTCGCTCTCTCCGCTGCTTCCACGCGCCGCCTCTCGGCCTTGCAGTGCTCCGATGAAGAGCTGCACGTCGTTCACTCGCTCTCGTTCGACATTCAGGGCGGTTTCGATTCGTTCCAGATCCGCCCCGAGTCCGTTCATGCGCTCGTTCAGCGCCGGCAGCCCGTTGGTTCCCGTGGAAGTCCTTTCTATGGCTGCTCGCAGGCCCGCCATTTCCTGGTTCAGTGCCTCGATGTCGCTCTTCGTCGCTACGTTCTCGACATCCGCCTTCAACGCCAGTGTCGATGCAAGGTTCCAGATCAGTGTGACCGAGCCCACGCCAACACTGCTTCCCAACATCACAGCCAGCGGCAGCACGCCGACATTTTCTCGAATGCGGGTCAAGAGCCTGGGCCCTTTGGCTCGGGATTCTGCCGGTTGCGAGGACGTCATCGTAGCCTTTCTTGCTCCCCGTGTCTCCTGCGGGTGGTGCTCCCACTCGTTCGCGGCACCACCTCGATTATCCGTCAGGATCGGCGTCGCGGACAACGGCAGTTCTTCGGCGTGCCTCCTAGAGAGCCGACAGCGCTCACCATATCTCGACGACGCGCATCCGGCGCAGGATGCAGCCGTCGCGAACCAACTACGCGGATCCGGAAGTTCTGATCTCGAACCGCCCCAGCGAAGGCGAAAACCGGATCGCGTCGGTATCGAAGGCGCGGCCGACCGCGCCGCTCCGGCTCAGATGTCGGCCAACTGCCAGTCCGGACGGATGGCCCCCATCTCCCACAGCTCCCACGTATCCGCGTCGGGATGGCGCTTGCCCTGCTCCCAGAAGACGCAACCGTCCCGATAGGCCTTGAAGCGCGACAGCACGGCCCGATCGTCGAACACCGCGGACAGTGGGTCGCGGATCATCCAGCAATCGGCGCCCGTTGCGTCCCGCAGGAGCCGTTCGGTGGAAAGCTCGGAAAAGGTGTCGAGCTCCGGATCGTCGTCGGCGCCGAGCACGAGCTCCGCGTTGGCGTCGCGAATGAGGGCTGCAATGGCGTTGCGCTGCGTAACGGCCCAGCGATTGCCCGCGCTCTTGTACCAGGCCCAAAGGACCGACCGTCGCGGCTGTTCCTCGGCGAGGGACTTCAGGCGGTCGACCTCTTCCGCGACCATCTGCACGAACGCATCGGCTTCCGCCTCTTTCCCGGTCAGCAAGCCCATCAGAAGCACCCAGGCGACGCGGCCCATGTAGTGCGGCTCGGCATCGATAAAGGTCGGCACGAACGGAATGCCGAGCGACTCGACGCGCTCCATATGCTGGGTGTGCGTGAGGTCGGCCATGCGCGCGACCAGCACCTCCGGCTCCGCCGCCACCAGTGCATCGAGCGTCGGCGGCATGTGCCAGCCATAGCCGATCTGCTGGATGCGACCCGACCGGGCCATGCGGCGCAGGTCGTCGTCGTAGCTGTTGTGCCCGCCGACCGCGACGATCCGGTCCTCGACCCCGAGTGCGCGCAGCATGGCCTCATGGGGTTGATCGTTGACGGCGATCCGCTCGACAGGGGTTCGGATCAACGTGGCAGCCGCCAGGTCTCCGGTCAGGGGTGGCGGCTCCAGGCCCTTCGGGACGAGCACGAGACGGGCGCGTTGTGGCGGTCCGCCCGCCGCTCCGCCCCAGGTGACGACGGACGCTTCGATGTCGACGATGCGATAACCGTTCCGTTCGACGACGCTGAAGGTCTCCGCATAGGCCGTTTCGAGCGTTTCGCCTTCGACGGTTCCCGGATCGTCGGGCACGCCGGTCCCGCACGCGGCCAGGCCGAGAAGCAGAACCCAACAAGGAACGAATTGCCTGACGATAGCCTCTACCAGCGTTCTTCCGGTCATCCTGCCCCTCCCGGTCATCCCTTGACTCCGACGGGCAGCCCGCGGCCGCCCGGGACGGGTGAGGAACGACAGAGCCTCCGTCAGTCGTTCCGGCGGCCCCGCCAGACGTTGTCGGTCGGCGTCCGCTCGAACGACGGCCAGGCGTCGATCAGCGTGAACGGCGCCTCCGGGTCGACGGTCGTCGGCACCGGGCCGACCCGCCGCCGGTCGCGGTCGTCGTCGAAGCGCTGCGTCACGTGGATGGCGGCCGAGACCGGCTCCCAGCCGCCGTCGCGCCAGAGCCAGCGCTCGCCGGCTATCTCGAGGGTCCGATCCGCCTGCGCGATCAAGATGTCGGACGACGCCGGCGGCCCGAGGAGCGCTTCGGCGGTACCCGCCCCGACCGCCTCGGCCAGGGCGTCGGCGAGGGGTGCGCCGCCCCGCACCGCCGCGATCACCGCGGCAACCGCGTCGCGGGCGGCGGCCAGGCCGACGGATTCCACCCAGCCGACCGTCGCCAGCGGCGTGTACTCCTGCACCCACGGCGCTGCGCCGGCCGCCGCGACGCCGACGGCGGGCGCGTCGAGGGCGCCGAGCGCCGCAACGACTTGGTCGCTGGCCCGCGCCTGCAGCGCCAGCCACGCGTCCACCCCGTCCTCCTGCCGGACGCATTCGAGGCCGACCCAGCCGGGCACGCCGACCCGCAGCCAGTCCTCGCCGGGCTCCTTCCGCAGATTGGCCCCGTCGGCCGTTGCGCGCGCGGCCAGCGCCGCCGCGATGGTCGCGCGGCGTTGCCAGCGGCCGAAGCCCTCGTCGGGGATGTCCCACCCCTCGTGCTCGGGCAGCCACAGCAGACCGCCGTGGAGGGCGGTCTCGCCGCGCTCGCGCGGCGCCTGCAGCACCGTGTGGACGGCGGGCGCGCGGCCGAGGGTCGCCCCGACGCAGGCCCGCATCGCCGCGACGTCCTCGAGGACGCCGCCGGCGTCGCGCAAGCGCTCCGGCCCGTGCAGCGCGGCCAGGCCGCCCCGGCGGGTCTCGACCGGCGCGCCGGGCCACCATGCGGCGGCGAAGTCCAATGGCCCCTCCGTACGGCCGGTCGCGGCGACCTGGGCCGGACGAGCCGGCCGTGCTGATCCGGTGCGGCCGGGGCGGTCCGGACCGCGGTCGGCGCCGGCGAAGTTCACGGACCAGCGCCATTCTCCCGCGGGCGCCACCCCGGCCGCCGGGGCCAGCGCGCCCGCCGCGGCAGCGCCGGGGACTGGGGCCAGACCGTACGCCCGCCGTTCCCGGGGCGCGCGCACGAGCCGGTCGGGATCGTGGCCGAGGACCGGCAGCAGGTCCGCGGCGCGCAGCCAGACGCCGGAGGGGTGCAACCACGGGCTTTCCCCCGCGGCCGACCATCCCTCTCCGCGGGCGACGACCTCCAGCTCGACGGTGCAGCCGTCCGCCTCGGACTCGGGCCGCTCGTCCCCCGGTGTCGCCGGCACCCCCGTGCGGGCGGCAGACTCGTCCGCGGCGGCCACGCCCACGGCCCCGCAGGCGTCGAGCGGCAGCGCGAAGTGATCCAGCTCCACCGTCACCGATTCCTCGCGCCCGCCGACGACGGCGCGCGCGATCGCGGCGCCGTGGGGAAGCGATCCGTGCAGAATCCGGGAGCTTGAGCGCACGCCCTCGAGGCGCCAGCGGGCGGTCGCGCGCCGCCCGGCCGGGTCGATCTCGATGGCCGTGGCGCCGCCCGCCACCGCGAACGGCGCCGCCGCGGCCCACCAGCGCGCCTCCCACGCGGCGTCGTCCGCGGTTTCCGACGCGGCCGACTCGTAGCCCCCCAGCCCCACGAGCTGCTCGTGCAGCACGGTGTGGACCCCGCTGGCCAGCGCGACGGCGACCGCGGCCAGCGCGCCCGCACCGCCCGGCAGCCTTCCCATGCCGGTCCGCCAGCGGAGCGGCACCGTGAGCGCGGTGCCGCGGGGCCAGGCGAGCCACGCGAGGGCGACGACGGCGGCGGCGACGGCCAGCTTGAAGAGGTCGGCGGTCAGCACGTAGCCCAGCCACGGCGCCCACCCGGAAAACTCCGACAGCGTGACGCTCGGCGGCACCCCGACCTCGGCCGGCGGGGAGGTGGTGACGCCCAGCTCGTGGTTGACCACGATGAAGAACGCGCAGACGACGCCGACCGCGTGCGCCGCCCCGGCGTGGCGGATCAGCGCGTGGGCCAGCAGCACCAGCGCGCACAGCTCCAGCAGCGACGGTGCGAGCAACAGCCCGAAGTAGAGGGTCGGGTCGAACAGGCTGAACGCGTCGGGAGTCGTGAAGGCCGTCACGATCCACACCGCGAGCACCGGCGTCAGGGCGAACGCGACGGTGACGGCGGCCGCCGCGAGGGCGCGGCCCGCCACCCGGCTGCCCAGGGGCGCGGGGGTGGCGTCGGCGATCTCGCCGAAGCCGGCGCGGTCGTCCCGGCGCGCCATGACGCCGACGAACCCGGCCACCATGAATACGATCACGAGGTAGTAGAACTCGATCAACAACGGCTCGACGAGACCGGGACGCGGGAGGAGGGGGCCGTCGGCGTGCAGGATGATGTGGACGAACGAGCCGCCCACGCCCATGGCGGCCAGGACGAGCATCGCGAGCGGCGTCCCCCACCCACGGAAGGAGAGGGCGAGGTGCCAGGCCGCCTCGCTCCACGTGGCGCCGAGCCACGACGGCCGCGCGGGCGCGCCGGGCGGCGCGACGCCGGAACCCGCCGGCTCGGCACTCGTCTCTCCCGCGGCGCGGTCCGCTGCCCGCACCGCGGGCGCCGGTTCCAGCGCCAGCCGCTCACGCTCCACCCGGCGCAGCACGATGCCGAGCAGCAGCAGCGGCGGGAGCGTCCAGAAGAGCCGGTTGGCCACGAGCGGCGCCGTCATCTGCAGCACGCCCACCGCCTTCTCGCGCGGCGTCCAGAGGTTGGACTGCTCCTCCGCCTCCGCGAACGCCGACGGGTCGAGGAGCGACGCGAGCGCCGGGTTCGCGTCGCCGCCGCGCACCACCACCATGGCGACCATCCAGACGAGCATCAGCGCCGCCGCGCAGGCGAACGGCCCGGCCAGCGTGCGCGTCCGGATCGCCGCGCACAGGAACAGCGCGCCGAGCCCGGCCGCCGACGGCAGGGTCAGGATCAACAGTGAGTGGCCGATCGCGTAGAGGGGATGCGGCCCGACCGCGTCGGGAGGAAACACGCCGAGCGCGCCGAGGGGAGCGACCAGCAGGAACCCGACGCCCGTCGAGAGGGACAGCACGCAGGCGAGACCCAGCGCGCCGAGGTAGCGGCCGGCGAGCAGGGCGGGCAGCGAGACCGGCGCCGACAGCACCACCTCGTGCAGGCCGGCCGTTCGGTCGCGCACCACGACCTGCGCGAAGAGCCAGGCCCAGACGAAGAGCAGCCAGACCGCCTGCCCGGTGACCATCAGGTAGACGAGGTGCGGGCTGTTGCGCGGCACGTCGGTCGCGCCGAGGTCGCGCAGGTAGTCCGCGTTCAGCAGCACCAGCATCAGGTAGGCGATCAGTCCCGGAACGCGATGGGGATGAGCGGCCCCCGGCAGCCCGCGCGGAACTCGCACCAAGCCTCGGTCGCCGCGAAGCGCAGGGTCCTCATGCCACCGCCTCCTCGTCGCTCGCGCGCAGGACGTCAGGGAGAGGCTCGTCACCCACGAAGCGCAGGGTCCTCATGCCACCGCCTCCACGTCGCGGACCCCCGCGCGCGCGATCGCCGCGTGATAGACGTCCTCCAGGCACGGCGCATGGGACGCCCACGCCTCGCCGGGCGCGACCGGCGCTTCGACCACGACGCGCGCGCCGGCCGGCGTCGCCGAGACGTGCAGCGCCTCGTCGGGTATCGGCTCGCCGCGCGGCACGACGCGCGACCAGAGGCGGCCATCGAGCGGCGCGGTCAGGGCGGCCGGCGTCCCCTCCGCCACGATGCGCCCGCCGGCCAGAATCGAGAGCCGCTCGCAGAGGCTCTCGACGTCGTCGACGATGTGGGTCGAGAGCAGCACGACGTTGTCGGCCGCGATATCGGCCAGCACCCGGTGGAAGCGGCTCCGTTCCGCGGGGTCGAGGCCGGCCGTCGGCTCGTCGACGATGAGCAGCCGCGGGTTGCCGGCGAGGGCCAGCGCGATGCCGAACCGCCGCAGCATGCCGCCGGAGTAGGTGGCGACGGCGCGGTCGGCGTCGGCGCGCAGGTTCACCCGCTCGAGGAGCTGCGCGACCTCGCGCCGCCGCTCGGCCCTGTCGGTCCGGCCCTTCAACCAGGCGAACCGCTCCAGGAGCTGCCGTCCCGTGACGGTCGGATAGGTGCCGATGTGCTGCGGAAGGTACCCCAGCCGCCGCCGCACGTAGTCGGGGTCGGCCAGCGCGTCGACTCCGTCGAGCGTGATCGACCCGCTGTCGGGCTTCTGCAGCGTGGCGAGGGTCCGCATCAGGGTGCTCTTGCCGGCGCCGTTGGGGCCGAGCAGTCCGTAGAGGCCCGGCCCTACCGTCAGGTCGACCGCGTCGAGGGCGCGGATGCCGCCCGGGTAGGTCTTCGTCAGCCGGGTGACCCGCAGGCCTTCTATGGCGTTGGTCATCGCTTGCTCCAGGCGCCGGCCGCGCGCCGGCTGTCGGCCGGGGGCCGAGCCCCCCGAGTGTTCCTCCGATCCAGGGCTCCCGCTACCAGTCGAAGTCGATGCCGGCCCCGACGGCGCGCGGGTCGGCCATCCGTCCATAGGCGCCCGGCAATCCGAACAGCCGCCCGTCGAACCGCGCCAGCTCGTACTGGTCGTCGAGCAGGTTGGCGCCCCACAGGTAGACGGACCATGCCGACCTGCCGTAGCCGACGCGGCCGCTCAGGAGGCGGCGGCTCGAGACTCGGGTATAGACCGGCGCCGCGATCTCGTGTACCCGCGGGCGTACGAGGCCCCGAGCGAGGTGCTGCGGGTCAGGCTGTAGGTCACCGACCCGGAAGGCAGCACCTGGCTGAAGGTCTTCTCGGCGTTCAGATTGCTCACGAACCCGTTGTTGTCGGCGAAGTTGTCGTTCCGCCGCGTCTCGCGGTTCAGCCGCACGCCTCCCGTCAGGAGCACGCGGTCGCTCACGGTCCACTCCGCGCGTCCGAACACGCCGAGCTGGTCGACCTCCTCCAGCAGCCGGGTCCGGTGGTTGAAGGGTGCCACGCCGCCCATGCCATCCGGGAAGATCCCGGTTCCGTGGAACCCGAACGAATAGTCGCCCTCGGAGTAGAAGAGGCCGATCAGGCCGTCCACCGTTTCGCCCCGGTACGCCGCGCGGACCTCCTGGCTGAGGATGCCGTCGTGACCCGCGGCGTCGACGTTGAGGAAGTCGAACGGCGACAGGTCCGCATCGAACTTCTGCGTCAGGTCGAAACGGCTGTAGCCCGTGATGGCGTCGACCGCCCAACGGTCGTCGAGGGCGACGTGCGACTCGAGATTCACGAAGTCGAGGGTCGACGGGTACTGGTCCGGCCGGTTCCAGGGTTGCCGGCGGTCCTGCATGGTGATGCCCTCGGCCTCGTTGTCGGCGACGAGGGCGAACGGGTTCGAGTCGGAGTCGTTGCGCAGCCAGGTGAGATCGAAGCGTACGCGGTCGTCGGCGCGGGGGCGGAGCGAGAGCTGCCCCCGGATCGTCCGCTCGTCGGTCCGCTGCACGTCGTCGTCCCCGGTGACCACGTTGGTGGCCGCGCCCCGGGCGTAACGGTCCTCGATGGTCAGGCGCGCGGCGAGAACGTCGTCCACCAGCTCGGCGTTCTGCATGAACTGAACGCGCCGCGTGCCGAGCCCGCCCCCTTCGAGTCGGACCCGGCCGTCGTAGCCGTCGAAGGCCGGCTTGTTGTAGTTGATCAGCACCGCGCCGATCAGCGAGTTGGGTCCCTGCAGGGTCGACTGCGGGCCGCGCAGGATCTCCACGGATCCGACGTCGAAGAGGGACGGGTTCAGGTAGTCCCCGGTGCGCGGTCCGACCGCCGTCTGGTTCAACAGGACGGAGGCGAGCGCGTTGGCGTTGCCGAAGCCGCTGTCGAGGCCGTTGTTGTTGACGCCGCGGATGCTGTAGGCGCCGAACTGCGCGGTGCCGGTGAACGCGTTGGCGGTCCGGTTGAAGGCGTCCTCCACCGTGAAGATGGCGTCGGACTCGAGCCGTTCCTGGCCCAGATACGCGACGCTCGTGCCGAACTCCTGCCGGCCGGTGTCGAGCTTGCTGCCGACGACGGTTACCTCGTCCGAGAAACTGGCGAACTGCAGCACGATGTCCAGCGCTGCCCCGTCCGGCCCCGTCGCGGAGACGCCGTCCCGTTGCGCTGTCTCGAAGCCGGGCAGGCTGAACGAGACCGAGTAGTCGCCCGCCGGCAACCCGTCGACGATGTAGCGTCCCTCGCCGTCGGTGACCGCCACCCGCGATCCGCCCGCGAACCCGGGGCCGGCCGCCTCGACGGTCACGCCCGGAAGCACGCCGCCGGTCTGGTCGGCCACCGTGCCCGAGATGGCCAGATCCTGTGCGACGGCGGGCAGCGGCAGGGCCAGCAGGCAGGCCGTCAACGAGAGTCCGAGTTTCGTCATGATGTCGTTTCCTCTGCTCCTCCATCGACCGTCGCGGCTTGCGCGCCGCCGTCGACCGTGGCGAGATTCAGCCGATACGAAGACGCCTGCCCCCGCAGCAGGAACGGGGCGTACCGCGCCGTCAGGCGGAGCAGCAGCGGCACGCGATCTAGGAGGTCGCGGTCGGCGTCGAGGAACGTCTTCGATGCCGCGAGCCGCAGGTTCGCGCCCCAGGACTCGATGTCGCGCGGGTCGTCGCACTTCCAGCGGAACCAGCTCTCCCGCGGCAGGTGCCGCATCGCGTCGTGCCGGTCCTGCGTGTCGACCATCCGGGCCGCGGTCGTGTCGAAGGCGATCCGGGCGCCCGGAAACCGCTGCGCGATCTCGACGATGGCGCGCCGGGCGTCCGGCGCGTCGAGATAGATGAGCACCGCCTCGGCGACGAACATCCACGGTCCGCCGGCCGCCGCCACCGCGTCCATCCACGCGGTGTCGAGGACCGACGCGGCGACCATCGTCCGGCGCGGCTCATCGTCGAAGAAGCGCCGCCGCAGGGCGATGGCGTCCGGCAGGTCCAGGTCGAACCAGTGCACCCGGCCGTTGTCGACCCGGTCGAAGCGGGTGTCGAGGCCGCAGCCGATCTCGACGACGGTGCCCCGGGGATGCGCGGCCAGGAAGTCCTCTACGTAGCGGTCGAACATGCGCGCGCGGAGCATCGCGCCCTTCAGGCTGCGTCCGCCCTCCCACTTGTCGAAGTCGTAGCCGAGACGGCGCACGAGCTCGACCGCCCGCGGGTCGCGCAGCAGGCCGCGCCGCCTCTCCGTCTCCCTCGCGCGAGCGAGCAGCGGGATGAGCAGGGTTTCCTGTACGGGGCCGAGATCCGGCTTGACGGGCTTCGTCATTGGACTCTCTCCGGGAGCGCGATGCGCGCCGCCGCGTTTGCGCCAGCCATTCCGAGACCGCCCTGTCTCCAACGGCCGGGCCGCGGCCTGCTCCGGGTCGGCGCGCGGCCGGGGCCGACGAAAGACACGCCTTTCGACCGGCGGCGACCCGTCCCGACAGTCGAGTACGGTCAGCGAGTTGTCGGCCGGCTCGATCGGCTGCGCCGCGTCACCGCGAAGATCGACGCCCTTCGTGCGGGCGTGCGCGACACCGCCGCTGAGACGGCGCGTTGTTGGGTGCGTGTGAGTCGTGAACGAGCGGGAAGGGGACTACGCGGGTGGGCCGCGCGTGGACTGCAGGTTGACGACCGCGCCCAGTTCACCTTGCGGGTGGGCGGACGGAACGTCGTGCGCGACGAGGTCCGGCGCGGATGGCGCGGGAACTCTGTCCGTTGGAACCACCGACAGGTGCCGGAAGTGACAGGCCTCGCAGTCGGTGTGGCCGGCGCCCTGCGTGTCGGGGCCGTGCCCGTGGCCGATGGTGCTCGTCGCAACGAGCGCGACCAGCACCAGCAGCGACGCCGTGACCGCTGCCGCCAGCTTCCATCGCGCCATGAATCCACTAGACCAGAAGCGCCCGGCGGCAGTCAAGGTCGGGGTGGCCGTCGTTCGCCGGCGAGGCTGACGTGGTGCTCGTTCAGGTCATGAACGAACGCGCGCCCGCGAAAGGCGGAACGCGATGGCATGATCGAGCCGCCGCCGCGCTCTCGCTCGGCGTCCCGATGATGTGAGAATGACCCCATGACCGGACGACGAGTCGCGAGCATCGACGCCCTGCGGGGGCTCGTCATGCTGCTGATGCTGGTGGACCACGTGCGCGAGACGGTCTATCTGCACGCGCAGGTCGGCGATCCGGTGGACGTCATGACGACGCCGCCCGGACTTTTCTTCACCCGTTCGGCGAGCCACATCTGCGCGCCGGTCTTCATCGCCCTGACCGGGCTCGGCGCCTGGTTCCACGGCGCGACCCACACGCGGCGGGAGACGTCCGTGTTCCTGCTCGAGCGCGGCGCGTTCCTCGTGCTGCTCGAGCTCACCGTCGTCGGGTTCGCCTGGACCGCGGAGTTTCCCCCGTCGAGGTTCTTCCTCCAGGTGATCTGGTGCATCGGCATCTGCATGATCGCGCTCGCGGGGCTGCTGCACCTGAACCGGGGCTGGCAGCTCGTGGTGGGGCTGGTGCTGGTCGCGGGGCACCACCTGCTGGACGGCATCGTCCTCACCGGCGAGTCGCCGTTCTTCGTTCCCTGGGCCATCCTGCACCAGCGCGACATCATCGAGCTCGGCGCCGGCGTGACGGCGCGAACGAGCTATCCCGTCCTCCCGTGGATCGGGGTCATCGTCCTCGGCTACGCGACGGGGCCGTGGTTCGCGCGCATCCGGGCGGAGGGAACGACGGTCCGCCGTCTGCTGACGCTGGGCGCCGCCCTGCTCGCCGGCTTCGTGGCGATCCGCTGGCTGAACGTCTATGGGGACGCTCCCTGGTTCGCGGCCCCCGACGCGCTGACGACGCTGATGAGCTTCCTGTCCCTCACCAAGTACCCGCCGTCGCTGCTGTTCCTCCTGGCGACACTGGGGGCCGGGGCGGTTCTGCTGGCGCTGTTCGAAGCAACCGAGAACCGGCGAATCACCGCGGCGGTCGCGACCTTCGGGGCGGCCCCGATGTTCTTCTACGTCCTCCACCTGTACGTGCTGAAGGCGGGCTACTTGGCCGCCTATGCCCTCTACGGGCCGAATCGCGGCGAGTACCTGAGCGTGCCGAACCTGGGCGTGTTGTGGCTCCTCGCCGCCGCGCTCGCGGTGCCGCTCTACTTTCCGACCCGTGGATTCGCCCGCTGGAAGCGGAGGCGCAGGGATCTGGCCTGGCTGCGCTACTTCTGAAACGTGCGCGGAGGAACACGGCCGTGGGCCAGAACAGGGTGGGCGCCGCGGACTTCTGACGAGGTCGTCAGAATCGCTCCGGCAGCAGCTCCGCGACCAGTTCCCGGAGCGCACCTGGTCTCCAGCGGGCTCGCGTCCCCGACGCGGATTCGCCGCGCCAGCTCCGCGGCTCCGAATCTCGTGATCGCGTCCATCGTGAGGACCGCGCGTCGTGGAGGGTGTTCTTCGGCGTCGGAACGCTGGGTGATGGAGTCCGTGTTCGGCTGGTGCCGGTGCATACGACTATGCTGGAGGCGTGCGGACGCGGTCGCGGGTTCGCGGCGCGCGTGAGCACCGAGCGCTGCGACCGGGCGAACCCGAATCCGCGTCCGACAGGCGCGCGCAACGATGGCTGACCACCAGACCTTCCGGCTGATCCTCGCCCTCGGGATGGCGGCCTTCGTGCCGGTCGCCCTGTACCACCGGATCCGGTCTCAGGCGAGCCGGGAGAAGCTCGACCGTCGTCAGGAGGGACTGTTCATCCTCCTCACGTTGCGCCCGTGCGGGCTGGCGGCGATGGGCGGCCTCGTGGCCTTCGTCCTCGACCCGGCCTGGATGTCATGGTCCTCCGTACCGCTGTCCGCCGCGCTGCGCTGGGCCGGCGCGGCGATCGGTCTACCCGCCGTGGCGCTCGGCATCTGGACGTTCCGCAGCCTCGGCCGGAACATCACCGACACCGTCGTCACCAGACGCGAGCACGCGCTGATAACGAGCGGCCCGTACCGTTACGTCCGCCACCCGTTCTACGTCACCACCGCCCTCGCGTTCGCCGCCAACGCCCTCACCACGGCGAACTGGTTCATCGCACTGACGGGCATCGCCGCCCTGGTCCTCCTGGTCATCCGGACCGCGACCGAGGAAGGGAAGCTCGTCGAGCGTTTCGGCGACGACTACCGGCGCTACATGGCGCGGACGGGCCGTTTCTTCCCGCGCCTCCGGTCCGCGCCGGCGACGGCGGAGTAGGCCACCCGGGAACACCGTCTCCGCCGCGGCCGCGAGGCGCGCTACCCCCGCCTGCGATTCTGACCGGAGCCAACCATGATATAGTGAAAAACTATGACAGACACGCGGGCGATCGTCGTCTCCGTAATCGGAACGGGGATCGCCACGATCACCGTCGTCGTGAGCTTCGTGGCAATCCTCGCCAGCGGGTTGAATGACCGGATCGACGACACGTACGCGAACCTGAACGGCCGGGTCGGCGATGTAAACGCACGCATCGGTGATGTGTACGCCCGGATCGACGACACGAACGAGCGGATCGACGACACGAACGAGCGGATCGACGAGGTGTTGGCCGAGATCAGGGAACTGCGCGTACTCGTGATCGACGCAATAGGACGCAACGAACCTGCCGCCGACTGACAGCGAGAAGCGCGCCGACCCCCGTCGTGGCGTTGCGGCAACTCGAACCGACGCGGGGCTGTCGCCGCAGACTGCTAAGATGCCCCCGATGAGGAGGTGCAGCATGCGGCACGTCATCGCGATTCTGGCGGCCATGGTCCTGTTTCCGGTGCTGGCGGTAGCCCAGGCGCCCGAGCGCACGCCGTGGGGCGACCCCGACCTGCAGGGCGTGTGGACGAACCGGACCACGACCCCGATCGAGCGGCCGACCGAGTTCGAGGAGCGGACGGTGCTCTCCGAGGAGGAGCGCGCGGAGTTCGACGCGCAGGCCGAGGCAGCGCGGGACCAGCCCCCGCCCCCGGGCCAGACCGGCTCCTACAACAGCTTCTGGTTCGACCGCGGCCTGCGGAGCAACCGGACGTCGCTCATCGTCGATCCGCCCGACGGAAGGTACCCGGCCATGACGGAGCGGGTGCGCGAGAGCGACCCGGCGTTCGCGGCGATGCGGGACGGCACGCGTTTCGACACGTGGCACGACCTGAACCTCTACGACCGGTGCATCACGCGCGGGATGCCGGGCGCCATGCTTCCCGGCTTCTACAACCACAACTACCAGATCCTGCAGACGCCCGACCACGTCGTGATCCTGGTGGAGATGATTCACGACGCGCGGATCATCCCGCTGGACGGACGCGACCACCTGCCGTCGCAGGTCGGCCAGTGGCTGGGCGATTCGCGCGCCCGCTGGGAGGGCGACACCCTGGTGGTCGAGACGACCAACCTGACCGCGCGGGGCGATCAACGGGTGCGCTACCTGGTGCAGGCGGGCAGCGAGCAGGCGAAGGTCGTGGAGCGGTTCACGCGGGTCGCCGCCGACCGCATCGACTACAGCTTCACGGTCACCGACCCCCTGACATACGAGAGTCCGTGGACCGCCGAGATCCCGATGGTGCCGCTCGGGGGCGAGATCTTCGAGTACGCGTGCCACGAAGGCAACTACGGACTGGTGAACATCCTGGCGGGAGCCCGCGCGGCCGAGCGCGCAAGCGAACAGTAGTCGACCGCCTCGGCTCGCCCGGAATCCGGAGACTCCCGGCGATTCAACGCGTGGGCTCGGCGCCGGCGTCCCCGGCGCCTCGGCTCGCCGCCGCCTCGCTGTTTCCTTGGCTCCGGTCCGCGGTGTCGGCGTTCCCGAACCCGCGAGCCGCGGTGTCGGCGTGCCCGTATCCCCCCCGGGCCGGTGCGTCCGGGCCCCCGTACCCGCGGCCGGGCACGAGCGCGGGCCGCGGGTCGCGAACGACGGGCCTGGGGACGAGGGCAATCTCCTGGGCGGTCAGCTCGCCCGGCTTCGTGGGCGACGGACGCAGCGTGAACTCCAGGATCAGCCGCCGGCTCGGCAGCTCCTGCGTGTTGATGCCCGCCCGCTGCAGCTCGCTGCTGTGCACGAAGGTCGACGCGTAGGGCGAGTCCTCGCGTGTCGTGTCGGTGACCCACAGCGGGCCCGTGAACGAGCGCAGGTAGCGGATGAAGCCGAACCCCTTGATCGAGTCGTACCAGTGGCAGAGTCCGCGGACCCGCGATCCCTCGTCGCCCCAGTCGGGGCCCCGCGACTCCCCGGGCAGCAGCCCCGGAATCAGGTACCCGGAGACGAACATGTCCGCCTCGCGCCGCAGGTCGCCCGATATGTTGTCGAAGGCCACCACCTCGACCCGGCAACCCATGTTCTGCAACGCCCGCGCCACCTTGGTGAAATCGCCGTCTCCGGTCGCCAGCAGCACGCGATCGATGTTGCGGGCCTCCAGCAGCACGTCGACCGCCATGTCCAGGTCGCTGTTGGCCTTTCCCAGGCGCTTGCCGTCCTCGTTGATGTACCACTTGACGTGCTTGACGATGACCTTGTAGCCGAAGTCGCGCAAGGCCGCCTGGAAGCTCTGCACGTTGCGCTTGTAGTCCTCGTCGGTATGGGCCCGCTCGCGGTCGAAGGACGTGTACGAATTGAGCCGCAACGCGTCCGCACCGTCGCGGCACGCGAACTCCCGGAGAACGTCGTAGCGGAGGCCCCGGCCCCCGTTCCTCGTGATGTTGTCCGTATCGACGTAGACACCGACTCGCACTCTGCCTCCGTTCCGGATGGCGGCAACGCCCCTCCGCGCGCCGTCACATTTCAGTATACGCGCCGGTGGATAGGGGTTGCTCCGGGCGGGTGGCGATAGTAGATTGCCCCTGAACGCCATGCTCAGGACAACAATGCGGCTGTCGCTCTGCCTGCTCGCGCTCGTCGCGTCGAGCATGGCCTTCGCCTGGCTCGGTCGTCCCGTCGCGGCGCAGGCCCCGCCTGCGGCCGGGCAGGCGCCGGACGCCGAGCAGGCCGAGTTCTTCGAATCCGCCATCCGCCCCCTGCTGGCCGACAACTGTCACGCGTGTCACAGCGCGCGGCTCGGCACGCCGTTCGGCGGCCTGCGGCTCGACAGCCGGGAGGGGCTGCTGGCCGGGGGAGATTCGGGACCGGTGATCGTGCCCGGCCGCCCGGACGAGAGCCCGCTGGTGCAGCGCCTCCACGGCCGGCCGATGCTGATGCCGCCGCTCGGACCGCTCGCCGACGAGGACATCGCGGCGATAACGACGTGGGTCGAGATGGGAGCGCCGTGGCCGGACGCGACCTTGGCGGCCGGGGCGGATCCGCCGGACCCGTCCGCGCCGTTCGACCTGCCGGAGCGCCGGCGCACGCACTGGGCATGGCAACCGGTGCAGGCCGGCGAGCCGCCGGCCGTCGATGACGACGCCTGGCCTGCGACGCCGGTCGACCGGTTCGTTCTCGCCGCCCTCGACGAGGCCGGGCTCGCGCCGGCCCCGGACGCCGACCGCGCCGCGCTCGTCCGGCGCCTGTCGTTCGACCTGCGCGGACTGCCGCCGACGCCGGCCGAGACAGCCCGGTTCGCGGGAGACGGCTCGCCGTCCGCCTATGCCGACCTTGTCGACCGCTTTCTCGAGTCTCCCCACTTCGGCGAGCGCTGGGCGCGCCACTGGATGGACCTGTTCCGCTACAGCGAGTCGCACGGCAGCGAGGGGGACCCCGACATCCCGTTCGCCTGGCGTTACCGCGACTACCTCATCCGCGCCTTCAACGACGACGTGCCCTACGACCGGTTGATTCGCGAGCACCTGGCCGGCGACCTGCTGCCGGACCCGCGCCTCGCCGCGGACGGGCGCACCAACGAGTCGATGATCGGCCCGGCCAACTTCCGCCTCATCGAGCACGGCTTCCAGCCGGTCGACCCCTGGGAGGACCGCGTCAAGTGGACCGACAACCAGGTGGACGTGGCGTCGAAGGCGTTCCTGGGTCTGACCGTGTCGTGCGCCCGCTGCCACGACCACAAGTTCGACGCGATCAGCCAGAAGGACTACTACTCGTTCTTCGGCACGCTGTACGGCGCGCGGCCGACGGTGCGCGCCGTCGACTCGCAGGCCGTCCTGGAGACGAACCGGGACGCGCTTGCGGCGCTGAAGGCGGACATCCGCGGCCGGCTCGCCGAGGCGTGGGGCGCGGCGGCGGAATCCATGGGCGGCGAGCTGCTGGCCGCGCTGGAGCCAGGCGCCGACGCAGCCCGCGCCGGGGCGGCAGCCGACGACGCGGAGACAGCCGTCGCGGGCGATGCGGAGACGGCGGTTGCGGGCGATGCGGGGCTGTCGCGGGCCGAGCGCGCCGCCGCTGCCGCGGAGGAGGCGGCCCGGCGTGATGCGGGCAGCGTCCTCGCCGTCTGGCGGGCGCTCGCCGGCGTCGAGCCCGCCGACTTCTCCGGCGCCTGGAGCGAGCTGCGCGCGCACTGGGACGCCGAGATCGCCGACCGCGAGCGCTACAACGCCGAGCACTTCGAGCCGATGTGGGATCTGACCGGTCCCGACTACGCCGCGATGGTCGGCCACGGGACCGGCCTCACGGCCACGCCCTCGAGGCCCGGCGAGTTCGCCATCGAGCAGCGCGGCGACCTGCTGCTGACCGGCATCTATCCGGGCGGCGCCTACACGCACCTGCTGTCGACGAAGCATCCCGGCGTCATCCAGACGCCCAGCTTCGAGGTCGACAGCGACTACATCAGCTTCCGCGTGATGGGCGGCGACCTCAGCTTCGTGAATCTCATCATCGAGAACTACTCGGTGCCGCGCGGCGGCATCTACCACCTGCGCCACAGCCCGAAGACCGACGAGATGGGCTGGGTGCAGTGGGATACCGCGTTCTGGAAGGGCTTCAACGCCTACATCGAGTTCGCGACCCAGGACGACGCCACGCGCTTCCAGCTCGACCCCGAGGACAGCCAGTTGCGGCACCGGCCGACGCGGCGCGGCGACGGCCGGTCGTTCATCGGCGCCAGCCGTATCGTCTTCCACGACGAGAAGCGGACGCCGAAGGAGACGGCGGTTCCCATCCTCTCGCTGCTGGACGGTGACGCGGCCGATGCGGCGTCGGCAACGCCGGCCGCCCCGGCGTCGCGCGAGGAGCTGGCCGCGCTGATCGCCCACCGGGCGGGGGAGGCGGTCGCCGCCTGGCGGGACGACCGGCTCGGCGAGCAGCAGGCGGTGTTCCTGGACGAGCTCGTGCGGGCCGACCTGCTGACCCGCTCGCTGGAGGAGCTGGTCGACTTGCGCGCGCCGGTGGCCGAGTACCGGCTGCTGGAGCGGGACGTGCCGGTGGCGCGCCGCGTGCCGGGCGTCATCGACGAGGCGGCGCCGGATCAGCCCCTGCTGGTGCG
>CAZMWA010000244.1:0-5259 GCA_964569405.1 uncultured Vicinamibacteraceae bacterium | reverse complement strand
GGGAGTGGCGCGGGGCGAAGGGGTCCCCGCAAACGGACGCCGGGGGCTTGGGGCGCAGCCCCATCTGGAGGAAGCACTATAATCCGGTCCGGCTGCCGGATGCGCCACCTCTTCTACCTGCACGGCTTCGCGTCGTCGCCGCGGTCCTCCAAGGCCCGCTACCTCGCGGGCCGGCTGGCCGCGCACGGCCTCACGCTGCACTGTCCCGACCTCAACGAGCCCGATTTCGCCACGCTGACGACGACCCGGATGCTGGACCACGTCGCCGCCCGGCTGCGGCGGCTGCCCGCGGGCCCGGTCGTCCTGATCGGCTCGAGCCTCGGCGCGTTCGTGGCCCTGCATTTCGCGGAGCGGACCGCGGGGGAGGCCCCGGCGCATCCCGTCGAGCGGCTCGTGCTGCTGGCGCCGGCCTTCGACTTCGGCCGGGCCGGCATGCCGGCGCTCGGCGCGGCGGGGCTCGCGCGCTGGCGGCGGGACGGCTGGCTGGAGATGCAGCACCATGCCTACGGCGAGCCGCGCCGGGTGCACTACGCGCTGTACGACGACGCGGGCCGCTACGACTCGTTCGCGGTCCGGGCGAGCGTGCCCACGCTGGTCTGCCACGGGCGGCGCGACGAGGTGGTCGACGCCGCGATGGTGGAGCGGTTCGCGGCCGGCAGGCCGCACGTGCGGCTGGTGATGCTCGACGACGACCATCAGCTCGGCGGCAGCCTCGAGCGTCTGTGGACGGAGACCGCGGCCTTTCTCGGGCTGGGCGGTCCTGCATGAGCGCCCCGTTCGTCTCCATCATCATCCCGGTGCTGCACGACGCGCCGGAGCTGGCGCGGCTGCTCGACGCTTTGGCCGACCAGGGCCTGACCGGGCGCGGAGGCGGCGCCGCGCGCGGCGAGGTGATCGTCGCCAACGGCGACGGCGAGGATCCCGGCATCGCGGCGCTGCGCCGGCGAGCGGCAGGCGTGCGCTGGGTCACGAGCGATCCCGGCCGCGGACGGCAGATGAATGCCGGCGCGCGGCTGGCGCGGGGCGACTGGCTCCTCTTCCTGCACGCCGACACCTGTCCCGAGCCGGGCTGGCAGGCCGAGCTGGGACGCATCGCGCGCGATGCGGGCGCCGTCGGCGGGGCCCTGCGGTTCACGCTGCGGTCCGCGGCGCGGCGCGCCCGGCTGCTCGAGCGCGGCGTGGCGTGGCGGGTGCGCTGGCTGGGGCTGCCGTACGGCGATCAGGGGATCTTCGTGCGGCGCGACGTCTTCGAGCAGGTGGGCGGCTACCGGCCGCTGCCGCTCATGGAGGACGTCGATCTGGTCCGCCGCGTGGGACGCCGGGGGCGGATGGTCCATCTGCGCGCGCCAATCCGGGTGTCGCCGCGCCGCTGGGAGCGCGACGGCTGGGTGCGCCGCACCGCGGGCAACCTGCTGATCCTCGCGCTCTACGCCCTCGGCATCGCGCCGGCGCGGCTCGCGCGCGTCTACTACGGTGGCTCCGCCCGGCGCGCGGGCCGGGACGCCAGCCGTCCGGGAGCCGGCGTATCGTGCCCTGGCTGATCCCGGCCTGCGGCGTGCTGCAGCTCCTGCTCCTGGTCGGCCTGTCCCGTTACGACGCGCGCGAGGCCGCCCTCCCGTTCCTGTGGCTCATGGGCGGCGCCGCGGTCACGTACTGCGCCGCGCTCGCCCTGCTGGCGCGGCGCCCGCACGGCTCGGCCAGGCAGCTCGCGGGCTGCCTCGCGCTCTCGATAGCGTGGCGGATGGTGCTCGCCGCCGGCCCGCCGCTGGCCTCCGACGACGTGTACCGCTACCTCTGGGACGGGCGGGTCCAGCAGCACGGCCACAGCCCGTACGCCGCGGCGCCGGACGACCCGGAGCTGGCGGCGCTGCACACCGGCCTGACGCGCCGCATCGATCCCAGCAGCGCGGTCCTGCCCACGGTCTATCCGCCGGCGGCGCAGTGGTTCTTTCGCGCGGTGACCACGGTGGACGAGTCGGTCACGGCGCTCGTGGCCGCGGTGGTGGTCTGCGACCTGCTGACCGTGCTGGTCCTGTGGCGGTGGCTCCTGTCGCTGGGCAGGAGCCCGTGGTGGGTGCTGGCCTACGGCTGGCACCCGCTGGTCGCGCTCGAGGGCGCGGGCGGCGGGCACATCGACCTGGTGGGGACGCTGTTCGTGGTGACGGCGGCGTACGCCCTCCATGCGCGGCGCACGCTGATCGCCGCGACGGCGCTGGCCGTGGCGATCTGCGTCAAGTTCCTGCCCCTGGTGCTCGCGCCGCTGCTGTGGCGCCGCGTGCGGCCGCGCGACGCCCTGGCCGCCGCCGGGACGATGCTGCTGCTCTACCTGCCGTTCATGGAGGGGGCGTGGCTGCCGCCGCTGGGCTCGCTGACCGTCTACGCGGCGCAGTGGCGCTTCAACGGACCGCTGTTCGCGGGGCTGGAGGCCGCGCTCGGCGTGGCGGGCGCCGTGGCCGTCACCATCGGGGCGGGCCTCGCCGCGGCCGTTTTCGCGCGGGCGCGCCTCCCGCGGGAGGCGCCGGAGGCGTGGGCCTGGCCCCTGGCGGCGACGCTCCTGCTCATGCCGACCGTCTACCCGTGGTACCTGGTCTGGCTGGTACCCTTCTTCACGTCGCCCCGGACGTGGCCGCTCGTGCCGTGGAGTCTGGCGGTCGTCCTGACCTACGTCGTGTGGGATGCGCGCGCCCGCGGCGCCGGCTGGGTGCTGCCGGCGTGGGTGGAGCCGGTCGAGTACGGGCTGCTGGCCGGGGCCGGACTGCTGGTCTGGCTGGCCGTCCGGCGCCGGCGACAGCTTCTCGCGGCGGGCCGTTCAGCGGCGGTGGCGCCCGCTCAGGCCGCCGAGGCGCCAGCTCGGCAGAAACTCTGAGCGTTTGCCGCCGATCCCGACTATCCTGTCTGCCGTGGGAACTTGGCCGCGGGGCGCCTGCCCCGTCGGCCGCAAGGAGCCGACATGCACAAGCCTGTGAAATACATCGAGAAGGGGCTGTCGTACGCGGCCGCCGGGGCCTGGGTCGTCTACGACGGGGTGAACAGGCTGTACCAGCGGCCGTCGTTCACGCCGTCCTGGTCGGAAAAGCCGTTGCTCAAGTCGAACGAGAAGGTCAAGCCGCCCCTGGGGTGGCCGCGCGAGACCGATTCGCTGTGCCCGAAGTGCGTGCGCGAGGCGCGGCAGGCGATCCTCGACGGCAAGCAGGACTACAAGATCCTCCTGAACGAGAAGGTGGGGGAGATCAAGGCGCAGATCATCGAGCGCAACGGCGAGATCGTGATGGTCAAGGAGTGTCCGCTCCACGGGCGCTTCGAGGACGTCATGGCCATCGACACCGAGTTCTTCCGCCATCTCGAGGAGTCGTTCCCCGGCAGCGACATCCGGGCGCACAGCGACGAGAAGCTGCACAACCACGGCAGCAGCACCATCAAGTACGGGCGCGGCTCGGTGTTGACGATCGACCTGACCAACCGCTGCAACATGATGTGCGACCCGTGCTTCATGGACGCCAACCAGGTCGGGTTCGTCCACGAGCTGGACTGGGACGACATCAGGACGCTGCTCGACAACGCGATCTCCATCAAGCCCAAGCGGCAGATGTCGGTGCAGTTCTCGGGCGGCGAGCCGACCATGTCGCCGTACTTCCTCGACGCCGTGCGCTACGCCCGCAAGGTGGGCTACAACAGCGTGCAGGCGGCCACCAACGGCATCGAGTTCGCCAAGAGCCTCGATTTCGCGAAGGCCGCCGCGGACGCGGGGCTGCGCTACGCCTACCTGCAGTTCGACGGCATCGGCAACGCGGCGAACTCGCACCGCCTGGTGGGCAACCTCTTCGACGTCAAGCTGCAGGCGATCGAGCACCTGCACAAGGCGGGCGTCGACATCGTGCCCGTCATCACCATCCTCAACGGCATCAACAACGAGCAGGTCGGCCGCGTCGTGCAGTTCGCGCTCGACAACCCGAAGACCATCAGCTTCCTGTCGTTCCAGCCCGTCTCGTTCACCGGCCGGGACGAGGAGATCACCGACGAGCGGCGCAAGGCGCAGCGCTACACGCTGTCGCACCTGGCGCACGACGTCAAGAACCAGACCGGAATCGGCGAGCCGGCGCGCGACTGGTTCCCGATCTCCTTCATGGGCACGTTCACCGACTGGGCGGACCTGGTGCACGGCCCCCAGGCCGACTGGGGACAGCTCAACTGCGGCTGCCACCCGAACTGCGGCGTCGGCATGGCCGTGATGATCGACAAGGAGACGAAGGAAGCGGTGCCGTTCACCGCCTTCGTCAACGGCGAGCGGCTGGCGAAGGACATCGCGCGGGTCAACGACGCCGCCGGCGGGCGGTTCCGCTCGGTGCTGGGGATGGCGCTGGCGCTGATGCGCAACTACGACTCGTTCCGGGCGCCGAAGCACTTCCGGCTGCTCGATCTGCTGCAGAAGTTCGACAAGACCTTCGGCGCCACCGGCAAGGACTACGGCAGCGTGTCCGGGGACCGGACGGCGGAGGACATCTCGAGACGCCGCGCCGACCGCTGGAACTTCCTGTTCGTGGCCGGCATGTGGTTCCAGGACCTGTTCAACTACGACTTCCGGCGCACCGAGCGCTGCATCATCCCCTATGCGACGCAGGAGGGCGAGATCTCGTTCTGCGCGTACAACACGGGCATCGGCTGGCGGAACATCATCGAGAAGATGCACATGACCGCCACGCTCACCAGGTGGTACGACGAGCACGGCCGGCACGAGATCTTCGCCGGCGGCAAGCAGGTGGCGCTGGCGTCCACCGACCACAGCCTCGTCCTCGATCCGGCCGCGGTCGCTGCCGGCGCCCAGACCGACCTCGACGAGCAGGGGATTGCCAAGAACGCGCGGCAGGAGAAGCTGGCCGCTCGCGAGGCGGCGAAGCAGGGCAACGGCAACGGCAACGGTGCCGACGGCAAGGATGCCGCCTATCACCGGCAGATGGAGCAGCTCTACCGCCAGCACGTGTTGAAGGAAGAGGCGCCTCCGGTGGTCCAGATCCAGGGCCTGAAGAAGGCCCGGCAGGACGAGCCGGTCGGCGTGAGCTAGACGGAGCGCCCCCCGGCCGGCCCGGGGGGCGGCCAACCCGCAGTCTTGCCTACCGCTGATCCCGCCCCGCGGCCGGCCGTGCGTCCAGGCGCGGCATGGCGCATCATCCTGGCGCTGGCCGTCCTCGTGCCGGTCCGGGTTGCGCTGCCGTGCGAGGCTCTCGCGGCGCCGCAGCGAGACGACCCGCCGGCGCAGGACGA
>CAZMWA010000243.1:0-3082 GCA_964569405.1 uncultured Vicinamibacteraceae bacterium | reverse complement strand
CCGCGCGTCAACAGTTCCATGGGCTCCAATCAGACGGGGCTTTGCCCCGAACCCCCGGCGTCCGCTTGCGGGGACCCCTGCGCCCCGCGCCGCTCCCGCCGAGGCGCGCTGTGCGCGCCTTGCGCCTTAACGCGCCTGTGCGCGTTGCTCGTTCTCCTCGACCACGGCGCGGTCGGCCCGCTCGTGGACCGTGCCCGGGATGCCCAGGCGCGTGTTGGCGCCCAGCTCGCGCAGGAACTCGGCCGTCTGCGGAAACGCCTGGAACTGGAACGACTGCTTGGCGCCCTCGGCGATGCGGAAGGCCGTGCGCCCGCGGAAGTCGCGCGCGTCGATGTCCGCCCCCTGCTCCACGAGGTACTCGATCACCTCGTTCAACCCGCGGAACGTCGCGGCATGCAGCGGGGTGAAGTCGGCCTCGTTGCGGGCGTTCACGTCGGCGCCCCCCTCGACCAGCACCCGCACCGCCTCCTCGACCGGCGGCGAGCGCCGGCCCCGCGGCGTGTGGGGCTGATAGGAGCGGTAGCCGAGGCCGGCCGCCATCATCAGCGGCGTGCTCCCGTCGTCGGCTGCCGCGTTCGGGTCGGCGCCGGCCTCGAGCAGCGCGCCGAGAACTCCCGGGCCGCTCTCGAAGTGGTACGCCGAGTCGTCCCCGAACAACCCGCCGCCGTTGGCGGAGAAGGCGGCCACCCACAACGGGGTGGCGCCGCGCACGTCGCCGGTGCCCACCGAGTTCTGCTCGAACGCGCCGCGCCGGGGACTGGCGAGGTAGCCGAGCACGACCGACGAGGTGTCGATGCGGGCGTTCGGATCCGCGCCGCGCGCCAGCAGCTCCTCGACCAGCGGCACCCGCGACCGCGGATCGAGCCCCAGCCGCCCGCCGCCGCTGACCGATGCCGCGCGCATGCCGCGCCGCCGGTACCAGTCGGCCAGCCACGTGCTGACGCGGCCGGCGGCGGCGTGCAGCGCGGAGACCCCGTGGATCATGCCGTTCGGGTCGGCGCCCTGCTCGAGCAGGAAGTAGGCCATGTCGGCGTGCCGGCTGACGATGGCCAGCGGCAATGGATGGGTCGCGTCCGAGCCGACGCCGTTGACGTCCGCGCCCGCGGCCAGCAGCAGCCGCGCCACCTCGATCTGGCCCCGCTGCACGGCGAACAGCAGCGCGGTGAAGCCCTTGCTGGAGGAGATCTCCACGTCGGCGCCGGTCTCGAGCAGCACGTGCACGATGTCGGGATGCGGCGCCTCGACCGCCCACATCAGCGCCGTGACGCCCGTCTCGGTCGTCGTCGCGTTGACGTCGGCGCCGCTGGCCAGCAGCGCCCGGACGACGTCCCGGCTGCCGGTCCGGGCCGCGATCATCAGCGCGGTGAGGCCGCTCTCCTGCGCCGCGTCTGCGTCGGCGCCAGCCGCGAGCAGCGCCCGGACGACGGCGGCGCTCGCGTTCTCGCACGCGCGCATCAGCGGCGTCACGCCGTGGTCGTCGGCGGCGTTCGGGTCGGCGCCGGCGCCCAGCAGGAGCGCCACCAGGTCGAGATCGTCCCAGTGCGCGGCCCACAGCAGCGCCGTGGCGCCGTCGGCCCGCGCCTCGTTGACGTCGACGCCCTGGTCGACGAGCGCCCGCACCGCGGCGGCGTCCTGCCCGGCGGCCGCTTCCACCAGGCGCAGGTCGGAGGCTGCGCCGACTGCAACGCCGGTCGCGAGGGCCAGCGCGAAAGCCAACAGCCCGCGGAACGCGAAACCCATTCGCTGCGCGGTGATCACCATATTTCCAACTCTCCTCCGGTCGCGCGGGTGACTGCCGCGTCGATGTCCGGCTGCAATCTTCCGAAAAGTAGCACACCTTGCCGTCCGACGGCGCGCAATTCGCGTCCCGCCGCCCGCGGCGCCCTCGATTGCGGCGCCGGGCATGCTGTCACGCAGCCGGCAACGGACGCAGCAGCTCCCGGTCGATCAGTTGCCGGCGCCAGCTCTGCGTGCAGCCGCGCCGGCCCGCATCGCGCACCCTCCCGTC
Organism: uncultured Vicinamibacteraceae bacterium; assembly: GCA_964569405.1. Lineage (GTDB taxonomy): Bacteria > Acidobacteriota > Vicinamibacteria > Vicinamibacterales > UBA8438 > JAAXGX01. Next base: position 1,074 of record CAZMWA010000243.1, on the reverse strand, counting down.
ACCCGCCGGGATTCCGTCTATAGTCAGAAGAAGCGCAATCACCGTGGAGGATGCCGATGTCGCCGCACCGCGTTTTCGCCCGTCTCCTGCCCTTGACGCTGATGCTGGCGACGGCGACCTCGGTCGGCGCGCAGGGAGACTCGTACGAGCGGACGCTGGCCCTCGAGCCGGGCAGCAATCTGTCGATCGCCGCCTCCGGCGGCAGCGTCCTGCTGCTGGCGTGGGATCGGCCGCAGGTCGAGATCCGGGCGCGCATCGAGGCGCCGGCCGGCACGGACGGCGACTACGCGCGGGAGATCGTCGAGGCCACGCGGATCGACGTCCGGGAGACGGCCGGCGCGGTGAGCGTCGCCACCGACTTCAGCGAGGTCGAGCGGCGCGGGTTCTTCGACCGCCGGCGCACCCGGCCGGACGTGCACTACGAGATACAGGCGCCGCGGGAGTCGAATCTCGACATCGAGCTCGAGCGGGGCGCCGGCACGACCCTGCGCGGCTTCGACGGCCGCATCACCATGAACGTCGACCGCAGCGACCTGAACCTCGTCGAGCTGGGCGGCACGCTGCGGATCGAGCTGGAGCGGGGCCAGATGCAGGCCAGCGACTTCAACGGCTCGCTGACGCTCGACGTGGAGCGCGGCGACCGCGTCGTGCTCACGCGCCTGCGGGGATCGGTCCTGATCGATGCCGAGCGGACGAACGTGGTGCTGCGCGCCGCCCGCATCGAAGGCGACTCCGACGTGACGATCGAGCGCGGCGACTTCACCTTCGAGCTGGCCGAGATGCAGCCGCTGACGGTCGACGCCGAGCTGTCGTCGCGATCCGACCTCGAGAACGACCTGCCGCTCATGCTGCAGCAGATTGGCGACCGCTGGCGGGGCACGGTCGAGGGCGGCGGGCCGGTGCTGCGCATCCGCTCCGACCGCGGCGACGTTCGGCTGCGCTGAGAATCGACGCCCGTGGCACTACGCCGTGACGCCGCGCGAGAGCCCCCAAGGCGCGCACGGCGCGCCTCGGCGGAGCGGCGCGGGGCGTCGGGGTCCCCGCAAGCGAAGCCGGGGGTGCGGGGCGCAGCCC
>CAZMWA010000242.1:0-26800 GCA_964569405.1 uncultured Vicinamibacteraceae bacterium | reverse complement strand
CTCGACCGTGGCGCGGCGGCGCGAGTAGTGGTCGACCACGAAGCGGTGCAGGAAGAACCCCGTGGTCGGGTCCAGCGGGTCGGCCTGTACCTCCATGGCCTCGTAGGCGACCGCCTCGGCGCGGCCCACCTCGTCGACGCGGACGACGATCGGCTTCGGCTGGGGAGCCCCGGCCACGCTCACCAGGGCGATTGCCAGGACCACGACGATCAGCGCCAGCACGCCCGACACGATGCGCAGGTGCCGCGCCGCGTGCATCTGCTCGCCCCAGATCTCCGCGAACTCACGGCCAGCCATTCCAGAACCTCTCCGCGGCGTAGTACCCTGCCGCCATGAACAGCGATACGAAGGTCCTGCTCAGCGCGATCCTCGGCACCGCCGTCGCCGTCATCGCTGTCGTCGTCACCTTGTTCGGCGGCGTGCGCGCCGACATCCGCGACCTCCGAGCCGATCTGCGTGAGATGCGTAACGACATGCGCGAGGACCACGCCCGTTTCGACACCCGCCTGGACGCCGTCGAGGTCGAGCTCGGCAAGGTCGGCCAGCGCCTCCTCACCATCGAGCGCGTCGTCCTCCCCGGTCCGGACGCCGACGAGTAGGCCGCCTCCGAATCACTACAGCAGCCACCCCGCGAACCCCCGGCCGGCCACTGCCATGCCGCCGCCGATCACGATGGCCAGCCAGCGGTCGTGATCGAATCGCCCGAACATGTTCTGGAGGCCCTGCCACACGAGGGCTATCGTCAGCAGCATTCCGGCGACCAGCGCCATCTGCGCCTCGAACCACACCGCCGCATCCACCCACGTGGGGCTCGTGAACACCATCCCCGTTTACCTCCTTACCGCACGACCCGCGCCGCCGACATCACGCCCGAGTCCGGCATCCCGCCCGCCACCAGTGACTGCGCCAGCGCCGGCATCTGCATGGCCGCGAGCACCGATGCTACGGCGAACCCCAGGACGATGACTCCCTCGGTGTACAGATCGGCCACCGATGGTCCGGCCGTGATCGTGGCCACGACGTTCTGCGTCACCTGGAAGCCGACCTCCGAGAGGACCCGCATGATGACCGCCGCAATCGGTCCCATCAGCGAGGCGGTCAACACCGTGCGCAGCCAGCCCCAGAACAGGAACGACATACCCGGGACGAGAAGCCACGGGATGAAGACCGGGCCGAGGAAGAGCGCGATGGCGAGCATCATGTAGGCCCAGATGACCTGGCCGGCGCCGATCAGGCCTCCGATGACGACACCAGCCGCCAGCAGCGCCAGAGGCCCCGCCGCCGTGAGCAGTCCGTACACGAGCCGCAGGGCGGCCACGGTGGCCCCCCAGAACGATGGATTCTCCTCCTGCGCCTCGAACACTCCCGCCACGGCGCGCAAGACTTGTGAGACCCCGAGGTCGAACCGCGAGGCCGCGTCCGAGACGATCACTCCCTGAAGCCAGCCGCCCATCCCCGTCAGGATCTGCGGCGTGGTGAACCCGAGTCCCGGCACGGACGCGGCGTAGAACTGCAGCATCGCCCACGGCATCACCAGGCTGAAGACCAGCGAGATCAGCTCGTCGAGGTCGACCCGCCCGCGCAGCGCCGTCTGCGTGCCCCACCAAATCACCATGATGCTCGCGAGCGCCGCCCAGAGCCGCTGGCCCGCGGTGGCGACTGGCCCGGCCGCGCCCCCTGCCATCACCGCCTCGATCTGCGCCTGCCAGCTCGCGATGAGCGCGTCGATCACTGTCGCCTCTCTGGACTACCACGTCGACGGGTCCGGCACGCGGCGGCGTGCGTCCATGCGCGCCGCCCGCTGGGCGAGGATGTCGCTCTGGAGGGCCGCCCAGGCCGCCTCGCTGGCCGCCATCTCCGCCTGCCACTCCACCAGCGCCTCGCGGCGCTCCCGCTCGGCCTCGTAGCGCTCGCGGGCTTCGCGGGCCTGCTGCTGCGCGAGCAGCTGGGCCTGCGCCAGCAGCAGCTCGGTCTGCGTCACGCCGTTGGCCAGCAGCGACTGGTTCAGTCGCTCCTCCCGCATCAGGTCGTCGTCGCGCAGTTCCCCCAGGTGGGCTGCCGTCTCGCCCACCTGCGCGCCCAGCGTCGAGGCCGCCTCGGCGATGGCGTGGGCGTGCTGCAGGTCCGCGCCGGCCCGGCGCTCCTGGCGGCGCCACTCGTCGATGATGCGCGTCTCGAGGGCTGCGCCCAAGTTCAGCGCCCGCACGTCGGCCGGCCGGATGGCGTTGGGCAGCGCCGCCTCGATGTCGTCCCACACCGAGCGCCACGTCGCCGTTCCTTCGGCGACGTCGCCGAGGGTGCGGATCTCCTGGCGCGCCGCGTTGCGCGCGGGGTTCGACCAGGCCGGGCCGCTCGGGTTGCTCCACGAGCGGAACGCGCTCGGCTCGGCCGCCGTCGTCTCGGTCGCCGGCCGGCCGCCGAGCAACACCGTCGCCGAGGCCGGGTCGCCCAGGCGCGGCGCGGCCAGGATGTTCAACCAGCCGGCCTCGTCCGACAATCCTGGGATGCGCTGGCTGTACAGCCCCGGGCCGCCCAGCGACGTCGATCTCGCCAGGCCGTTACCCAGGTACCGCCGCCAGAAGTCCTGGTCGCGCAGCTCCCGCAGCCGGCCCATGTTGCCCACGCCGGACAAGTCCGTCGTCAGGATATCGTCGATTCTGTTCAGCCCCGACAACTGGTCGACCATGTTCGCGATCTGGGTCACCATGTGCCCAATCTGGACGACCTGGTTCGCGATGATGATCCCGTCGCAGTTGATTGCTAACGGGCCGATCCCGCCGCACGCCTCGACCCGCCTGCTCGATCCGATCACGGCCACGGCCGCTACCGCCACGGCCGCCATCAGCCACCGCCATCGCTTGCTCATCGGAACATCCTTTCCGGGTGCGGCTCGGGCCGCGGCACGAGGAAGTCCGACGTCACCCACACCCGCAGCCGGTGCCCGGCGCGGATGGTGATCGTCGGCATGCGGTTGAGGAACCGCTGCAGGATCTGCGTCGCCGACTGGCCGAAGCCCTGGCCGGCCGCCGAGCGGAACCCCGCCGCGCCGCCCGCATACGGGTCGGCGCCCTGCAGGGTAAAGCCGGCAAGCACGCCGACCGCGCCGGCCGCGGCGAACATCGACCAGTAGTGCCGGTTGATCTGGTCCTGCAGCGCACTCTCGCCGATCTGGTTCAGGCCGTGGAACGACAGGTCGACCCAGCGGCCGTCGGGCCAGATCATCCGGTGGAAACCGACCGCCAGGCGGCTCTGGTCCTGGTCACCCACCGCCTGCGCCGTGCCGAGCAGGCGCGTGCCGCGCGGGACGAGGATGCGCTGGCGGTCGCGCGAGTAGAACGGGATGGCGACCTGCGCGAGGACCGGGCCGGCGAAGTCGCCGTCGAGCTGGTTGACCAGCACGCCCGAGAGCATCGAGCCCTCGTAAACCCGCTCGGTGCCGGGCGGGTCCCTGGGCGTCGTCAGCATTGCCGGCTCGGGCGTGGCGGCCACCTCCGGGCCGGTGACGCCGGGCACGGTGCGCGCCTGCGGCTCGCGCTGCGGGGAGGGTGCCCCGCTCAGGCCGCCCAGCAGTGCCGGGTCGAGGCCGGCCGTCGCCGCCTGCATCTGCTCGGCCACGACCGCCGGGTCCGGCGGCCCTGCTCCCGGCGCCGGTGGCGGTGCGCTCTCCGGCCTGTTGGCGGCGCTCGGTTGTTGCCCGCCCGCGGCATCGCCGGCATTGAGCCACGGTTGCGCCTGCGGCGGCCCGGCTGCCGTCCTGCGCTCGTCGGGGTTGCGGAAGCTCTGCACCAGGCTGGGCGCCCGCAGCGACCGCGTGCGCCGCTCCAAAGCCTCCAGGCGCAACGTCTCGCGCAGCTCCATCTCGCCCTGGGTCTGCACGATCTCCTCCTCGCCCGGCGTACCGGTCGGGCCGCCGGTGCCGAACACGCCGGGGAGCGTGCCGGTCCGCTCGCCCAGCGCGGCCATCGCCGCCTGCGCGCGCGCCGCCTCCGCTTCCGCCGCCTGCCGGTCGGCCGCAATCTGCTGTTCCAGCGCCACCCGGTTCCGGTCCCCCAGCATGCGCGAGAGGAACTGGTCGAAGGCGTTCTGGTCGACCGCTTCGGACTCCGGATCGCCGAGCAGGTCCTCCTCCGGACCGGCGCCTCCCGACGTCAGGTAGATCACCACCAGCAGCACCGCCGCCAGAGGCAGGACCACCTTGAGGATGACGTTCTCCGGCAGCGCGCCGCTCGGCTTCCCGAGCAGCTGCTTCCACTTCGCCTCGGCCATCTACGGTCCCGTCTCCCGCCGATCGACGGTCCACGCGATGCGCCGGCCGTCGGCCTCCAGCGCGCCGGGGCCGAGCACCCGCGGGACGACGTGCAACACGTCGTCGAGCACCGTGGCCACCGCGACCGGCTCGAGGACGCCCTCGACCTGCTCGTAGAGCACCGGCGACGTCGCCCGCGTGCGCAGGTACGTCCGCCGGCCGTCGTGCCACAGGCCCTCGACCAGCCACGGGTGGGCTTGCGGTTCCGCGTCGAACGCCCAGCGGTAGTCGAACTGCAACTGGCGTGGATACGCCTCGCGCCGGGTGTCGAGCGCCTCCTGCGCGGCCGTGCGCGCCACCTCGATACGCTCGGTGGCGCTGGCCTCCGCCTCCTCGGCCGCCTCCCACGCCTCGACCGCACGCTGCGCCATCGACGCCACCTCCTGCGTCGTCGTCAGCACCGGACCGGAAGAGGGCGCCTCTGGAGCGCGTGTGTGCTCCGGAGGCCGGATGCGCACGACAGCGTCGACCGCCGCGTCGGCCTGCTCGACCACAAGGAGAGGGACCACCGCCCCGCCGGCCGTCAGCAACACCAGGTTCGAGCGGGCCGCCTCGACCAGCGGGCGGATGAACGCCATGTGTGCCGCCGACGAGATGTCCCACCGCTCGGCGTCGCCCACCACCACGTCGACGATCGACTCGCTCTCCGGAAGGACGACCGTGGTGACGTGGCGTACCCGGGTCGTCACCGTGACGGGCGCATCCGAGGGCGCGGCCGGCGCGCGCAGGTCCTGCCCGGCGGCCTGTGTCGCCGCCAGGGCGTAGCCAGCAGCCAACAGGGCCGCCCACAGCAGGCGGCGCGTTGCGCCGGGAGAACGGAAGCGGGTGACCGGAGCGAAGCGGGATTGCGTCATCGTCCCCACCACATGACCAGCGCCGCCTGCACCAGCGGCCCGAGCGTCCCGCCCACTGCGCCGCCGACCAGCCCGCTGAGGAACGCCACCCACCACAAGCTCCGTTCCACCGTCCGGCGCTCCGTGGCCAGGTGCCGCCCCACCTCCTCGATCAGCTCGGTGGACCGCGCGTAGGCCTCGGCCAGCGACGCCTCGCGCTTCAGGAACGCGCTGTAGGCCTGCTCCAGGTGCGCCGCCACCGCCTCCAGCTCCGCCACACCCGCCAGACGCTCGCCCTCGGTCTGCCGCCGCGCCCATTCGTCTCGCCAGCGCGCCAGCGCCTCCTCGGGCTCTTCCGGCCATTCGCCGCTCGTCTCCGTCATCGCGTCATCCCGTGTATCCAGATGACCGCCACCGACCCGACCATGCTGGCCGCCAGCACGCGCGCATACCACGGCCACCGGCCGGGATTGCGCTCCAGCGTCCACTCGGTCTGCGAGTCGCCGATCTGCAGCCGGCCCGCGCCGAGCACGTGGTCGGCCACGTACAGACCGTCGTCGAAGACCTCGTAGCTGACCAGGCTCGGGTCCAGGCCGGTGCGGCCGAAGCGCCGGTCCGCCTCCTGCAGTTCGTAGAGCGCCGGGGTCTCCTGCGCGCGGCTGCGCAGGTACGTGAACCGGCCGTCGTGCCACAGCGCGTCGACGAGGAACGGGGCCTGCCGCGCCTCGGGGGCGAGCCGGTAGGGGAAGCGCAGCCGGCGCGGGTAGTCGGCCAGCCAGCGCGACCAGGCCGCGTCGTGCTGCGCCCAGATGCCCGCCACCTCGTCGGCCGCGGCCTCGTCGATGGCGTCCCGCTCGGCTTCCGCGGCCGAGATGGCGGCCTCGTAGACGGCCAGCTCGCCGCCCGGGACGATGCGCGGCGCGTGCCGCCGGGCCTGCTCCGGCGTGGCGCGCTCGGCGTCCTCGACGTGGACCACCAGGTCCGGGTCGTCGGTCGACGACTCGGCCACCAGCAGCGCCCAGACCCGGCCGCTCTCGGCCACCAGGGTGACGTTCGAGGCGACGCCGGCGTCCAGCGGCTTGATGTAGGCCACGTTCGCCGCGGCCGACACGTCCCAGTACTCGGCGTCGCCGGCCACCACGTCGACGATGGTCTCCGACTGCGGGACCACCACCGTGGTCGTGTGCCGCACCTGCGTCATGACCGGAATCGGCGTATCGCCTGCCGTCACCGTCCGAATGCCCTGGGCGGCGGCCGGCACGGCAGCCAGGAGGACGAGGCAGGCCAGGGCCGCGCCGATCGGTGCTACGCTACGGGCGTGAGCAGCGACACGAAGTGGATCATCGGCACGGTGGTCGTGCTCGCCGGCCTGCTGTCGGCGCAGATCGCTGGCGGCAACGCCAGCCTCAACCGGCGGATCGATGACCTGAACGCCAACGTCAACGCCCGCTTCGACGACGTGCACCGCCGGATCGACGACATGCAGGACGACATCCGCGAGCTGCGCGCCCTGATCTTCGACGCCTTCAAGCCCGACGAGCCCGCCGACTGACCGCCCGGCCTCCGTTTCCGTTCTCACGTCTCTCCCCCTGTGGTCCTCGTCCTGCGGTCCGGAGATTCGCTCGGAGTCACGTTCGCGCTCGTCCCCCACCTTGGTCCCGCCGAGCGATAGCGCCGGCCTCCGGGAGCGTCCGCAGACGGACGCACCCTGCGCCGTCACTCTGCTGGTTGCCGCCTGACGGGACATCGCCTGCCGGCGCACCGGATCCGGACCCCGGCCACCTCATCCCATCACCGCCGCCTTCCCCACGTCCTCGCCGGCCGCCAGGCGCACGATTGCGCCTTCCAGGCCCCAGCGCTTCACCGCGGCGGCCCGCCGGTCGGCCTCGGCCGCAGACGACGTGTAGAGCCAGTAGCTCTCCGGGTCGACCGTCAGCCGCACCACCGCGGCCGTGTCCGGACGCCGCACGTACAGCTCCCGCTTCGGCTGCAGCCCGCGAACCAGCTTCAGCTCGGCGTCGCTGAGCTGGAAGGTCTCCTGCCCGGCCGCCGGGAAGTCCGGGTTGGCCAGGAACAGCTTCGTCGGCATCGACTCCAGCAGCGGCGCCGCGCCCGGCGTCTCCGTGATGTCGGTCACCGACTGGGTCGCCAGGATCAGCGCCGCGTTGCGCTTGCGCCACGTCTTGGCCGCCTCGACCAGCCGGTTCAGCACGTTCGGGTCCCGCAGGTAGCGCCACGCCTCGTCGACCACCATCAGCTTCAGCCGCGACAGCTCGGCCGGGTCCTCGATCTCGCCGCGCAGCTTCTCGAGCAGGTAGAGCAGCGCCGCCTCGCACCAGTCCTCGTGCTCGACCGCGCCGGCCAGGTCGATCACCTGCCAGTCGGCGACCTGCAGGTCCTCGCCGTCTTCGGCCGGCGGGTTGTCGAACCACTTCCCCCAGGCCCCGTTGCCGTGCCAGCGGCTCAGCGGCGGTCCCATCCCGGCCGGCAGCGAGCGGACCAGCCGGCCCACGGTGCGGTGCGCCGGGGCCAGCGCATACAGGTCCTCGACCCGCGCGCGCACCTCCGTCAGGTCGCCGCTCTCGGGCTGCCAGCCGCCGATGCGCAGCAGGCGCAGCACCCAGGCGGTCAGGAACTGATAGGTCCGCTCGGACGGGGCCAGGCTGAACGGCCGCAACGGGATCGCCTTCTCCGGAACGACTTCGAGGTAGCTGCCGCCGACGAACTGGGTCAGCGCCCGGTAGCTGCCGCCCAGGTCCAGGACGAGCACGCGCGGCTTGTACTGCAGCCCCTGCACCAGCAGGTAGTTGAGCCCGAAGCTCTTCCCCGAGCCGGTGTTGCCGAGCATCAGCGTGTGGCCGACGTCGCGGCCGGCGAACAAGTCGAAGTGGTACGGCGTGCCGGCCGGCGTCTCGAAGACCGTCATCGCCGGCTTGTCGAGGTGCTTGCACCAGCGCTCGCCGCGCGGCGGCCCGAACAGCGGTGCCATCGCCGCGGCGACGCCGGCCGAGACGAACACCTCCCGCGGCTGGCGGCCCTGCGGCTGCCCGGGCAGGCGCCCGAACCAGACCGCCAGCTGGCCGTAGCTCTCGCGCACCGCCTTGGCGTCGATGCCGCCGAACACCCGGTTGACCTCGGCGCCCCACTCCTCCAGCCGGCTGGCCGGGCCGCGGATGGCCACCGACAGCGACAGGCCGCCGTAGGCGACACCCTCGGTCTCCAGCTCGACCAGGGCCGCCCCGGCCCGGTTGGCTTCCACGCTCGCCGCGGCGTCCTCCATCGCAGCCGAGGTGCCCTCCTTCTCCTGCATGTGGGCCACCATCGAGTACTTCTTCGAGAAGTAGTGCCGCTGGGCCGAGCGCAGCTTCGACCGCGCCGCCTCGCGCGACCACGGCCGCCACTCCAGCACCACCGTCAGCGGGGCCTGCACCGAGCCGTACAGCTCCTCGAGCGCGTTGGCCACGGCACCCGACGGCGGCCCGACGCACGACCAGACGCCCACCTCCTCGCCGCCCACGTGCAGCACCTGCCGCTCGGCCGCCAGGTCCGTCCCGGCCAGCCGCCAGTTCACCCCGGCATCGGTGCGCATGCCCTCGACCCACTCGCCCACGCCGCCGTTGACCAGGCGGTGCAGCACCGCCGCGGCGTCCTCGGCCTCGAGCGTCTCCAGCGGCGTCGCCTCGGCCACCTGCGCCTGCGCCGTCGCCACCTGCGCCGCGGCCCGCTTGGCCGCGCGTGCGATCTGCTCGGCCACGAAGACCGACTCGTGCGGGGCGCGACGCCGCCGCAGCCACGCCGCGGCGTAGTCCCGCCACCAGGAGCCGCTGTGCGCCGCCACCGTCTGGCGCAGCTTCGGGTCCCAGCACCAGACCACGTGCACGTGCAGGTCCTGCACCCGCTCGCGGAGGAACGCCTGGCGCTTGCGCTGCGCCAGGCCCGCGATGTCCGAGACCACAGGGGGGAGGGGGAGGTCCGCCGGCCGGCGTTCGACGAGCCAGTAGACGCGCGTCCCCTCCGGCAGGCCCGACAGCATCCGCTGCCAGCGGTTGCACACCGCGTCGAGGTCCTCGGCCGCACGGCCGTCGGTCGCCACCGGCGTCAGCCGGCTCACCGTCACCAGCTCGCCGGCCCGCGTCAGGCACGTGCGGCCGTCGACGAAGCCCCAGTACGGCAGCTCCTCGGCCAGCGCGCCGACGCCCTCATCGCTCATCGCCGCTCCTCACCAGCACCACGTAGGGCGCGCGGTCCCGCAGCAGGCCCGCGTCGTAGCGGTTGCGGTAGCGGATGGCCAGACGCACCACGTTCAGCAGGTGCTGGTCGTAGCGCCACGCGAACCACCCGGCCGCATACGCCACCCCGAACACCAGCAGGCCGGCCAGCAGGCTGTTGAGCGCGTTCCACAGCGTCGCGCCGAAGGTCATCGCCAGCAGGAAGAACCGCCGCTCGACCCCCAGCACCTTCAGCGGCTCGGACAGCACCGCGTAGGCCGGCCACGGCCGACTGCCCCGCACTACAGGATCCAGGCCAGGAAGCGGGCCGCGCCCACCGCCATGCCGACCCCGAAGATGATCCCGGCCAGGGTCTGCTTCGCGCCGCCCTCGTTGAACATGAACAGGATGCCCCCGACCACGATCGCCACCGTCGCCAGGCCCGTCGCGATCGGGCCGCTGAAGGCCTGCTGCACGTTGCGCACCGCCTGTACCCAGGGCGAGGCCTGCGCCAGCAGCAGCTCCTGGTAGCCCATCAGGGCCGTCGCCGTCATCGCCGCCGTCGTCATCCACTTCCGCATCGTCGCTCCTCCTTGCTCGCGCGCCGCCAGGCGCGCATCCCCCACACCACGGCCGCCGCCGGCAGCAGCACCAAGCCCGCCAGCGCTGCCAGCTCGAACAGCGAGAACGCCACCACGAACAGGAGCATCACCAGCTCGTACGGCGTCTCCGGCACCAGCCGGCCGCACGGGATCAGCCCCAGGGCGCATCTGAACAGGTCCACGGTTCACCGCGGCCCGAAGTGCACCCACACGAGCGTCGCCAGCCACAGCGCCAGCCCCAGGCCGCCGGCCACGCCGCGCAGCGCCGCCCGCCGGTCCACCGGCAGCACCCGGAACGCCAGACCCGCGGCGCACAGCAGCGTGAAGCTGCACGCCCACACCGCCTCGCTGACCTCCGCCGCGCTCACAGCACGCCTCCCGACAGGTGGCCGGCCAGGGTCAGCACCATCGCGGCCACCAGCGTCCACAGGATCCATCGGCTGTCGTCGCCGTAGTCGAACCGCGGCGACGACAGGGACCACTCGATGAACGCCACGAACAGGCCCCCGGCGACGTACACCAGCAGACCGCCTCCCATCGCTTGCGCTCCTCTCCTACCGCCGCATGCCCACAACGCCCCGCGCGCTGGCTCATCGACGCCTCCGACGGCCGCGGCGCGACCGCTCGATGTCCAGCAGCACCATCAGGTGCCCGAACAGCAGGATCCCGAGCACGATGCCCAACACCACCAGCGCCTCGCACGCTTCCCCGGTCATGGTCCCCCCACCACGTTGGCGATCAGTCCGGCGAGAATCTGACTGACGTCCCCGCCGACGAGGATCTGCTCCACCACCGAGAGAACCTGCTCGGGCCGGCTGACCATCACCACGCCCAGGAGCACCAGCGAGCGGCGAGGCAAGGCCCCGATGACGGCCACCATGCCCGCCGTCGGCAGCGCGAGGCGGAGCAGCGCGTCGACCGCGGCGTCCATCCACATCGCTACAGCTTCCCCGCCGCCCGCGCCTGCCAGTACGGCAGCTCCCGGTCCACGTGCGCCGGCTTCAGGTACACACGCCGCGCCGGCAGCGACCGCGCGCCGTCGTACGGCTGGCAGATCGCCGCGAAGTTGTCCAGCACCGTGAAGTCCCGCGGGTGGAACACCGGCTCCCTCTGTTCGCGGAAGCTCTTCGCCGTGCCCACGCCGCCCGAGCCGCCGCCGGCCCGGCCCGACAGCGGCGAGACGTGCGCGCGCCCGATCTGCTCCGACACCGTCCAGCTCTCCTTGACGCGGTTGACCTGGCCGCACAGCTTCGACGCGATGTCCGCCGAGGCGTCGTCGGCCAGCGACAGGAAGATCCGCGTCCGAAGCGTCTGCAGCAGCGCCCGCCACGCCTCGCCCTGCCCCAGCACCGAGCGCAGCGACGAGATCGACTGCGTGGCGACGATGGGGATCAGCCGCGACTGGCGCGTCAGCGCGAACGCCTTCTCGTCGCCCGCCGGGTCGGCCTCGCCCACCGAGGCGAACTGCTGGTACTCGTCGCACAGGAACACCGCCGGCCGCGGCTCCCAGCCCGGGTTCGCCGCCATCCGCGCCGGCCGGCGCAGCAGCGCCTGCAGCCACGACATCTTCAGGAGCACGCCGATGGCGCGGCTGAGCGCCGGGTTCGAGCCCTGCGGCATGTTCAGCGCCAGCACCGTCCCGCGCTCGATCAGCGTCTCCAGCGGCGGCAGCGGACGCCGCAGCCGCAGCCCGCCCGAGGTCGTCATCGCTGCTGGCTCGTCCTCCGCGGACGGCTCGCTCCGCTCCCCCGGCGGCGGCGGGCAGAAGACTCCCGCGACCACTGGGTCGTCGAAGACCCCCAGGAAGCTGCTGATGCCCTCGACGATCGACGTGCGCAGCTTCTTGTCGATCTCCTGCCAGTCCTTCTCGTACCAGAGGCGGATCGCGTCCACCTTGTCCTGCACCTCCCGCGGCTCGGTGCTCGCTTCGCGCACCCACTTGAACGCGACCCCCAGCTTCCGGAGCTGCTCCTCCAGCGCCCTGGTGTTGTCCGACCGCACGCGGCCGTCCGCCACCGGATCCCACTTCCGGCCCTCCACGTAGAGCTGCTTCCGGCGCTTCTGCAGGTCGTCGACCGCAATCGTGATGCCCGTCCGTGCCCCCTTGACGTCGTCCTCGACCTGCGCGATCCGCTTCGCGAACAGCTCCTTGTCGATGCCGCACCAGTAGATGTCCCGCAGCGTCACCCAGTGCTGCCGGTGGATCCGGTGCAGCTCGATCACCCAGCGCACCAGGTTCGTCGAGGCGATCTGCCAGAACGGGTCCTTCCCGCGGCCGAACAGCTGGTTCATCAGGCTCGTGATGGTGTAGGCCATCGAGAACGAATCCAGCGCGTCGTCGCTCAGCGGGTTCCACTGCCACCGGCCGTCGAGCCCGATCTCCAGGTAGTCCTCCTCCCGCTCGGCCGCCCGCAGGATGTCGCGCACCTGGTGGCAGAAGTCGCCCTTGACCTCCAGCACCAGGCCGGCCGCGCGGCGCTCGGCGTCCTTCGCCCGCCACCCGAACAGCTGCGTCGCGAACGGCTTCATGCACGCCGCCGTCTTGCCCGAGCCCACCGCGCCGAAAATGGCAACCCCCGTGTAGAGCCCGCGCTCCGGAATCACCAGCCACCGCGGCTCGGCCGCCGGCTTCGGCCGCACCGGGTGGTGCACCTCGCCGACGACGACGGCCGGCGCAGGGTCCTGCTGCAGGTCGAGGGGCCACGGCGGCAGCGGTCCCCCAAGGGACACGGCCTCGCCGCCGCCCGCGATCCACACGCGCCAAACCGCGCCCGCGACCACGCCGCCCCCAACAACCGCCACCGCCGGGCCGATGTAGTACCAACCCCGGAACCACGCCAGCAGGGTCGGCGAATGGAACGCCACCAGGTCGACCAGCGGGTCCGACCCCGGCGGCGGGAACGGGAACGCCACCCACCAGCTGGTCGAGACCGCCCCGCCCGCCGCGAACCGCCACGTCAGCTTGCGCACAGTCGCCTCGAGAACCAGGTCGTGCCCGCGTCGATGCAGCCGCCGCCGGTTGCCCGCGCCGGCCTCGCGTCCAGCTCCGCCAGACGCGCCAGCGCCCCGTTCAGGTCGCCGTACTCCGCCAGCACCTCGAGGTCCAGATTCCCGATCGCGGCGTCCAGCCGCTCGCGTTCGGCCTCGACCGCCCGCGGGTCGCCGCCCCCGCGCAGCCAGCGCCCCAGGATCCGCTCGGCACGTGTCAGCGCCCGGTGCGCGCGCGACACGACCACCACCCGCACCTTGCGGCCCAGCTCGCGCAGCGCCGCCCACAGCGACAGGTGGCTCTCGCCCCACGTGCGCAGCCCCGACGCCGTGGCGTCCCCGCCGTCCGGATACACGAACGTCGTCGCCTGTTCGTCGTCGACCGCCAGCGGAAACTTGCCGGGGAAGTGCGCTCGCCGGACGCCCGTTTCGCTGCGGTAGTCCCGGCGCGGCAGCAGGTCGCGCGAGATGCCCAGCGCCTCGAACGCGTCGACCTTCTCGCCCTCGGTCGGCAGCCACGGCATGTCGAGGTGGTCGACCACGTAGTCCAGCGACAGCAGCCGTCGCACCAGGGCCGCTCCCGCGGCCGGCCGCCGGTGACGAATGTGCTCGACCTCCAATGCCCGGTAGACCTCGCGCGACCAGATCCGGCACAGGCGGCTGCGCCGGTCGCCTGCCGGCGCCTGGCCGAGGCCCACGTCCTCCCACAACTCCTCCGTCGCCCATTCCTGCGCGACCAGCCCAGTCACAAGACGCTCAGCGGCTTTCCGGTGCGCCGTTCCTATGAACGCCGAGTACTGCGCCCTGGTGAACGCGCCGCTGTGCAGGCAGACCAGCGCGATCCACTCCGCGTCGCGCCCCGTCCAGCCCAGCGCTTCCAGCCCCGCTGGCCGGTCGCCCAGGTGCGGAATTCGGGCCGCAGACTCGACTGATACAGCGCTACCCATCGGGAAAGTATGTTATCGTCTACTATGCCGTTCGCATTGAGACACGTGGTCCCCGGGCGGGTGCCGGGACCGTCTCTTCAGGGCGTCGCGGCGAGCCAGCACCCGGCGCTGCACCGTGCCGGCGGCAACGCCGTGTTCGCGACCGACGAGTTCTTCTCGGCGTGCATCAGCAACGAGCACACGCGGCGGGCGTACGGCCGGGCCGTCGGCCGCTTCCTCGACTGGTGCGAGCAGCAGGGTTTGGCGCTGTCGGAGGTGTCGCCGGGCACGGCGGGCCGGTTCATCGAGGAGCTGCCGGGTTCGGCGGCGACGAAGAACCAGGCGCGGGCGGCGCTGAAGCAGTACTGCGACCGCCTCGTGCAGCGGCACGCGATGGGACTGAACCCGTTCGTGACGGTGCGCTCGATGCGGTACCGGACGGACGGGAAGACGCCGGAGATCACGATCCAGCAGGCGCGGGAGCTGCTGGCGTCGGTGAAGACGGCGACGGTGACGGGTCTTCGGGACCGGGCGGTGCTGGGGACGTTGATCTACACGGGCGCGCGGGTGGGGGCGGTATCGCGCCTGCGGCGGCGGGACCTGCAGGACCAGGGGACGCAGCAGACGCTGCGGTTCCTGGAGAAGAACGGGAAGGACCGCGAGATCCCGGTGCGCCACGACCTGGGGGTGTGGCTGGCGGAGTACCTCGAGGCAGCGCGGATCAAGGCCCCGGAAGCGTGGCTGTACCAGGCGGCGCTGGCGATCAAGCCGAAGCCCGGGCACCTGCTGTCGGGCCGGCAGATGAAGGACCACGTGATCCGGCAGATGGTGAAGCGGCATCTGAAGAACGCGGGCCTGCCGGCGGCGTTGCGGCCGCACTCGTTCCGGGTTCTGGTGGTGACGGACCTGCTGGCGCAGCACGTGCCGCTGGAGGAGGTGCAGTATCTGGCGGGGCACTCGAACCCGCAGACGACGCAGCTCTACGACCGGCGGCGGCGGCGGGTGACGCGGAACATCGTCGAGCGGATCTCGGTGTAGGGGTGATGCGGACGGCGACCTGCCGGAAGTGCGGAGAGCCGTTCACGACGACCGGCGAGGTCGACGAGCACTGCCCGCGGTGCCAGCCGGCGTTGCCGGACCTCGGGCCGGAGCAGCTGGTGCTGTTCCCCGAAGCGGCCCGTCAGGCCGGTTCACGGCGCGCGCCCGAGGGGCGCGGTTGAGCGGCCCCGGCCGGGGCCGAGGACACTTCCCGAAGGGATAAATCAACCGGGAGCGACCCCAGCGGGGGTCGGCGGCGGGGTGTCACGATCGCCCCGCCGCCGATACCGATGGAGGCCCGTCAGGGCCGGGGTCGCTCCCGGTTCTGAAACCGCGTCCGTAGCGCAGCGCAGGACGCGGATAGAGACGGAGCCGCGTAGCGGCGACAGCCTGCAGGGTGTCACGAGCAGGTGTCACGGTGGGTGGGCGGAGATCGTGACAGGCGCTGTACGGCCCCGAGATGGTAGCGGCAAGATGAAAAGGGACCCCGTGGCCACTTGAAAAGGGACCCCCTGAGCAACTCGGAAAACAGCGATTCCCCTGGGGATGATCGACGGGTGCGAGACACGGTCGTCTCGTCGAGCGAGCCAGGAGGACGCGGAGGTGATCAGGATGTCCCAGTGGGCCGAGGTCCGCCGGGCGCCGTGCAAGCGAGCCGTGGGGGTGGGTGTCGACGCTGGCGATCGAGGCCGTCGTCTCGCCGAGGCGCTGACCGTCGCGGCGACCGGCGAGCGGCAATCCAGGAAGCACCCCCGCGTAGCCAGCCCCTAGCCGGGCTGAAACGCCTAGACCCGGCGGCCGATCCGTGCGCTGAAACGCCTAGACAACGTACAGGTAGTACAGAACAAGTAGTTCCAGAAGTACAAGTAGAGGCGAAATCCGGTCGCCAAGCAGCCCAAACCGCGCGTTACATTCCACAAGATCCGAAACCACAGGACGCCGCGCTGGCGCGCGGGAGAACGGAGCTTGGACGGTGTTCCCGGGATGCGTTCAGCGGTCCGAGGTCTGCGCCAGCGCTCGGCCGGCGTTGATCGCAGCGGTCACCACATCGGCGTCGTAGGGGATCCCGGCGCGGGCCGCGGCCGTCTTGACCGTCTCCGCCAGCTCGTCGGTGTGTTCGGGCTCGCGCAGCTCCGGCCTCTCGGCGAGGACGCGGAAGACGTGCCGGCGCAGCGCCGCGTGGTGCGTGTCGCCGGGGCGGCGCGCAGCGGCGCCAGGACGGATGGGATCAATGAGTGGCCGCGTCGGTCTCAGCCTGAGACAACCCTTCGGGGTGCTGTAGTCGAGGTCCGGCCAAGCATCCTTGAGCTTCTCCAGCTCACGAAGAACGTCGGTCCGGAAGGCGTCGACGGTCCGCGTGTCAGCCCTGGTCGGGTTCGAGCCGAACTGCCGGTAGAGCTGCCGCCAGGTGAGCGACAACGGGTGCGTCAGACCGAAGAGCCGGTACGTCAGCCACAGGTAGAGGTCGAGCCCGAGGGGGCTGCGCTTCATCGCCTTGAGCACGTTCATGTCGAGCGGGACTGGGGAGGCGATGATCTCGTTGAAGAAGTCCTCGCCGAGTCGGATCGTGCTGTCCCAGAGCACTGGCTCGTCGGGCCGTCGAGGATCCCACCACAGGCTCATCCGGTTCGCGATGTGACCGGCGACCACCTGGAGCCCGTGTTCCGTCTCGTGAGCCAGCTCGACCGACGAGCGGAAGAGGCGTTGCATCTGGTTCTGGAGCCGGGTCCGGTCGCCCCGAGGCCCGCCGCTGCGGTTTTTGATCCCGAGCTTCCGCATGAAACCGTCGAGTGACCGTCCGAGGACGAGCGTACGTGATTGCGTGCGGGCGGCCTCGGTGCAGACCCACGCGAGGAGCAGGCGCGGCAGCGTCCCGTAGGGCAGCTTCGGAACCTCCCCTCCAGCGATCATGACGAGCGAGAACGGGCCGTTCCGGCGGACGTAGCGGTCGCGGTTCCCCGGGTTCGTCCTCGGGAGGGTGCACAGCGCGAGCAGCCGCATCATGAACCCGGTGTCGGTCTCGGCCTCGCGTGCGGTGGCCAGGGCGTGGGCCTGGTCGTCGCGGGTCCAGTGGAAGACTGCCTGCGGCGTCATGGCCAGCGGGGCAGGGTCGCCGATGTACTCCCGGAACTGCTCGATGCCGCGGGCGTCGGCCCGCTTCCGCTCGCGCCTGGCGTCGCGCGTCTCGGTCACGACAACAGGGGGAGAGAGAGGCGTGGGAGAACGGCGACTTTCGTGCGGGCCGGGCGTGGGCTGGGGCCGTCCGGACTCGAAGTCGAGCTTGGGCGCGAGGTCGGTGAGAGAGGTCCGTCCGCGCTCGGAATCGCCCGGCACGGACAATGAGAATATGATAAACAGGTGGCATGGATCAAGGTCCGCCGCAGCGCTACCTGCGCCGGCTGTTCAGCCCGTCGGACCGCGTGGCGGTGGTGGCGGTGCCGCGCGCGGCCGGCAAGGTGGCGCAACGGGTGGTGACGGCGGCCGCAGCGTGCGGCGAGCGTTTCCAGTCGTGGCTTCGGCACCTGAACGCCCAAGGGTACGACATCTTCGTGGGCGTCAACCCGGTGGGGACGCGTGGCCGCCGCGAGAAGGAGGACGTGATCGCGGTCTGTCGCCTCCAGCTCGACCTGGACGAGAACGGGGGCGTGGGCCTGAAGCGTGTGCTGGACGACGTCGCCGACGGCCGGCTGCCGGCGGTGGCCGGGATCCTGCGGACGTCCGAGAACCGCTACCAGGTGCTGTGGCACGCGGCCCCTGGCTGGAAGCCGGCGGCGGCCGAGTCGGTGATGACGGGCTTGGCGGTGCGCTACGGCGGCGACCGTTCGGTGGCGGACGTGGCGCGCGTGATGCGTCTGCCTGGGTTCCGGAACAAGAAGCCTGGCCGTGGCGACGCGATGGTGACGTGGGTGGACCGGAACGGGCTGGCGGTCGAGCCGGCGTCGTTCGGCGGCCTGCCCGCGCCACCGAAGGCCACAGATGGCCGTCCGGCGCAGGCCCGGCGCGCGATCGGCCCTGGTGCGTCTCAGAGCGAGCGCGACTGGGCGTGGGCGCGGAGCCGATTGCGGCGGGGAGAGAACCCGGCGAGACTGGCGGCCGAGCTGGAGGCGAGCCGTCAGGACAAGCCGAAGCCCGGGTACTACGCGGCCCGCACGGTGCGGCGGGCGCGGGAGAGCCTGGAAGTCGAGGAGGGGAGCCGATGACCTACGAGGACCTGACGCCGGAAGAGCAGGCGGAAGCGGACCGCAAGCCGATCGAGGTGAAGACGCAGGAAGAGTTCTACGAGGCGCTGGACCTGAGCTACAAGACAGGGCGTCCGGTAGTGGGGCCGACACCAGAACAGGCCCGGGACTGGGGGTACGGCGACTGGGTCGACGGAGAGGATCCGGCGGAGCGAGAGGACGGGTAGGTGGCGAAGCGTTCGCAGCAGGAGCGCGACGAGGAGTACGCGAAGAAGATCACCGAGCGGATCGTCACGCAGATCGAGAAGGGCACGGCTCCCTGGCAGAAGCCGTGGAAGCCGGGCGAGACGTTCCTGCCGCGCAACGCGAGCACGGGGAAGACGTACCAGGGCGTGAACGCGCTGAGCCTGACGGCGACGGCGCTGGAGCGCGGGTACCAGGACCCGCGTTGGGTAACGTTCAAGCAGGCGAAGGATCTGGGCGGCCATGTCCGCCAGGGCGAGCACGGCTCGCCGATAGTGTTCGCGGATCGGCTTCGGGTGCCTGTGAAGGACGACGCCGGCCAGCCGGTGAAGGACGCGGAGGGCAAGGAGCAATACGTCAAGACCGGCCGCCCGTTCCTCAGGCACTACACGGTGTTCAACGTCGAGCAGACGACGCTGAAGCTGCCGGCGCTGGAGCGGCAGCAGGAGCCGGAGTGGGCGGTGCACCGGCGTGCGGAGGCGGTCATCCGCGGCAGCGGGGTCGATGTGCGGCACGAGTCCGGGGACCGGGCGTACTACAGCCACGCGAAGGACGAGGTGGTGCTGCCGCAGCGGGCGCAGTTCCCGACGGCGGGGGACTACTACCGGACGGCGCTGCACGAGCTGGGCCACGCGACGGGCCACGAGAGCCGCCTGAACCGGGAGACGCTGGTGAAGCACGGCGGCTTCGGGACGGAGACGTATGCGCGCGAGGAGCTGCGGGCGGAGATCTCGTCGATGATGACGGGCGAGCGGGTGGGCATCGGCCACGAGCCGCACCACGGCCCGGCGTACGTGAAGACGTGGCTGAAGGCGCTGCAGGACGACCCGCGCGAGATCCAGCACGCGGCGTCGGATGCGCAACGGATGTCGGACTACCTGGTCGAGCGCGGGCGCGCCCGCGAGGCGCTGGACCGCGAGCAGCGGCCGACGCAGGAGCTGTCGCTTCCGGACCGGACGCCGACGATCCCGCGTCCGGAGCGTACGAAGGAGCAGGAGCGGGAAGTCGAGCACAGCCGGTAGCCGCCCGCCTCGGGTCTCGGGCGCGCCATCCCCATCCCTCCCTCCCCTGTGGTCAGATGTCTCGCTACGACCTGGAGATCGACGACCGCGGCCGCGACGACGGCCGTGATCCCCGAGAACCCGGCCCGCGGCCGACGAGCCGCTACACGCCGCAAGGCCACCAGACGCCGGAGTACGAGCGCTGGGAGCGCAAGCAACGCGCCCAGGACGCCGAGCGCCACGGGGAGGCGCGCCCCGGGGAGGGCCGTGACCGGTCGCCGGAAGAGCTGCTCAAGTTTCTGGAGCGGACGATAGCGGGCCAGGACCAGCGGCGTGCGCAGCTGCGAGCCGAATCCGAGAAGACGGGCGTGCCGTACGTGGACCTGTTGAAGCGCGCGGTCCGCGACAAGGAGGCGAGGGAGCAGCGGTGGCGTGAAGAGGGCCGGGACCGGCGGCAGCGGGCTCGCGAGCGCAGCGGCCACCGCCGCGAGTACGACGCCCGCGAACCACGCCGCTCGCAGCAGGACCGCATCGAGGGCCTGGTGGTCGACGTCGCCGTCTACCGTGCGGTGTCGTACCGGGACGCGAGCGAGCGCCACTTCGACGCGCATCCCTACACGACCCGCCGCGGCGTGAACGCGGCGGTCCGCGAGGGCCTCCTCGAGGAGCGGAAGGTGGACGGGCCGAAGGGGAAGACGTTCACGGTTCTGACGGCGACGCGCGCGGGCGCGGAGGTAGCCGGCCGGGTGGCCGAGCGCCGGGGCTGGGACGCCGAGCAGCGGATGTGGTCGGTGCGTGGCCGGGCGGCGGACCTGCGGCACGACGCGGCGCTGTACCGTGCGGTGCAGTCGGAGTCGGCGAAGCTGCGGGCGTGCGGGTACGAGGTGCGTCGGGTGCGGATCGACGCGGAGCTGCGGAGCGAAGTGGCGAGCCGGACCGAGCGGGCGCGTTCGCAGGGCCGGGACCCGGAGGAGGCGTCGCGGCGTGCGGCGTCAGATCTGGAGCTGCCGGTGCAGCAGGGCAAGGTGGTGTACCCGGACGCGCAGATCGAGTACCGGGACGCGGACGGCCGCCTGGGCCGTACGAACGTGGAGCTGGCGACGGAGCACTACCGGGCGGGTTCGGTGCAGGCGAAGGCGGCGGCGGGGTTCCGGATGTACGCGACGGCGGGCCGCGCGGCCGCGGCGGTGCGTCGGATGCTGTCGATCGGCGGCGGCGGTGGCCGGTCGAGCCGCGGCGGCCGAGCGTACGAGTACGAGCTGTTCGAGCTGTAGTCCGATGAGTCCGTGGCGTGTGAGCGTGGGGATGACGATGGTGGCGACGGGCGTCGGCGCGTGGCTGCTGGCCGAGGAGCTGTCGTACCTGCAGCCGGTGGCGGCGGTGGTGGCGGCCGACTACGGCGTGGTGCTCGGCGCCTACGTCGCGCTGGGCCTGGCGACGGTGGCGGGCGCGTCGTATGTGGCGGCGCGCACGTTGGGCCTGGGCGACGTGGGCCGGAAGGTGTCGGTGATGGAGCGTTCGATCCGCCGCGGCGAGGGTCAGGACCCGGAGCTGGCGGCGGCGCTGCAGCGGGAGGCGGCCGGCGAGTACGACGAATGAGGGCGGAGACAGCGAGTGCCTCCGCCCTCGAAGCGGCCGTCAGCCGACGAACCGGAGGATGGCGCCGATGACGGCGACGGCCCCGATGACCCGCCAGGCCAGCCGGGATTCCATGGCGGCCATCTGCGTCTGGAGGTTGGCGAGGTCGGCCTTTGTGGCGGCCTGGAGGTTGGCGAGGTCGGCCTTTGTGGCGAAGCGCTCGAGGTCGGCCTTTGTGGCGAAGCGCTCGATGTCGGCTCTGGTGGCCAGGTGCTCGATGTCGCCCTTGGTGACGACGTCGCCCTGGGCGTCGTGGATGGCGTGCGCGATTGCGTTCGCGTGCTTCTGCTCGACCCCGGCGTCATTGAGCCGGTCGGCGATGGTGAGAGTATCGAGCATCGTGTCTGCCTCCGTGAAAGCGGCGCGGCGTCAGTGCCGGCTGGCTTGTGTCCCTGAAGCGAAGGCGGTCAAGGACGTAGCCGGCGCAGCCGGTGCGAGCGGTAGCGAGCATCCTTGAGGGCCGTAGCTACCATCGAAGAAGCCAGCAGGCACGTTCCCCTGCAGAATCAGATCTCCGGTTCGGTCGGGGCGGCTTGTCCGCCGAGCCCCTCGATTGTGAAGCCGTGTTCGACGAGCCTGTAGACCGCCATGTTGATGACGGCCGCCCGGGACTGGCCGAGCCGGCCGGCGATGGCGTCGACCTTGTCGAGGAGGTCGGGCATGATCGTCAGCGAGATCTGCCGCTTGTTGCCCTTGCGGACGCCCCGTGGGCTGGCGTCGCCATCGGGCGCGGCGGCGATGAACCGGTCGGCGGCGCGTGCTGCGTGCTGCGACTTCTTGGTGATGGCCATATCGGAACAGGCTGAAAGTGATATTAAAACACCATCGTTACGAGGGTGTTCAACTCTGAGATCGCCTTGCGGTCCGGCGGGGAGATCTCCAGCACCGAGAGCCCGGCGCCGGCCGCGTTGGCGAACGCCTTGCGGCGGCGCAGCGGGGCGGGCAGGTACTCGAACTGCGGCAAGTCGCTGACGGCCGCCGCGGCCTCGCCGTTGTCCTTCGACCGCTCGCCGGGGTCGGCGCAGTTCAGGACGGCCTTGACCTTCAGTCCATCGCGCACGGCGCGGGCCTCCTCGACGAGCGCGGCCATGTCGTCGAGCGCCCAGACGTCGTAGCTGCGCGGGTGGAACGGCACCAGCAGGACGTCGGACAGGATCAGGGCGGCGCGCAAGGCGGTCGAGTCACGGCCGCCGGCATCGATGATGGTGTCGTCGAACCGGCCGCCCTGATGCAGGACCTGGCTGCGCAGGGTGGAGCCGGTCGGATAGGTGGCGCAGGCGATGGCCGGTTTCTGTCCGGCCTCGTCGCGCAACGCGATGGCCGCCTGGGCGGTGCCCTGGCGGTCGCCGTCGACCAGCCAGACGTCCCGGCCGGCCCTGGCCCGCGCGATGGCGAGGTTCAGGGCGAGCGTGGTCTTGCCGACGCCGCCCTTGGTGTTGCCGATGGTGACAATCATTGGAATACGAAAATGATATTAACACGGTATTGAAGGGCTAGCAGTTAGAGTGTGCTCCAAGTGGAAAATCGAGTGTTCCCCGGTACCGGTGTCGGCTCTATCGTTGCGGGAGGGTGCCGCGGCGAGGTCGCGTGCGGCCGTGTTCGGCGCGGTTTCGGAGGTGCGGGGGCTGCACGGCCGCGTGAACCTGTTGATCGGGTTGATGATTTCTGGCGGGGTGTTGATCGTGGGGATTTGGTGCAGATCGCGATCCGCCTCGGAACAATCATCGCCAACGCGACTGACTAGGGGACAGGCCGAGCGCGGCCGTGATCGTGTCAGGGCAGCCGTTGCAGGATGGCAGCGACATCAGCCCGCAAGGCGGCGATGTCGCCCTGCAGAGTCAGGATCTGGACGGCGAGCAAGCCTGCCAGGGCGAGGCCGAACCCGATCATCCAGCGGCTGATGCGGTCCGCATCGCGGGCGCGCCGGTCGGCGAGGTCGGCTGCACGTTCGGCTCGGTCCGCAGAATCCATTTACGAGCATCCTGGCAGGGTGCCGCGGGGGTGTCAATTCGTGGTTCGGGGGCGGCGGGTAGTGTCGCAGCGGTGCTGGACGCGGCCGAAACCTCCCGATAACATACTTTATCGATAGGTTGGGGCTGCTGCTGGCTGCTGCCCAGCCTCCTCCAGACGCGCCAGCTCCTCTTCAGCCTCCCGTCGGGCGGCGATGAGAATCGACCGGGGAGACACATCCTGGCCCAGGGCGCTGCTGAATTGCGAGATGGTGAGCAGGTCCCATGTGTCGTCCTCGTAGGCCTCCCGCAGCGACTGGAGCTTCTGCCGGTGGCGCTCGATGGCCTGTTCGGCCGCGGTGCCGCGCCCTGCCGCGGCACGTCTCGCGTTCTCGGCGGACCGTACCCCCGCCCGCGCGGCACCCACCACGTCGCGCAGCCGCCGCCATTCCGCTTCACGCTCCCTGTTTTCTGCTTCTGCCCGAGCTCTCGCTGCATCGTCTATCAGCAATTCGCGCACAGTGAGGAGGCGGCTCCCAGGAGCCGCCTCGAAGGCCGCTTGAGCCGCCGCGAGATCGACTTCGGCAGTTGCTATTTCCTCTTCGGCGGCGGCGACTTCCACCGCGGCCTCTGCCGCTTGCTCCTCCAACAGCGTTCCCGCGCGGTCGTAGATGTCCTCGATCTCCGCGAGAATCCCGCCGAGTTCGTCGCCGCAAGCGACTGTCAGCCCCACGAGCACCATCACCGCCGTCAGCCTCTTCACTTCGACCTCCCCTGACCGGCGAGTAGCTGCCGGTCGCCGCGCCTCGTCCGTCCCTCGTGGGATCACCGGGCGGCCGCCGCTTGCGCCTGCTCCAGCTGTTCGCGCGCGTCCGCCAGCTCCAGCTCCGCGTCCCGGTACGCGGCACCGGCGATGCCGAACGCAGCTTCCACACCCTGGAATTCCCGCGTCGCTTCGAGGTTCTCCACGAACCGCCGCTTCGTGGACCGCGCCGTCGCCGCGCGGTCCCTGGCCCACCGCTGCTCCCACTCGTCCGCGAGCACCCGCGCGACCGCCTCGTGCGTCTCGGCGATCGCGTCGTACAGCGCCTCGATCTCTCCGATCCGTACGGGAAGCTGCTCGCGAGCCTCGGCCTCGCGGCCGCGCGCTTCCTCTGCGTAGCGGCGGCGTTCCGCTACCACTGCTGCCGCCGTCCCCCGAAGCTCCTCTTCCCCTCCGGCTCCGACGTTCCGTTCCACGGCCTGTTGCGTTCCTACGTCGGACTGGCGGTCCCCCGGTCTCTCCACCAGGCTCTGGATAAGCACCGCCGCTGGAAGCCAGAAGCTCGCCGCGAATCCGAGCCAAGCCTTCCGTCTGCGACGGGCGTGCGCCCGCCTGACGTACGCCGCGATGAACACCTGCTGCGCCACCGCTTCGGTCGGACCCTCCTCGAGGACGCGAGCCGGCGGTTCAGGCGCCGGCAGCCGGCGCTGCAGCCACGGCAGCGCGAGGCTGAGCGGCGGCAGGAGCCAGAATCCCGCGAACACCCACCAGAGGTAGCGGCGCTTGTTCGCCGCCCGGTATCCCTCGAGTGCGAAGTTGGTGCCCATGGTCGCCTGTCTTCTCGGCCGCCTATCCCTACAGGGTAGTACCCCCCCCCCACCTGTGTTTGTCAACCCGAGCGGTGCCGCGTCTTCCGTCTTCTCGCCCTGGTGCGCGGCTTCGCCGCCGGTTTCGTCGCCGTCGTCGACGCCGCGGGCGTCTCCCGCGTCGGTTGCTCCGCCGCCGGCCAGATCGGCTCCACCACCCAGCGGTTGCTCTGCGCGTCGTAGTCCCGCACGCGCACCATCTGCGCCACCTTGCGCTCGCCCGCCGGCGTCCGCGTCTGGTGGACCACCGCCTCGATGCCGTCGACGATGTTGCGGCAGATGACCGCCCACGGCAGGTCGTCGCTTGCCTGCATCGCGCAGCTCGCCAGGCGCGACAGCGCCGCCTCGGCGTTGTTCGCGTGCACCGTCGCCAGGCTGCCCCCGTGGCCCGTGTTCAGCGCCTGCAGCAGGTCGGCCGCCTCGGCGCCCCGGACCTCGCCGACCACGATGTGGTCCGGACGGTGGCGCAGGCTGTGGCGCACCAGATCCCGGATCGTCACGCCGCCCGACAGGCCGCGGGCCTCGAAGCGGACGCAGTTGGTGCGGCGCAGCTGCAGTTCCAGCGTGTCCTCGATCGAGACCACCCGGTCGCCGTCGGGCAGCAGCGCCGCCAGGGCGTTGAGCAGCGTCGTCTTCCCGGAGCCGGTGCCGCCGGCGATCAGCAGGTTGCCGTCGCTCCGGAGGATCGCCGCCGCCTCGTCGACCACAGGAGGGGGGAGAGAGCCCATCTGCTCCAGCTCGGCGATGGTGAAGGCTCGGCCGCCGAAGCGCCGGATGGTGATCGTGGTCGTCGGCGAGGCCGGCGGACTGCAGATGGCCACGCGGCTGCCGTCCTCCAGCCGCGCGTCGATGACCGCCTCGGTCACCGGGTCCTTCCGCAACGGCCGCGCGATGTGGATCGCGGCCCGCGCGATGGCGTCGGCGTCGAGTTGCGGCACCGCGTGCGGTGTCATCTTCCCGCGGCGTTCGACGAACACTTCGCCGGGGCCGTTGATCATCAGCTCGGAGACCTCCTCGTCGTCGAGGACGTCCTCGAGGCCCGGCAGGAACGGCTTCAGGTCCGAGATGCCCAGCTCCATCTGGCGGCTTACTCCTTCGCGTCCGGGTCCCACGGCAGCCGCGGCTGCCGGCGTCGTCTGCGCTCCCTCTCCGCGTGCGGCTCCAGGTCGAACAGCTCGCGGTCGCGGTTCTCGTCCAGCATCTCGTCGAGCAGCACCCACAGGTGCGCCTTCGCCGCCGAGTCCGTCTCGGCGTGCTTCAGCGCTGCCGCTCCCGCCAGGATCTTGCGGCGCGTCTCCCGCTTGTGGTCATCGGCGCGGTTCGGCCGCTCAGGATGCGCCGTGCTGTCGTTCTCCGGACTGCGGAAGGGTTCTGGTCGTCCGGACGGTGACGGGCCGTACAGGCGATTCTCGCGGCCCGTGGTCTGCCATCGCACGCGCAGGGCCTGCCGGACCGGATGCCACAGCCGCCGCATCACCGCTCGTCTCGCCTCTCCTGTCCCAGCGGTCTCCTCAACGCCCTCGCTCCGCTCGGAATCTGGTCTACCTCGCGCACGGCCGCGCTCGGCTGTCAAGCTGCTGCGCAGCTCCTACTCTGCGTTCCGGCCCTGGCGGGTGACAGCCGATCACGGCCGTGCGCGAAGCCCTTGCGGGCCAGCCGGAAGGCTGGCCCTTGATCGACTGGTGGAAACCGGTGGACCGGGGAGCCGCTCCGTTGTCGCGGAGCATCGGCGCGGCAGGCCTGAACCGTCGTTCCCGGACGCCATTGGCGGTCAACCGCTCGTCACGATCCGGTCGCCCTGCAGGAACGAGATCACGATCCCCATCGGGTTGTGCACCACCAGCTCGGCCGGGATCTCCGGCCGGAACCCGAAGCGCATCGATATCGACCAGGCCTCGCGCGCGGCCTCCGTCCCGTCGCGCAGGCGCACCAGGTCGAACGTCGCCGCCGCCCCGTGCGGCTCCTCCGGCTGCGGCACGATCCGGACCTGCACGTTCTCGACCTGCAGCTCCTCCTCGAGGAGTCCCACCGACATCTGCGCCACCGCGTCGGCCTCGGCCGTGTAGGCCGCGTTCGCCACCTCGGCCGTCAAGAACCACAGCGACCGGCTGAAGTACTCCTCGACCGTGGCGCGGCGGCGCGAGTAGTGGTCGACCACGAAGCGGTGCAGGAAGAACCCCGTGGTCGGGTCCAGCGGGTCGGCCTGTACCTCCATGGCCTCGTAGGCGACCGCCTCGGCGCGGCCCACCTCGTCGACGCG
>CAZMWA010000241.1:0-12301 GCA_964569405.1 uncultured Vicinamibacteraceae bacterium | reverse complement strand
TGCGACCGGTGCCGATCGCCCAGACCGGCTCGTACGCCACGACGAGCGATCCGGCATCGGCGGCAGCGTCAAGCCCGGCAACGTCGGCGCGCTGGCGGCGCAACCCGACGTGGACGGCGCCCTGGTCGGCGGCGCCGGTCTCGAGGCCGGCAGCTTCGCGGAGATCGTGGCCGGGAGCCGCGGTGCGGCGGTATAATTGCCGATCATGCTCAATATCGCGTTGTCGGCGGTCTACGTGTTCGTCTGTCTCTTCCTGCTGGTCGTCGTCCTGCTCCAGCAGGGCAAGGGCGGGGACATCGCCGCCGCCTTCGGCGGCAGCGGCAGCCAGGCGGCCTTCGGGGCCCGCGCCGGCGCGACCGTGCTGACGCGCGCCACGACCGTGCTCGGCGCGCTCTTCATGGTCGGGGCGATGTTCCTCGCCATCCTGGGGCAACGCGGTCCGGGATCGCTCCTCAGCGGCATCGACGCGCCCGCCGCTCCCGCGCCCGCGGCCCAGACGGAGCCGGCCCCGGTCGAGGACTCCGCGGACTCGCCGCAGTAGCCCGCCCTCCTGCTCACGCGCGGCCGGCGCGCGTGTACAATGGTCGTAGTGGGGATCTGAGCTCGTGCGTGCAGAGCCCCGCGAAGACGGCCCGCGCCGCCTGCCGGCGACGACCGTCCGGAAGCTCGCGGAAGTGGCGGAACTGGCAGACGCACCAGCTTGAGGGGCTGGCGGTGGCAACATCGTGGGGGTTCAAATCCCCCCTTCCGCACCAATTCCCACCCAGTCGAAGGCCCTGAGGATCCCCGTGCGGGGATTGCTCAGCTCGCGAAGATATCGTCAAGATCGAGCCGCAGCCCCGCGAGCAGCGCCGTTCCAAGTCTGTCCCGGCGACCGAACGTGCCGGCGAGTTCGAGCCTTCCGTCCCGTCGCCGATGGACGGCGACGGTCTCGGCCAGCGGATCGACGATCCAGTATTCGAGGACCCCGTGCCTGCTGTACAGGTCGTGCTTGTACCCCACGTCCCGGTCGGCGGTGGCTGGCGAGAGTATTTCGATCACGAGATCGGGTGCTCCCCGCACGTTCTCGTCGGTGAGCGTCTGCTCGCGCGCTCGGGAGATGAACAGCAGGTCGGGCTGCACGACGTCGGTATCCGACAGAACGACGTCGCACGGTGCGACGAACACTTCTCCCAGTCCGTGTTCCCGAGTGAACCGGGCCAGTTCGACGTGCAGCCTGCCCAGAACCCGCTGGTGCTTGATGTTCGGTGCGGGAACCATCATCAGCTCGCCGCCCAGCAGCTCGTAGCGCTTGTCGTCCGCGATTGCGCAGTAGTCCTCGTACGTCCGCTTGACGGCGCGCTCGGTCGTGGCCATCGGCTTGCTTCCAGGCTGTGGGGGGCTGCACCTCCGCCAGGACGTCGCCCTGCTGCGGCTTGACAGTTCGATTGTTCGCAGTAATGGTCGCCTACGGCATCAGGAGCCGGACCAGCGCGCCGACGGCGGCGATCCTGGCGGGTGACGTGGTCGCCGCTCAGCGGCCTGCAGCGCCGCAGCCGTCACGGCCGCGGCCTGTCCTGGTCCAGGCCGGTGTCGGTGAGCGTGCGGCGACCCGCGAGGGTTTCGGGCATTCCGTCCAGCGTAGCACGCACGACCCACGGTCGGGCGCCGGCTACGCGGGTTCGGTCCCGGGCCCCACGCGTCCGCGCTGCTTCGGCCTCATGGGCTGCCCTCGCCTCCCGGCTCGCGCCGGAGCTGTCCACGTCCGTCGGGTTGGACGCGGCAACCCCTGCCGTTACGATCGACGCCATGCCGGCGCCTGCGGGAGATCGGACACGAGAGGATGCAGCCGCGCCGGCGGAGGCCGGCGGGCGCGCGGGAGACTACCTGCGCCTGCTGCGCCCGCACCAGTGGCTGAAGAACCTCCTCGTGTTCGCGCCGCTCGTCGCGGCGCACGAGACGCGGCCCGGGCCCTATCTGGTGGTGGCGGGACTGTGCGCGGCGCTGACAGCCTGCGCCGCGGGCACCTACGTCCTGAACGATCTGCTCGACCTGCCGCACGATCGCCGGCACCCGGGCCGACGGCACCGGCCGCTGGCGGCGGGCGCGGTGCGGGCAGTGCCGGCGGGCTGGCTCGCCGCCGGGCTGGCCGCGGGCGGATTGGCCGCGGCGTTCTGGCTGTCGGTTCCGGCGGGACGCTGGGTGCTGCTCTACCTGGCGGTGACGGCCGTCTACTCGCTGGCCCTGAAGCGCAAGCTCTTTGCCGACGTCATCGCGCTGGCCGTCCTTTTCACGCTGCGCGTGCTCGCCGGCGGCGCGGCCGGCGCCGTGCCACTGTCGCCCTGGTTCCTGGCCTTCTCGGTGTTCGTCTTCCTGGCCCTGGCCGTGGCCAAGCGCCAGTCGGAGCTCCAGGCGCTGCGCGCGGCCGACCCGTCGGCAACCGGCGGCCGCGCCTATCGAGCGGAGGATCTGGCCGTGCTGGCGGCGCTCGGTGCGGCCAGCAGCTTCGCCGCCGTGCTGGTGCTCACGCTCTACGTCTCGAGCCCGGCGGTGAGCGAGCGCTACGCGCGGCCGGACTTCCTGTGGCTGGTCTGCCTGCTGCTGCTCTACTGGCTGGGGCGTGCCATGCTGCTCGCGAATCGCGGCGCGGTCGGCGACGATCCGGTAGTGTTCGCGCTGCGCGATCGGACGAGCTGGCTGGTCGGCGGCGGGCTGCTGGCGCTGTTCGCCGCCGCGCTGTGAAGGACACGGTGCAGGTCCTGCGGGTGCAGACATTCGAGCGGGTGCGGATGCGATGAAGGGTTGGTCGGGACTGCTGCTGGCGACGCTGCTGGTCATCTACCTGCCGGGCCTCGGCCACGGGTTCATCAAGGACGACTTCGTCTGGATTGCGTCGAACCAGTTGACGCGCCCGGCCGATCTGCTCGCGCCCTTCCTGCAGGCGCCCGACTTCTACCGGCCGCTCGTCCAGTTGAGCTTCGCGGCCGACTGGTGGCTGTTCGGCACCGAGCCGCTCGCCTACGGGCTCACGAACCTGGCCTTCCTGCTGGCGGCGGCCGCCGTGCTCGTGAGCCTGGCCGTCGAGCTCGGGATGACGCGCGGCAGCGCGCTCGTCGCCGCCGCGCTCTGGACCCTCAGCTTCCACGGCATCAACATGGCGCTGCTCTGGATGAGCGGCCGCACCGCGCTGCTTGCGACGCTGTTCGCGCTGCTCGCGGCCCGGGCGTTCGTGCGCGGCCGGGCGTTGCCCGCGGCGGCCTGGGCGTTGCTGGCCATGTTCTCGCGGGAGGACGCGGTGCTGCTGCCGTTCGTCCTGCTCGCCTGGGGCGCGCTGCCGCCGCCGGCCGCCGCGGGCGATGCGGACGGCGGGCGGATCGATCCGTGGCGCGCCGCGCGGCGCGCCTGGCCGCTGCTTGCCGTGCTCGCGGTCTATCTCGCCGCCCGCGCCGCGGCCGGGGGCATGACGCCCTGGACGGCCCCCGCGTTCTACCGCTTCACGCTGGATCCCGCGACCGTCGGCCGCAACGTGCTCGAGTACCTCGACCGGGCCGCGACGCTGCCGGTGGCGGCGACGCTGATCATGGCCCTGGTCGCGCGCACCCTGCCCCGGCCGACCGCGCGGCAGTGGCGGCAGGCGACGCTGGGCGCGGTGTGGATGATCGGGGGCTACGCCCTGGCCGTCGTGCTGCCGGTGCGCTCGAGCCTCTACGCCGTCGGGCCGGGGGCCGGCGCCGCGCTCGCGGGGGCCGCGCTGCTGGCGGCCGTCTGGGACGGCGCCGCGCCGGGCGCGCGCCGGCGCATGGTCGGCACGGCGGCGCTCGTCGCCGTGCTGGCCGTGCCGGTGCACTGGTCGCGCAACGAGCGCTGGGTGGAGTGGGCCAGGCTGTCCACGCACGTCCTGGACGAGATTGCGCCCGTCGCCGCGCGGCTGCCGCCGGACCGCGTCGTGCGGCTGGACGACGACCGCAGCGTCCGCACCAATCTCGACGCCGCGTTCGGGACGCTGATCGAGGTGGCCGTGCGGCTCCGCACGGGGGTGGCGCGGCGCGTGTGGATCGAGCCGCCGGTGACCGCCTGGGAGGCGGGCGGACTCGCCGCGCCGGACCCGGAGGACGTGGCCGCCCGTTTCGCGCTGCGGGACGGCGTGCTGGTGCGGGTGGGGGCGGGACCGTAGATCGGCTGCCGCCCGGATGGCAAGGCCCGACGAGGGAGCTTGTCGGCAGTGGCGGTTACCGGTAGGCTATCGGCCAGTTTCCGGAGACCACAGATGGCCCAAGTCACGATTACCGTCAACGGCAGGCGCCGCTCGGCCGACGTGGAGCCGCGCCTGCTCCTGGTCCATTTCCTGCGCGAGCACCTGAACCTGACGGGCGCGCACGTCGGCTGCGACACCAGCCAGTGCGGCGCCTGCACGGTGCTGCTCGACGGGCGGAGCGCGAAGTCGTGCACCATCTTCGCGGTCCAGGCCGACGGCGCCGAGGTCACCACGATCGAGGGGCTCGCGGACGGCGACCGGCTCCACCCACTGCAGGAAGGGTTCTGGGAGGAGCACGGCCTGCAGTGCGGCTACTGCACGCCCGGCATGATCATGTCGGCCGTCAACCTGTTGAACGACAACCCGGCGCCGACCGAGCAGGACATCCGGGACGGTCTCGACGGCAACCTGTGCCGCTGCACCGGCTACCAGCACATCGTCAACGCGGTGCAGCACGCCGCGGGCCGCACGCGGGAGGGGTAGGGCATGACGACCTCGCCCGTCCTGCCCAAGCTCGTCGGCCAGCGCGTCAAGCGGCGCGAGGACCCGCGTCTCATCCAGGGCCGCGGCACCTACGTGGACGACGTCAAGATCGCCGGCCTGCAGCACCTGGCGTTCAAGCGCAGCGACGTCGCGCACGGCCGCGTCCTCGCCATCGACACCAGTGCCGCGGAGGCGCTCGACGGCGTCGAGGCGGTCTTCACCGGCGCGCAGATCGCGGAGCTGCTCGGCCCGATGCCGATCGGGACGCCGTTCCCGTCGCCGGAGCACCGCGCGGTGGCCACCGACACCGTCCGCTACGTCGGCGAGCCGGTCGCCGTCGTGGTCGCCCGCGACCGCTACGTCGCGCGCGACGCGGCCGACGCCATCACCGTCGACTACGAGCCGCTGCCCGCCGTGGTCGACCCCGAGGAGGCGATGTCCGGCCGGCCGGCGCTGCTGCACGCCGACTTTCCGAACAACCACGCGGTCGGCCCGCTGCCGTCAGGCACCGGCGTCGGCGGCGATGGGACGGTGGACGACACGGCCATCGACCAGGCGTTCGCGGACGCCGAGGTGGTGGTCTCGCAGCGCATGGTCAACCACCGGCTCGCGCCCACGTCGATCGAGCCGCGCGGCGTCGTGGCCCACTACGAGCCGGGCAAGGACACGCTGACCATCTGGTCGTCGACGCAGAACCCGCACATCCTGCGCACGTTCATCGCCTCGCTGACGGGCCTAGGCCAGGACCAGGTGCGCGCGATCGCGCCGGAGGTGGGCGGCGGGTTCGGCTCGAAGATCAACATCTACGGCGAGGAGTACGTGGCGGCCGCCGTCTCGAAGCGGCTGGGCCTGCCCGTCAAGTGGGTGGAGGACCGCTCGGAGGCCTTCCTCACCACCATCCACGGGCGCGACATCCTCGCCTACGTCGATCTGGCGGCCCGGCGCGACGGCACGGTGCTGGGGCTGAAGCTGCGGCTCGTCGCCGACATCGGCGCCTACAACATGCTGCTGACCGCCGCCATCCCGACGCTGACGATGACGATGGCCAGCGCCACCTACGCCATCCCCGCCATCCGCGCGACGCTCACGGAGGTGTTCACCAACAAGACGCCGACGGACGCCTACCGCGGCGCGGGCCGGCCCGAGGCGATCTACTTCGTGGAGCGGGGGATGGACATGCTCGCCCGCGAGCTGGGCATGGACCCGGCCGAGCTGCGCCGGCGGAACTTCATCCGGCCGGAGCAGTTTCCCTACACCACGCAGACGGGGGCGGTCTACGACTCGGGCGACTACGACAAGGTGCTCGACCGCGCGCTGGAGAAGGCGGGCTGGGAGCAGCTCAAGGCCGAGCGGGACGCCGCGCGGGCCGAGGGCCGGCTGGTCGGCCTGGGCCTGGCGATGTACGTCGAGATCTGCGGCGTCGGCCCCTCGTCGGGCCTGCCGACCGGCGGCTGGGAGCACGCCCAGGTCACCGTCGAGCGCGACGGGCGGATCAGCGCGACGACCGGGGCGTCGCCCCACGGACAGGGCAACGAGACCACCTTCGCCCAGATGCTCGCCGACCAGTTCGGCGTGCCGCTGGAGCACGTCCGGATCCATCACGGCGACACGGCGGTGGTGAAGCAGGGCAGCCTGGGCACGGGCGGCAGCCGCTCGCAGGCGGTGGGCGGGGCCGCCATGCACCTGGCCGGCGGCAGGGTCAGGACCAAGATGGCGAAGTTCGCCGCGCTGCTGCTCGAGGCGCACGAGGCCGACCTGGTCTTCGAGAACGGCCGCATCGGCGTCAAGGGCGCCCCGTCGGCCGCGAAGACGTTCGCCGAGGTGGCCGCGTACGCCTACCGGCCGATCAGGCTGCCCGCGGGGCTCGAGCCGGGCCTGAGCGAGGAGGCGTTCTTCGAGCCGGCCAACAACACCTACCCGTTCGGCTGCAACATCGCGCTGCTCGAGGTGGATCGCGACACCGGCGAGCCGCGCCTGCTGCGGCTGGTGGCGGTCGACGACGCGGGCCACCTGATCAACCCGCTGATCGTCGAGGGCCAGGTGCACGGCGGCCTCGCCCAGGGCATCGGCCAGGCGCTGATCGAGGAGGTGGTCTACGGCAGCGACGGCCAGCCGCTGACGGGCTCGTTGATGGACTACGCCCTGCCGCGGGCGAGCGACTTCCCGCGCTTCGAGCTGGACGCCACCGTGACGCCGACGCCGTTGAACCCGCTGGGCGCCAAGGGCATCGGCGAGGCCGGCACGATCGGCTCCACGCCGTGCGTGGTATCGGCCGCCGTCGACGCGCTGAGCGGGTTCGGCGTGCGCCACATCGACATGCTGCTGCGTCCCGAGAAGCTCTGGCGCATCATCCACGGGGTGCGGGACTGAGCGATCCGCCGCCCCGTCGGGCGCCGGCCGTGAGACGATACAGACCATGCGCTACCACGTTTCGCTGCTCATCGTCGCCGTCGCGGTCGTTGCCACCACCGCGCCGCTGGCCGCCAGCGACTGGCCGGAGTGGCGCGGCGCCGGCCGCCTGGGGGTCTGGACCGACACCGGCATCCTCGACGAGTTCCCCGCGGGAGGACTGACCCCCGCCTGGCGCGTGCCGATCGGCGGCGGCTACGCGGGCCCGTCCGTGGCGGAGGGCCGCGTCTTCGTGACCGATGCGCGGCGCGCCGACCCGCGCAGCACGGCGGTGGTCGAGCGCCTGCTCGCCCTCGACGAGGAGACCGGCGACGTCCTCTGGACCCGCGAGTGGGACACCAACTACGCCGGGCTGCAGCTCATCTACGCGACCGGCCCGCGCGCCACGCCGACCGTGGACGGCGACCGCGTCTACGTCGTCGGCGCCACGGGGAGACTGCTGGCGCTCGACGTCGCCGACGGCAGCGTGCTGTGGCAGACGGACTACGTCCGCGACTTCAACGCCGCCATCCCCTCGTGGGGCATCTCCGGCGCGCCGCTCGTGGACGGCGACCGGCTCATCAGTCTCGTCGGCGGCGAGCCCGACGCCAAGGTCGTCGCCTTCGACAAGCTGACCGGCGAGGTCCTCTGGCAGGCGCTCTCCTCCGACTGGGAGCCGGGCTACACGGCGCCGATCCTGATCGACGCGGCCGGCACCCGGCAGCTCATCGTCTGGCACCCGCGCGCGATCAGCTCGCTCGACCCCGAGACCGGCGCGGTCTACTGGGAGGTCCCCCACATCGTCGACATGGGCATGACGATCTCGACCGTCGTGCAGAGCGGGCCGTACCTGCTCGTGACCTCCCAGTGGGGCGGCGCCGTCATGCTGCGGCTGGCCGAGTCCCATCCCGACGCGGCGCTGGTCTGGGAGGGCGTCGGCCAGAGCGACCCGGAGTACGGCCGCGTCTTCGACACGATCGACTCGGTGATGGGCACGCCCGTCATCCGGGGCGACTACGTGTACGGGGTCGACGGCCACGGCGTGCTCCGCTGCCTGGAGCTCAGGACCGGCCGGCGCGTCTGGGAGACCGACGCCCTGATCGGCGCCCGCGCCAATCACGCCACGGCGTTCATCGTGCAGCACGGGGACCGCTACTTCATCAACACCGACGTCGGCGAGCTCGTGATCGCGCGGCTCTCGCCGGCGGGCTACGACGAGGTCAGCCGCACGCACCTGATCGACCCGACCAGTCCGGTCACGCGGCGCCGCCCCCAGGGGCAGGGTCCCGTCGTGCACTGGTCGCACCCGGCGTATGCGAACCGCCACATCATCACGCGCAACGATGAAGAGATCGTCCGCTACTCGCTCGCGAGCACGCCGTAGCCGGACGTGGCCCGGGGTTGCGCCCGGGACCGCCGGACGGCCGGTTCCGGACCGGCAGCCGCCGCGCGCCGCCCCGCCGGCCGCGTTGCGCGCGGGGACGGCCCTGGTGCTCGCCGCGGCCGCCGCGCTGGGGCTGGGGTTGCACGCGGCCGCGGCGCGCGGCGCGCAGCAGGACGGCGATGCGCCGCGGCTGATCGCGGTCATCGCCGATCTGCACATGGGCGGCGGGCGGGACGCCGGCGGCGCGTGGCAGGCCGGCGAGGACTTCCGCTGGGCGGACGAGTTCGAGGGATTCCTGACGGCGCTCGACGCGGAGGGCGCGGGAGCCGCCGATCTCGTCCTGAACGGCGACACCTTCGAGCTGGCGTCAGCCGATTGCGTCCGCGACGACCCCGCGCTGGGGTGCACGGAGGCGGAGGCCCTGGCCGTGCTCGAGCGGGTGCTGGCGGCGCACGCGCGCGCGGTCGACGCGCTGGCCGCCTTCGCCCGCGCCGGATCGAACCGCGTCGTCGTGGTGCCGGGCGATCGGGACGCCGCCCTGCTCTTCCCCGCGGTGCGCGCCCGCGTCGAGCAGGCGCTGGGAGCGCCCCGCGCGGAAGTGACCGCGGCCGGGGCGTGGGCGTCGTCCGACGGGCAGGTGTACGTCGAGCACGGGCAGCAGATCGACTGGCGGGCGGACCGCTTCGCCGACTGGCCGGCGCCCTTCATCGAGCGCGCCGGCCGGCGTCACCTGGAACGGCCGTGGGGCGCCCGCACGGCCGGCGCCCTGCTCCGCGAGCACGAGCAACGCTATCCCGTCGCGGACAACTTCGCGGACCTCGGCGCGGGGCTGACCCGCGCGCTCGCCGCCGCCGGCACGACCGACCTCGGCGCAGAGGCGGCCGACCTGGTGCGCTACGTGCTCTTCCGGATGCCGTGGCAGCAGTTCCGCGTCGATCTCGACGTCGGCGACGTGCAGCCGCCCGCGTGGGACCTGGCGGCCGTGCGCGGGCAGGGGCCCGCGTTCCTGGCGGATTCGCTGCCCGACGACGATCCGTTCGAGCCCCTGGCGCGGCAGGCCCTGGAGGCCGGCAGCCTCGCGGCGCTGATGGACGCTCTGGACAACGACGAGCTGACCGCCCTCTGCGACTACCGCGCCGCCCTGCGCCGAGCGCGCCGGCGTTTCGAGCGCTACCTGACCCAGACCGATCCGCTGGGACCGCCGGTGGCGGAGTGCCCCCGCCTGCCGGACAGCCGCGGCGGACAGTTCGACTACTTCTGGCGGACGCGCGACCTGGTCTACGGCCGCAGACTGGAGACCGTGCAGGCGAGCCTGCCGGACACCGGACGACCCATCGCCGTCTTCGTCCACGGCCACACGCAACTGGTCGACTGGCGGCAGCGCGTCCTGCTGTCGACCAGCCAGGGCCGGCCCGTCATCGTCGACGGCTTCTCGCCGGTGCGCAACGCGCTCGCGCCGGTGGTGATCAACGGCGGCGCGTGGCAGCGGACCATCACGCCCGTCGAGTTCGCCCGGCTGCGGGATGCGCACGACCTCTCGGACGCCGAGCTCATGCGCGCGTTGCGCCCGGAGCACCTCGCGCCCTGCTACAGCTTCGTCCGGATCGAACCCTATGAGCGGACGCCCGCCCCACCGGCCGTCCGCTACTGGCGGCAGGCGGAGAG
Source organism: uncultured Vicinamibacteraceae bacterium (assembly GCA_964569405.1). GTDB lineage: Bacteria > Acidobacteriota > Vicinamibacteria > Vicinamibacterales > UBA8438 > JAAXGX01. The sequence continues at coordinate 2,147 of CAZMWA010000241.1, read as the reverse complement.
CGGCGCCTGGGAGTTCGCCGCCGAATGCGGCCGGGAACCCGAGCTGTAGGCAGACCGGGACCGGCACGCGCATCGCACCGGGAGCGGCGCCCCCCGTCCTGACGCTGGGTTCACGCCCAGTCGCGCCAGGCCCGGACATCGACCCCGCGGCGGACATAGCTCTCGGTCCCGCCGTAGACGAGCGTGGCCGGCACGGCCGATCCCGCGCGGGAGCGCCAGTGGGCGATGCCCTTGAAAAAGTCGCCGCCCACCGTTTCCCCTGACTTCATCTCCACCAGGTGCGGGCCCCGCGGCGTCTCGACGACGAGGTCGATCTCGTTGCCCCGCTGGTCGCGCCAGTGGTACAGGTCCGGCGGCTCGCCGGCGTTGCAGCCGGCCTTGAGCGCCTCGGCGATGATCAGGTTCTCGAACACGGCCCCGCGCGCGGCGTGGCTGGCGAGCTGTTCGGCGTCCCGGATGCGCAGCAGCCAGCACAGCAGTCCCGTGTCGACGAAATAGAGCTTCGGGCGCTTCGTCAGCCGCTTGTTGAAGCTCCGGTGGTACGGCGGGAGCAGAAACGTCACGTAGCTGGCCTCGAGCACCGACAGCCAGCGGCGAGCGGTGTCGTGGCTGACGCCGCAGTCGTTGCCGAGACTCGACAGGTTCAGCAACCCGCCGGCCCGGCCGGCGCACAACCGGACGAAGCGGCCGAACGCCTCCAGGTCGCCGACCTGCGTCAGGTCGCGCACGTCGCGTTCCAGGTAGGTCTGGAAGTACTGGGCCAGCCACTCGCCCGGATCGAGCCCGAGGTCGTGAATGCGCGGATAGAAACCGCGCACGGCGTGGTTCGTCCAGGCGCCCGCGGGGGCCGGCGGCCAGGCGCCGCCAGTCAGCAGGTCGTCCACGGCCCGCGCCTCCCGGCGCGTCAGCTCGGCCAGCGAGAACGGCAGCAGGCGGGCCAGGCGCACGCGTCCCGCCAGCGACTGCGAGATGCTCCGCAGCAGCAGGAAGTTGCGGGAGCCGGAGAGCAGGAACCGGCCGGGCGCCGGCTCCGCATCGACAATCGTCTGGATGTACGAGAACAGATCGGGCGCCCGCTGCGCCTCGTCCAGGATCACCGGCCCGTCGAAGCGACCCAGGAAACCGCGGGGATCCTCCAGGGCGAACGCGCGCTCGTCCGGGGCTTCGAGCGAGACGTAGCGGTGACGCGGAAAGGTGCGCCGCAGCAGCGTCGTCTTCCCGGATTGGCGCGGCCCGTTGACGGATACGACGGGGTACTGCGCCGCCGCGCGTTCGACCGTCGCCGCGAGGTGCCGTGGAATCACGCGGAAGTGTACATAGTGACGATTCGATCTTCAAACTGCACGGGCTCCACCGCCTGGCTCGTGGAGCTCATCGCCCCACTCGCCCTACAGTGGTCTTTTCGACCGAGTCCTGCTCGCCCCTACGTTTCGTCGTCGCGCCCGCCGCCTGCGCCGCCGCCCCCGAGCGCCTCCACCAGGGTGAGCAGCGCCGACAGGTCGTCGCGTGCCCGGCCCTGGCCGTGGAGGCCGTTGACGAACTGCATGGTGAGCGCCCCGGCGGGCAGCGCGACGCCGAGGTTGTGGGCCAGCTTCAGGACGATGTCGAGATCCTTGTGGTACAGACGGCTCTCGATGCCCGCGTCGAAGTCGCGCCGCGCCATCCGGTCGCCGAAGAAGTCGAGCACGCGGCTCGACGCCATGCCGGCCAGCAGCGCCTCGCGGACCTGCCCGGGGTCGAGCCCGGCGCGCCGCGCGAGCGTCAGCGCCTCCGCCACGCCCTGCGCCGTCACCAGCAGCAGGAGCTGGTTGCACGCCTTCGTGGCCTGCCCCGCGCCGTGGCCGCCCATGTGACGCACCGCCGCGCCCAGACAGTCCAGCAGCGGCCGGACGCGCGCCAGGACCTCGGCCCGCCCCCCCACCATGATCGAGAGCGTGGCGTCGCGGGCGCCCTGCGGCCCGCCCGACACCGGCGCGTCGAGCATGTCGACGCCGCGCTCGGCCAGCGCCGCGGCGATCGTCCGCGTCGCCGCCGGATCGATGGTGCTCGTGTCGACGACCACGGTGCCGGGGCGCGCACCGTGCTCGACGCCGCCGGCGCCGAGCAGGACCGCTTCGACGTCGGCGGTGCCGGTCACCATCGTGAAG
>CAZMWA010000240.1:0-34029 GCA_964569405.1 uncultured Vicinamibacteraceae bacterium | reverse complement strand
GTCGTGAGCACCGGGAACGAGGCGGGACTCGACGCGATGGACGTCGCCGCGTACCTCGTGGAGGACGACGAGACCGCGGTCCTGCTGGCGTTTCTCGAGGGCATCCGCGCGCCCGACTGCCCTCGGGCCGAAGCCCGTTCTCCACATGCACCACCGCAGGGCTGAACGTGGCCGCGAGCGGCATCGCGCCGTTCAGGAGCCCCTCGGCGTTGGGTCCGAGCACCGCCATGTCGAACTCCCGGGCGATCGCGGCGATGGCGCGCTGGCGTTCCCGGCCTGCCTCGCCGCTCTCCTCCCCGAACCCCGAGCTGATGACGATCGCGGCCCGCACGCCGATGGTTCCGCAAGCCCGCAGCGTCGGCGCGACGTGTTCGGCGGGAATGGTGACGATGGCCAGATCCACCGCGCCGGGGAGCGCCTCCACCGACGGATGGCAGGGGATTCCGGCGATCACTTCGTGGCTGCGGCTCACGGCGTGGAGGGTTCCGTCAAATCCGTACTTCGTCACGGCTTCCACGATGCGCCCGCGGATCACCGAGGGATCCGGAGACGCGCCGACGAGCGCGATCGAGCGCGGCCGGAACAGTGCGTCCAGGTCAGGCATGGCTCACGCGTGCTCGCGCCGGGAGCGGAAACGCGCGAACAGCAGCGGCACGACGGTCACGATGAGCGTGATGCGGATGACGTGGTGCGTCGCGACGAACGCGACATCGATTCCGAGCGACAGAGCGATGAGACTCATCTCGGCCGTGCCGCCGGGTGCATACACGAGCAGGAGCGAACGCCAGTCGAAGCCGGTCGCCTGCGCGAGCGCGAGCGCAAGCCCGACCGCGGTGCCGACCATTACCGTGGTGGAGACGACAGAAGCGGCCATGAGGCCGAACACACGCCGAATCGGCACTCCGGTGAACCGTGCGCCGACGGCGGAACCGACGACGACCTGCGCGACCGCGACGACCTCGGCGGGGGGCGACGATTCGCTCAGCCCCGCGGCATGCACGACGGCGCTCACGAGCATGGGGCCGGCCATCCGGTAGGCGGGCAGGCGGGCGAGCCGTCCCGCAACCACCCCGACGACCGCACACGCCGCCAGGACCGCGAGGTCCCCGAGCGGCGTCGCGCCCATCGACGGTCCGGCCGCGGACAGGTCCGTCGTCGTTCCGGTCATGAATCTGAACCAGAACGGAATCAGGAGAACGACCAGGAGGATCCGCGTCGCGTGAATGAGCGCGATCGTCCGATCGTCGCCGCCCATCGCACCGCCGGTGAGGACCATCTCGCTCAGTCCTCCCGGCGCCGCCGAGAAGTACGCGGTCGGCGCGTCGAGACCCACGACCCGGCGAAAGTAGATGAAGAGAATGCCGATCAGGAAGGCGAGGTAGAACACCAGGCACGCGACGGTGAGCGGCCATTCGCGAACCTGCTCCACGACTTCCGGAGTGAAGTTCGCGCCGATCATCACCCCGATGATCGCCAGCATGATGGAGCGCCAGGGGCCGGGCACGTGGACCCGCGCGCCACCGAGCGACGCCACGGTGGTCGCGACCATCGCTCCCAGCATCCATGCCAGCGGCACGTTGAACCAGGCGAACACCGCGCCGCCGGCGGTGCCGGCGGCCAGGGTTGCCGCCGCTCGTGCCGCGAGCGACAACGCTACCCGGCCTTGCGCCGGCCGCCGGCGTCGGCCCCGCGGACGCCCGCGGCAGGAACTGCTGTCTGCACGGCGTGCGCCGCCCCCGCCTCATCGTTCGAAGTCGCACGCACCTTACGGGACCGTCCGGATGCGAACAACTTCCCGCTCGTATAATCCACGCCCCTGCGCGACGGGGAGGCGCGGAGAAAGCCCGTGGCGCTCGGGAATCCCGCGCGGGCCTCGCCTTCCGCCTCCCCGTGCGTGACGCTGCCGGCAACCGGGAAACGAGGACGGTGACAGAGACCATCATGCCGCTCGACGACGTTCGGGTGCTCGACGCGGCCACGTTCGTCGCGGCGCCGTTCGCCGCCACCTGTCTCGGGGAGTTCGGCGCGGACGTCATCAAGATCGAGCGCCCCGTCGTCGGGGACGACCTGCGGCGTCTCGGCACGCCGAGCGAGGCGGGCGATACCTACTGGTGGTTCAACGACGCCCGCAACAAGCGGTGCATCACGCTGAACCTCAGCGACGAGCGGGGTGGTGCGCTGTTCCGTCGTCTCGCGGCGACCGCGGACGTGGTGGTAGAGAACTTCCGGCCGGGGACGCTCGAGCGATGGGGGATCGGCTATTCGGACCTGCTCGAGGTCAACCCGCGACTCGTGATGCTGCGCGTATCGGCGTACGGACAGACCGGGCCGAAGTCGGGACTGCCGGGGTTCGCCCGCATCGCGCAGGCATACGCCGGACTGTCCTACGTCACCGGCCAGCCCGACACCCCTCCGCTCATCGCCGGCTCCACGACGCTCGCGGACTACCTCTCCGGCCTCTACGGCGCATTCGGAGTGATGCTGGCGCTGCGCGCGCGCGAACGGACCGGGCGCGGCCAGTACATCGACATCGGTCTGCACGAGGGCATCTTCCGGTTCCTCGACGAGATCGCGGCGGTCTACGACAAGACCGGACACGTCCGCGAGCGCAGCGGCACCGAGACCCACACCGCGACGCCGCACAGCCACTACCCCTGCGCCGACGGCCGCTGGGTCGCGATCGCCTGCACCAACGACCGGATGTTCAACCGCCTCGCGCGGGTCATGGGTCGCCCGGAACTGGGCGACGACGCCCGCTTCGCCGACAAGCGTTCGCGGCTCGAGCGACGCGACGAGGTGAACGCGATCGTGTCCGCCTGGACCTCGAGCCTCGATCGGGACTCCGTCATCCAGCGGTGCTCCGACGGCGAGGTTCCCTGCGGACCGGTGTGCAGCATCGCCGACATCTTCGCCGAGGAGCAGTTCTGGGCGCGGGACACCCTGACGCGGATAGCCGACCCGCGAATCGGAGACATCGCCCTCCAGGGAACCGTCCCGCATCTGTCGGACACCCCGGGGGGCATTCGACATCTCGGGATGGCCCTGGCCGCCCACAACGAAGCCGTGTATCGGGAAGAGCTGGGCCTCACCGACAGCGAGATGGCGGCGCTGTCCGAGGCAGGGGTCATCTGAGACGCGTTGCCGGGCTCGACGTTCCGATCCGGCCCGACGACGACCGGCCGCGCGCGGTTCTCGGCGCCAGCGGGTGCCGGACTCGGCCGAACGCGCGGCCACGGCGCGCACGGGGCGGGCCGCGGAGGTGAACGGGACGCCTCACAACCTTGCGGAAGTCGGGAGTCAGCCAGTCGACCGCCCTCGGACGAGCAAGGCGACGACCGCAGCCAGCACCAGCACGTCGACGGCCACGAACGCGGCGGTGTAGCTCCCGGTCGCGGCCAGGATTGCGCCGAAGCTCGACGGGCCGGCCACGATGCCGAGGAACGTGAACATGAGGGCGCCGCCGGTCGCCGGCCCCACCTGCTCGTTGGGGACGACCCGAGAGATTTGGGCGAGGTAGATTCCATTCCAGGCAATCGACGTCAGGCCGAGCGCCACGCTCACCGCACCAATCCCCGCCAATGGCCACGCTTCGGAGAACGTGGTCGCGGCCACGGTGCTCGCGATGGTGCCGGCGCCGAGCAGAGCCAGCAGCACCCGCGCGGTGATCCAGCGGTCCATCACCCAGCCCCAGGCCACCCTCGCCACGACGCCGGCGCCCTGCATCACGGAGAACAGCACTCCGGCGGTGACCAGAGTCAGGCCGGATCGCTCGACCAGGAACGTGACGAAGAACGCGACGACCGAAAGCTGCATCGCCCCGAAGCTGAACGCAACCAGCGCCATGGGCCGAAGCTCCGGCGTGGTGAGGATGAGGCGAATGGACTGGCCGGGCGCAGTGACCCGAATGCGGTGTGCCGGGTTGCGATCCTCGTCGAGACGCGCACGCAGCGGCTGGATGAGAAGCGCCGCCGACAGCACCATGGCGCTTGCGAGCGCGACTGCCCACGACCATCCCGCGTGCTCGGCGATCGGGGGAAGCAGCACTCCCGCAACGAGACCGCCCAGCGGCACCGCGGACTGCTTGATCGAGAAGACGAAGCCGCGCCGATCCACGGCGGTCACCCGTGCGAGCACATGGCTCGCACCCGGCGTGGCGAGACCGTACCCCATGCCGGCGAGCACCGCTCCAAGGGCAATCACCGGCACCGAGCCGGTGACCGCGAGCGCGACCCCGGCCGCGGCCATCATCACGCTCACCTGGTTGACCCGGACACCCCCGTGGCGGAGCACGAGCGAGCCGCTGAGCAATGCGAGGAACGCCGCGCCCATGAACGTAACCGACTGATACACACCGACCGCGGCGGTGTCGATGTCGACCGAAGCCGCGATTTCCGGCGCAAGCACCGGCACGGTGACGATCGCCATCGCGGTCATGGCCTGGACGAGCGTCATGGCGGCGAGCGGTGGGAGGACGTTGGACACCATCAATGCCCGGAGAGCGCCGGAGAGCCCCCGATCAGGCCGGGCGTCGGCCTTGCGGCACGTCGTGCGAACCGGCCGCGAATCGAACGGTGCACGCGCTCCGGCACGTGGTGCGATCGCCGCGACGGAGCGACGCAGACACGAGACAGTCGTGCTGCTGGAATCGTCGGACCTCCCAACGCTCTAGCCGCAATATCTCACCGATTCACGGCTGCGGACGCGGATCTGCCCATTTTCCCTGCGTTGAACGCGGTCCGGGTGCTTCGAGTGCCGCTTGCTTCGCAAGCTCGCTCCGTACGGTCAAGTACGCCTGCGCGCCCGAACTCGCGTTCGCCTTGCGAAAACACACAAGCTTGCGAAGCAAGCGGAAGCCTGGCCATCTCCACGCCCTCGCTTCGCGAATCGGTGAGATATTGCGGCTAGCGTCGAACCAATGCCGGCACGCTCATGCCGGATCGCGGCCGGAGCGTCCCGCCCGGCCTGCAGGGAAGTTTCGATCCCGAACCGCTGGCGCACGCTCCGCCGACGTGTCGGGACATGCCGGCCAGAGTACAATAGTTCCTGGTCGAACAGGCAGTACATGCGGCGTGTCCGAGTCATCCCGCATGCCCGCTCCCGACCTCGGGGGCGCCGGCACGAGGCGCATCGATTCCTCCCGCGCAGCGCGCCGCGCGGCCCGTGCCCATTGGCCGGTGCGCAAGTATCGGCCGGGGGACGAACCCGGCCCCGACCTCTCGTCCACGACGACGGCGAATGAGCGACTGGCGATGATGTGGCCGCTGGCCCGCGAAGCCTGGACGCTGTCCGGACGTGTCATCCCGGACTACCCGCGTGACCGGACCCCGGTCCGGGTCGTCCGTCCACCCGGCAACGTCGTCGATTGAACGAGGACTTCCGCGACATGCTGGTCGCCCTGCACGACGCCGGGGTTCGCTTCATCGTGGTCGGGGCCCACGCGATGGCGGTGCACGGGGTGCCGCGCGCCACCGGCGATCTGGACGTCTGGATCGAGTCCACCGAGGCGAACGCGGATCGTGCGTGGGCTGCGCTGAAGGAGTTCGGTGCGCCCCTCGAAGCACTCGGGGCGAGTCGCCACGACCTTCGCCACCCGGGGACGGTCATCCAGCTCGGACTGCCTCCTCGGCGCATCGACCTGCTGAACCGCATCACCGGTGTGGCGTTCGACGACGCCTGGTGCAATCGCGTCGGACAGATGCTCGAAGGTCGCGAAATCGCCTTTCTCGGTCGCGCCGACCTCGTCGCGAACAAGCGCGCGACGGGACGCGCACAGGATCTCGTGGACGTATCGCTGCTGGAAGCCCGGACCGAAGGCAAGTGAGCGAGCCGATGGAACCGTTGCGCGCGTTCCTCCTGACCCGCCACTGGCGGGACGCCTCCGCCGGACTGGAGCTTTCGCTCTGGGCCGCGTCGGAGCACGGCCCCCTGCGCGTCGTGCTCGACTCGCAGGAGGCGGTGTGCTTCGTGGAACGGTCGGCGACGCCGGAGGACGGTTCCCTTGCCGACCTCCGCTGCCGGCATCGAGCTCTCGATCTCGAGACGCTGGAAGGCGTGCCGGTCGACGCACTCTACTTCCGGCGCCAGCGCGATCTCGTGGCCGCGCGCGACCTGCTTCGCTCCAGGGGCGTCACCGTCTGCGAATCCGACCTCAAACCGAGCGATCGTTTCCTGATGGAGCGGTTCGTGACGGCGGGGTTCGCCGCGCGCGGCGAGGTGGCCCGCAAGTCCGGCTACCTCGAGATGCGCAACCCCGCGATTCGGCGCGACGCGTACCGCCGGGAGCTGCGCTGGGTCTCGCTCGACATCGAGACGGCGGGTCTCGACGGCGCTCTCTTCTCGGTGGCGCTCCACTCGCCCGAGGACGAGCGGGTGCTGGTGGTGAGCGGCGAACCCGTGCACTGCGACGACGTAGCGGTGGAGACGGCCGCAGACGAAGCCGCCCTCCTCGCCCGCCTCTTCGCGTGGATCGCCGAGCACGATCCGGACCTCATCCTCGGGTGGAACGTGGTCGGATTCGACCTCGACTTCATCGCCAGGCGCTGCCGGCGGCTGGGTATCGGGTTCGACGTCGCACGCGGCGACGAACGCTCCGCCATTCTCCAGCCCGGGTCCGCGTCGGGCACCTGCGTCGCGCGCATTCCCGGGCGCGTCGTGCTCGACGGCATCGACACGCTGCGCACCGCGTTCTGGTCGTTCGAGTCCTTCGAGCTGGAGCACGTCGCACGCGAGATGCTCGGACGCGGCAAGCGCATCGAGCACGCGGGCGGCGACCGGGTCGGCGAGATCATCCGCCTCTACGAGCAGGACCGCGCTCGGCTCGCGGCCTACAACATCGAGGACTGCCGGCTCGTGGCCGAAATCGTCGAGAAGGCCGGGCTCATCGAGTTCGCGACGCGCCGGGCGGAGCTGACGGGGCTCGCGATGGAACGCCAGGGCGGCTCGGTGGCGGCGTTCGACAACCTCTACCTGCCGCGACTGCACCGCGCAGGGAAGGTCGCCCCGGACGTCGTCGACGCGCGGTCGGGAGAAGGGAGTCCCGGGGGGTACATCCTCGATTCGAAGCCGGGGCTCTACGACAACGTCCTCGTGCTCGACTTCAAGAGCCTGTATCCGAGCATCATCCGCACCTTCGGCATCGACCCCTTCGCGCTGCACGCGCCCGGCGACGACCGCATCGAAGGGTTCCAGGGCGGCTCCTTCGCGCGCGAAGGCGCAATCCTGCCCGACCTCGTCCAGTCCATCTGGGAGGAGCGGGACCGCGCGAAGCAGCGCGGTGACGCGGCCATGTCCCAGGCGACGAAGATCCTGATGAACTCGTTCTACGGCATCCTGGGCGCGTCCGGATGCCGCTTCCACGATTCACGGCTCGCGAGCAGCATCACGCGGCGCGGACACGAGATCATCCGCCGCACCCGCGACGTCATCGAGCAGGGCGGCGAAACCGTGATTTACGGCGATACCGACTCGCTGTTCGTCCTGCTCGGCGCGGGCGTCGGCGAGGCGGAGGCGCGCGACCGGGGCGCCGCGATTGCGCAGATGCTCAACACGTGGTGGCGCGGCGCCATCGAGCGCGAGCACCGTCTCGAATCATTCCTCGAGATCGAGTTCGAAACGCATTTCCTGAGATTCCTCATGCCGACTGTTCGCGGCGACGTGACCGGCAGCAAGAAGCGCTACGCCGGCATGGTCCGCGCCCGCGACGGCGGATACGGGCTCGTGTTCAAGGGTCTCGAGTGCGTGCGCACGGACTGGACGCCGCTCGCGCGCTCGTTTCAGCGCGAGCTCTACCGGCGCGTGTTCATGGGGGAGTCGTTCGAGCCGTTCGTGCACGAGACGCTGGAGTCGATGCTCGCGGGCGAGCGCGACGAGGCTCTGGTGTATCGGAAACGGCTGCGCCAGAGCGTCGATGCGTACACGCGCAACGTCCCGCCCCACGTGCAGGCCGCACGCAAGCTCGGCCGTCCGGTCCGGTGGGTCCGCTACGTCATCACCCCGTCGGGACCCGAGCCGATCGAGGACGGCCGCCCGCCGCCCCGCCCCGACTACGACCACTACCGTGACCGGCAGCTCGCGCCCGCGGCGGACGGCCTCCTCCACTTCCTGGACACGAGCTTCGACGCGATCACGGACCGCCAGATCACGTTCTTCTGAACTCCGAACCGCCTGAACTCCGAACAGTCTGACCCCCAACAGTCCGAGCTCCCAACAGCCTGAACTCCGAACCGCCTTGCGCGCCCAATCGCGCTGCCGATAGCATCCCCGACCTCCGGGGTTCAGAGCACAGGCTCGAGGAGCGCGCCATGTCCATCCCTCCACGACACGCGGAACCGGCGGATGCGGCAGCACGGCGGGCCGTCGAGCCGGTGACGGTCTACACCGTCGACAGCCTGCCGGCGTTCGACCGGTCGTTCTACGATTGGGTGCGCACCGACATGACCCAGGTGGACGAGCTGACCGTGCCACCGAGGGACGGACGGGCATTCGAGATACCCGCCGGGCACCTGTTCCGGATCGTCAGTATCGAGGGACCGCAGGTGGGAGACCTGAACCTGTGGAATTCGGCCAACCTGAGCGAGCGGTTCTACAGCGGCAAGACCCGCGCGCTGCACGCGACCCACGTCAGCACCGGCGACCGCCTATGGAGCGCCATCCCCTGGCTGCGCCCGATGGCGACGATCACGCACGACACACTGGACTGGTACGGCTTCGACGAATTCGGGGGCGGCGTCCACGACGTGATCGGCACCCGCTGCGACCCCTATACCAATCACCTGCTGACCGGAGGGGACTATCACTGGTGCTGCCATTCGAACCTCTTGCGGGCACTGGCCGCCGCGAGGGACCTGCCGCTCGCCGAGGCCGAGGCGCACGTGCACGACGTGGTCAACGTCTTCATGTGCACCGGCTACACCCGGGATACGAACCAGTACTTCATGAAGTCGAGTCCGTCGCGACCGGGCGACTTCATCGAGCTGTTCGCCGAGATCGACCTGCTGGGGGCGCTGTCCACCTGCCCCGGGGGCGACTGTGGAGCGAGCCATTCCAGCGACGCCGCGAAGTGTCACCCGTTGCGCATCGAGATCCGTCGGCCGCGGGAAGAGAGCCTCGCGGGCTGGCGGCCGGCGTCGAGCAGCGGGTACGGGGGCAGCCACGGGGCGGACTGAAGGACCGAGGGCACATCCGTGTTCGGATTACGAGACAGTACATTACGGCAACTCCAAAGCAGCCTGGAACCCGGCACATCGTCGAGCGTCACCGCACCCACGACTCGCAATCCGAACACGGATGGCCGAGAGCAGGCACCGACGACCGCCGCGGAACCTACCGCCTCAGATCCGGCTCCACGCCGCGCGCGGCATCCCGGCCATCGAATCGGCCCCGGTAGATGGGTCGGACGCCGGTGGTCGGCCCCGGGTACTGCATGAACACGATGGTGCAGCCGGCCTCGGTGTGCAGCTCGTGCTCGAAATGGGGATCCTCCATGTAGACCATGTCGCCCGCCGCAAGCCGGTGCTCGCCGAAACGGCACTCGCCCTCCAGGACATACCAGAGCTGGGCGAAGTCGTGCATGTGCAGGGGAAAGCCGCCTCCGGGCGCGTAGGTGATGGTCCCCGCGTTGGGCTCGTTGGGATGTTCGGGCGACGGATGGAAGACCATCCGCGTCACGTTGCCGAACCGTCCCGTCTCGCCCGCGAGATCCGCGGGCCGCCGAACCAGAGGTGCGTGGTGCGTCGCCCTCGCCGCCGCCTCGTCCACTCTCGCCACATCGGACATCGCCCGATCCTCCGCAATCTGCAGGTAGCGTGGCGGGAAGTGTAGAGGGCCGTGGCGATCCTGCCCACCGGCGCTCGTCGCCGGCACGACGGCAACCCCGCAACGGAAGTACGGGGCCTGGACCGGCTCGCGGCCAGGCCGGGAGGGATGAGAGTGCTACGCCTTCCTCAGCCGGTAGTAGAACCTGCCGCCATCCTCGGTCGACTCCAACAGCTCGTTTCCGGTCTGGCGCGAGAACGCTTCGAAGTCCTTCACCGACCCGGGATCGGTCGCGATGATGCGCAGGACCTGGCCGCTCGCCATCCTGGTGAGCGCCTTCTTCGCCCGAAGAATCGGCAACGGGCAGCTCAGGCCGCACGCGTCGAGTTCCTGATCGTATTCCGCCATCGATGGATCCTCGTCAAGGCCCTGCGGATCGAGGGCCAGCCTTGCGAATTGTCGTACAACCCCGATGCCGGACGCACCGCCGCGGCGACATCCCCGGGCGACTCATGCGTCCTCGCCGAGGGGGCGCGGCTCACGGCGTTCGGTCAGGAGCCGCTCGGCCTGCGCCTCACCCGCCGCGAACACCATCCGCACCGTGACTGGATCGTCACGCCCGAGGGCGCGGCGCATCTCCCGCACCGCGGTGCGGGCCTCGCGGTACGCCTCGAACGAGCCCGCGCCTTCCGGCGGCAGCGGCGGTCGCAGCTTGTAGATGAAGTAGGGCATTCGTGGCGCGGTGCCGCGCGCGGACGCGGGCGGCGGATGCGGCGCCGACGGGCGGCGGGACCGCCGCCCGTCGGCCGGTGTCGCGGTTCAGCCGCCCGGGACGGTGGTGAGTCCCAGGATCTCCCAGTCCTGCATGCCCCCGCGATACCACTTGATCTTGTGCGCGGGGTAGCCGAACTTCAGGAGGTCCCCACAAGCGGACGCCGGGGGCTCGGGGCAAGGCCCCGTCTGATTGAAGCCCGCTACTCGACGAAGCGGACCTCGAACATCTTCGGCCACCACTTGCCGGTGATGTAGAAGGTGCCGGCCTGCGGGTCGTACGCGACGCCGTTGAGGACGTCCACCCCGCGCGCCTCGTCGCGCGACAGCAGGCCGGCGGCGTCGATCTGGTGGGTTACCCGCCCGCTGTCCGGGTCGATCCGCACGATGTAGTCGTACTGCCACACGTTGGCGTATACCGCGCCGTCGACGCACTCCAGCTCGTTGAGGTCCGCCTGCGGCCGCCCGCGGAGCGTGACGGGCACGGCGCCCAGCGGCTCGAAGGTCTCGGGGTCGCGAAACGTGAGCGTGTCGGAGCCGTTGCTCATGACGAGCCGGCGCCCGTCGTGGCACAGCCCCCACCCTTCGCCGCGGTAGCGGAAGCTGCGCAGGGCCTCGAACGTGTCCAGGTCGAAGACGAACGCCCGCTCGGCCATCCACGTGAGCATGATCAGCCGGTCGCCGACCCGCGCCAGTCCCTCGCCGAAGAACGCCGGCGGCACGTCGATCCGCTGCTCGACCGCCCCGGTCTCCGGGTTGAGCCGGCGCAAGGTCGACTCCCCGTAGCGGCCCGTACTCTCGTACAGGCCGCCGTTCCACCAGAGCAGCCCCTGCGTGTAGGCCGTGGTGTCGTGCGGCAGCTCGCGGAGAACATCCACCCGCAGCGTCCGGACGACGGAGGTGGAGGGCGCCGGCGGCTGCCCCGGCGCGCCGGCCGAGTAGAGCCCCCAACCGGTCGCGACCAGCGCGGCCGCAGCCAGCAGGAGCGGCAGCCGGCGCCGCGAAGCCTGCACCGTCCGGCCCCGCGCCGGCGACCGCCGCCGCACGTCTCGAGATCTGGTCGCCATCGCTACATATTAGCTCCGTTGCCGACCCTTGATCCGTTGCCGACCCCGACCCAGCCGTCGCAGCCCCCGTTGTTCCCTGGTTACTCCAAGGGCAGTTGACACGCAAGCATGCACTTGCATATCATCACCTGACATGCAAGCGAACGCTTGCCTTATTGGTGCTTGCAGACGTGTATCGCGCGATCGCTGACCCAACCAGGCGAGCCATCCTGGATGAACTCGTCGATCGGTCAGGTCAATCGCTCTTCGAGCTCTGCGCACGCCTGACCATGAAGCACGGCATCAACTCCTCACGGCAGGCGATCACGCAACACCTGGACGTCCTGGAGGCCGCCGGGCTGATTCGCACGAGGCGCGAGGGGAGGTCGAAGCTCCATTGGTTCGAGGGCGGCCCGCTGAAGGCCATCGCGGAGCGTTGGCCGATCTCGACAGATGAAGGGGCACTTGAAAGATGAGAATCCACCTGGCCAGCGTCCCGGTAGACGACCAACAGAAGGCACTTCGCTTCTACACGGAAGCGCTTGGCTTCCAGATGAAGCACAACATCCCCCTGGGAGAACATGCCTGGATCACTGTCGTATCCGCGGAAGCCCCGGAGGGGACGCAGTTGGTGCTCGAGCCTGACGGCCATCCCGCGGTGCGTACGGTCAAGAGGGCGCTCGTGGAGGACGGTATCCCCTGGACCTCCTTCGCGGTCGACGACATCGAAGCCGAACACGAGCGTCTCGCGGCAAGAGGTGTGCGATTCGTACAGCCGCCAACGGACCTCGGGACTGTCATTACCGCGGTATTCGACGATTCGTGCGGCAACTTGATCCAGATCGCAGAGGAGAAACGTCAACCGTGATGGTCCGAGCAGTCGCAGCAACCACGTCCCCGTCAAGATGAAGCCAAGCCTCGTCCAGTTTCAGACCCGCATCAGCACCGGCGTCGCCCGCTCGCCGGTCGCACGCGCGACGAGCGCCGCGTACAGGGCGACCTGTCGCCGGTAGACGTCGAGGGCCTCGTCGAGCTCCCTGTCCGTCTTGAAGTCGACCACGGTCCACTGACCGGACTCGCGGAACGCCAGGTCGACGACGCCCTCGACCAGGGCGCCGTCGTCGAGGGCTGCCACCGGCGCCTCCCGGCGGCACTCCCCGCGCGCCAGCGCGGCGCGGGCGCGCTCGAGGAGCGGATGGCGCAGGGCCGCCGTCACGGCGACCGCCGCGGCCGCGATCTCCGCGTCGGTCGCGCCCAGGAGACGGCCGTGCAGCACGGCCGTCTCCCCCGCGGCGGCAGGCTGGTCGAGGGGCACCGTCGCCAACGCGGCGTGGACGAGCGATCCGAACCGGGGACCCGACGGGCGGACCGCGGGCCGCTCCAGCTCGATCACCGCCACGTCCGGTTCGTCGCGGCGACCGCGGCCGCCGCCGGCCGCCGCCGCCCGGGCGGTCGCCGCCTCCACGACGAGGCTCGGCGCCGCCGCGTGCTCCAGCGCCCGCGCCCGCCCCTGCCGCCAGGCCCGATAGCGGTGCAGGTCCTCCTCGACGGTTGCCTCCGGCACCTCCTTCGACAACAACTGCTCCTGGCGGATCCCGAAGTGCGCCTCGACGCCGAGCCGGAGGGCGTGGGGATCCCACCAGACCACGTCGTAGTCGGAAGCACCCTCCCGGTCGTCCGCGAACCGGTGCAGCCCCGGCGCGACGGTGGCGGTCAGCGCCGGGTCGCCCTCCGGGCGTTCGAGCACGGAGTCGCGACCGAACGACGGGCAGCCCGGCCCCGCTGCCGGCGTGCGGCGGTGCGCCAGGGGCGGATAAAGAGCCCCGTGCAGCGGGTCGAGCCAACCGCCCTCGTGCGGACCGTCGCCCACGGCCGGCACGACCAGCAGATCGCGGGCGCGGGTGGCCGCGACATACGCCAGCCGCACCCCCTCGGCGCGGTTCCGCTCCACTTCGTCCTCTTCGTGGTCGAGCAGATCCAGGGGCTGCCAGCCCGCCAGCCGCAGCGCGCACAGCCCCTTCTCGCCGTCGATGTAGCGGTCGGCCGTGCGGCGGTGCAGCTTGCAGGTCGGGTCGGCGAGGACGACGACCGGGAACTCGAGGCCCTTCGCCCGGTGGACGGTCATGATCCGCACGCCGTCGCTCCCCTCCTCGAAGATGGGCGCCTCGCCGGCCTGCCGGCGGTCGGCCTCGTCCAGCAGGTGCTCGACGAAGCTCCGGAACGACAGGCCGCCGGCGGCGGCGTGCCGGCGGGCCATCTCCGCCATCTGGAGCACGTTCGCGAGCGCCTGCTCGCCGGCCGGGCGCAGGGCGAAGCCGGCGTGCGCGCGCGTCGCGTCGAGCAGGCGGCCGATGGTGGCCTCCACGGGCACGCGGTTGCGGCCGCGGTGCAGATCCTTGAGCAGCTCGAGCGCGTCGGCGACCGGCGCGAAGCGGTCGAGCTCGGCCGGCAGCGCCGCGCCGGGCGCCAGCGCCGCCGGAATGCGGTACGGGTGCGGCGCGCCGAACCGGTGCCGGTAGCCGAAGAGCGCCTCGTCATCGATGGCGAACAACGACCCGCGCAGGGTCGCGAAGACCGACAGCTCGTCGTCCGGCCACTCGACGGCCGCCAGCGCCGCGCGCATCGTCGCGACCTCCTCGCGCTCGTGAAACGCCCGGCCGCCAACCAGCAGGTGCGGGATCTCGCGAGCCTCCAGCGCCTCGACGTACGGCCGGGTCATGTCGCGCCGGAAGCTCTCGAAGCGTCTGAACAGGAGGCACACATGGCGGGCGGCGATAGGAACGGGATCCCCGCCGCCCTCCGCGGACCCGGCCGCGGCCGTGACCGTCCAGCCGCTCTCCTCGATGAGCCAGCTCACGAACGCGCCCACCGCATCCGGCAGCGAGCGCTCGATGGCCGACGCCGCGACGCGCCGATAGCCGTACGGACGCGGCACCGGCAGCACGACGACCGCCGGCTGCCCGGCCGGCGCCGGCCGGGTCGGCGACAGCGGCACGTAGCGCGATGCGCCCGCGGCCCCGGCCGCCGGCGCCATGTGGGGTTCGAACGCGCGGTTGACGAAATGCTGGATCGGCGGCGCGCTGCGGAAGCTGCTCGTCAACTGCAGCACCGCCATGCCGCGGGCCTCGAGACGGGCCTTCACCTGGTGGTAGATGTCGACGTCCGCGCGGCGGAAGCGGTAGATCGACTGCTTGGGGTCGCCCACGACGAACAGCTTGCCCGGGCTCGGCGCGGCGCGCCGCCAGTCCCGCTCGGCGGGGTCGGCGGCGGCCAGCAGCAGCAGCACCTCGGCCTGTAGCGGATCCGTGTCCTGAAACTCGTCGACGAAGATGTGCGTGTAGCGCTGCTGGAACGCCTGCCGCACCGCGTCCTCGCCGCGCAGCAGGTCGCGCGCCATGAGCAGCAGGTCCACGAAGTCGAGCCGCCCCGTGCTCGACTTCAGCTCGCGGTAGCGCGCGACCGGCGCCCGCAGCTCGCGCTGCAGCAGCGCGGCCAGATCGGCATCCGCCGCGCGGCGGAACTCGCGCAGGCGATCCACGAGGGCGCGCTGCTCCTGCAGCAGATCCGCTCGCGCGATAGCGGCCGCGTAGCGCGATCCGGCGCCGCGCCGCGGATCCCCGAACCCGCGGTTGAGCGCAAGCTCGACCAGTTGCGACTCGATGCCGTCGTAGTCGCGCCGCGGCCGCATCGCTTCGCCGGTGCGGATCGCCTGGGCCGCGAGACGCGCGGGACGGGTGTCGAGGTACAGGCGGTCGCGGCGATTGGCTGCCTGCTCCGTCCGATCGGCGAAGCGGCACAGGTCCCCGACGATCCCGTCCACCAGGGCCTCCCGCTCGAACGCCGCGCGCCGGTAGGGCGTGTCGAAGTCGCGCCACTCGGCCAGTTGCCAGGCCGCGGCGCGGAGGCGATCGGTCGGCCCGTCGTCGGACGCATCCGCATCGAAGCCGGCCGCCGAGGGCCGGCGGCGCAGCGCGCGGCGAACGCCGTCGGGCGGATCCGCGAGCACCTCCTCCAGCCACAGGTCGAAGGCGCGGGCGAACAGCCCGCGCGCCTCCGGCTCTGACAGGACCTCGAAGCGGGGGTCGACGCCGGCTTCCACCGGGCGCTCGCGCAGCAGGTCGACGCAGAAGCCGTGAATGGTGTTGACCTGGGCCTCCTCGAGACGGGCGATGGCGTCCTCGAGCGTCCCGCTCGCGCCGCGGTCCCGGCGCACGCGCTCCAGCTCAGCGCGCAGGCGCAGCTTCAGCTCCCCGGCCGCCTTCTCGGTGAAGGTCACCGCCAGGATGCGGTCGACCCCGGCCTCGCCCTGCGCCAGGACGTTGACGATGCGATCGACGAGGACCGTCGTCTTGCCCGTGCCGGCGGCCGCCTCGACGAACAGGCTCTCGTCGAGCGACTCCCGGATGCGCCGGCGCGGCTCCGCGTCGACGAGCGCGGACGGAGTAGCCATCGTTCGCGAACCGCTACGGCATGCGCCGCAGGGCCTCCAGGTCGGCCAGCCGGGCCGGATCCTTGCGCCCGACCCGCGTCTCCTCCCAGGGTCCGCACACGGCCCTGAAGTCGCACCAGCGGCAGGCGCCCTCCCGCGGGGCCGGCAGCAGGGCGCCGGCCTCGAGCGCCCGGTCGATGACCTCGATCACCTCCAGGCCCTGGCGGCGCTGGCTCTCGCCGAGCTGCACCGGCCGGGTCGTGAACATCCCGTCGAGCGTGCAGAAGAACAGGCGCGAGGTCTCCACCGGCCGCCCCAGGGCCTGCTCGACGGCCAGGCCGTAGAGCACGGGCTGGAGCACCTCGCCGCGGCCGACGACCAGCTCCTGGCGGTGACGGTTCTTCCCGGTCTTGTGGTCGGTCACCCGCAGCGCGGCGCGCGGCGCCGGCCCGGCGCCGGCCTCGATCAGGTCGACGGCCCCGCGCAGGAGCCACTTGCCGTCGAGCCTGACCGGCTCCGCCACGCTCGCGGCGTCGCGCCCGGCGCCCGCCGGCAAACCGAACCCGAACTCGGCGAACAGGGGCGTCCATTCGCCGCCCTCGTCCGCGACGTGACGCAGCCAGCCGCGCAGGTCGGTCCGCATCGACTCGACCTCGTCGGTCCACACGCGGTCGATGGCCGGCGCCAGCTCCTCGCGGTACCTGGCCGCGACCTCGTCGAGCGTCGCGTCGAGCACGGCCTCGGCCGCCGGCAGCCGCGGCGGGGTGACCGGCAGCGCTTCCCGCGCGCGGAGGGCGCGCACGAGCTCGGCCTGCACCTCGTGAAACAGCCGGCCGCGTGTCAGCGGGTTCATGCGCTCCAACGGCTGGCTCTCCTCGCGCGGCTGCAGCCGGAGCACGGCGGACAGCAGGAACTGATAGGGGCAGGCGGCGAAACGCTGGAGCGCGGAGACCGAATATGGCCTCTGCCCCGGCCGGTAGCCTGCCAGCGCCGCGACCGAGTCCGGCTGCAGGCCGTACAGGCCGTCGTACCGCGACCACGGCCGCTTCCAGCGCGCCCAACGCGTCACGAGCGACCGGTGCAATCCCGGGTTGAGCTTCAACAGGTAGCGCGCGCGGCCCTTCGCCTTGCCCGGGGCGCCGTGGAGGAGTGGCGCGAGCACCGCCAGGTCGTGCTCGGTGTCGTCGACGGCCTGGGCCGGGTCCGCCGGCGCCGGCCAGGCCAGACGGGCGCCGGCGCTGGCGTCCGCCTCCCGCTTCAGGTCTTCGAGATCCGGGACCCGGCCCACCCGCGCCCGCTCGATGTCGAGCGCGTAGAACGACGGCACGCGGGGGCGCGACTCGCTCGCGTGCAGCCGCGGGTACGAGAGGCAGAGCCGCCGGCGCGCGGCGCCGACGGCCAACTGCAGCAGGAGACGCTCTCCGCGGGCGCGGTCGTCCTGCGTTGCGAGTCCGAGCGCGTCGTCCCCGGCGTCCGCGTTCAGCGCGCGCCGCGCCGCGTCGAGCAGCAGCGGATCCTGCCGCTGCTTGTGCGGAAAGATGCGCTCGGCCAGGCCGGGGACGAAGATCACGTCGAAGACGCGGCCGCGCACCTGCTCGGGCCGGCCGACGAACACCTGCCCGAAGCGCCGCGCGGGCGGGTCGTCCCGCAGCTCGGTCAACCGCTCGGACAGCACGTCCCGGACCTCGCCGAGCGCCACCGGCCCGACCTCGGCCATCGGCCGCAGCTCGGCGAGCACGGCCAGCACCCGCTCGGGATGCACGAGCACCCGGGGCGCCAGCGCCTCCAGCGCCTCCAGCCAGACAGCCCACGGCGCCTCGTCGGGCAGCCCCGCGAGGTGCTCGATCACCGGCAGGGCAAAGTGCATCAGGTGGCGCAGATTCTGCCGGTCGCGATCAATCGCGCGCAGCCGCGGGGACTCCGGATCCTCGCGGGCGCACTCCTCGCGGCGCAGCGCCAGCTCCCGCGCGAGCCCGTCCAGGCGGCGCCGCCAGCGGGCGAGCCCGCCGATGACGGCGGACTCCACGAGCAGGCGGTCCCATTTCCACGGCGCACGGAGGGAGCCCTCGACGACGGGCCGTTCGTCGGAGTCCGGAGGCGCCTCCGGCGCAGGCTGCGGCGCGTCGAACAGCGACGGCTGCGCCGGCAGGGCCGGGCCGGGAAGCACCTCCTCGGCGTTGGCGGGGGGCGTCCAGCGGCGCGGGCCCGCCGGCGCGGCGCCGCTCGCGGCGGGCGCCGGCACCTGGGCCAGCGAGAGATACTCGGAGAACCGGCGGGCGGACAGCCGCTCGGCGGCGCAAGCGAGCAGGGCCAGGAACGCCCGGCCGGACGGATCGGGCAGCCGCGTGCCGCGGGCGAACCAGGCCGGGACTTCCGCGCGGCTCAACGCGGTCTCGAGATGGCCGGCGTAGACGTCCGCCGCACGCACCAGGATGGCCATGCGGTCGAGCCGCACGCCGCGCGCGGACTCCTGCAGGATGCGGCGTGCGATCTCGACGCACTCGCGCCCCTCGCCGGGCGCCGAGAAGAGCGTGACGTCGCCTGCCTCGCCGGCCGGCGGGACAGCGGGCGGCGACGGTGCGTCGGCGGTGAACAGGTAGCGGCGAACGCGGTCCAGCGACGTGGAGAGGTCCGACGGCCCGGGCTCCTCGACGCGGGCGCCGGGCAGCCGCTGCAGGGCGGCCCGCGTGCGCCGGTCGCCGGCCGGAACCGTGGCGAGCACGCTCGGAGACCGCGCGGCCAGCGCCGCCACCAGCGCGCGCACGGCGTCATCGTGGATCGCAACGTCGAGCAGCAGCAGCGGAATGCCGCACGGCGGCCCCGCGCCGGCGGCCGCGGCCGCGGCGGCCGCCCGCAGCAGACCGGGCGCGTCGACCAGACGCGCCTGCGCGAGCTGCGCCGCGTAGCGCGCGGCGAGCGCGGCCAGCTCACCGCCCACGCCGCCGGCCCCGGCCACCCGGACGGGATCGACCCCCGCGCAGCGGAGATCCTGGAGCGTGGCGGCCAGCGTCCGCGCGAAGCTGCGCAGCCGGGCCACCTCGCCCAGGTAGCCGAGCGAGCGGTCCCGGCGCTCTTCGAACGCCGCCCGCGCGGCGATCGCCTCGATGTTGAGCCCGGTGCCCGGGGCGCAGCCCCGGCGGGCGAGCTCGGGCCCGGCGAGCTGCGCCGCGAGCTGCTGCACGCTGAAGCGATGCAGCCCGAACACCGCTCCCGCCCGGGTGGCGACCTCGCGGGCCAGGTCGTCCACCGCACCCCGGCTCTCGCCCACGGCCAGGCATTCGGCGGCCGGGCCGCGGCCGGCGACGAACCGCTGCGCCGCGTCGAGCCTGACCGCGGCCGCGGGCGACCAGACGATGGTTATCGGGTTCAATCGTGCGCCGGGGTTGCCGTCAGGGCGGCGTCGCGCCAACCGCGGGCGATGGTAGCACGCGAAGGCGCGCACGGCGCGCCTCGGCGGCAGCGGCGCGGGGCGAGGGGGTCCCCGCAAGCGGACGCCGGGGGCTCGGGGCGCAGCCCCGTCCGATTGAAGCCAGCCCTACCTCCCGGGCTGGTCCTCGATCTCGCGGAAGGCGCGCTTGAGGCGGTAATCCTCAGTGGTCACGGCGCGCTCCATTCTCCCGATGCGTTCCTCGAGGCCGCGGAACGTGTGCTTCAGCCGCGAGAAGGTCTCGCTGGGGCGGGTCGACACGTCGCGCCAGAACTGCTCGTCCACATCGGTCGCCCCGCCCCCGCGCGCGCCGATCGGCGCGCGCTTCATCACGAAACACCCCACGATGTAGGCGACGATCGTCGCCGGCTGGAACAGGATGAAGCCGAGCACCGCCAGGAGACGGACGTGCAACGGCTTCCACCCGAAGTACTCCGCGATGCCGCCGCAGACCCCGCACAGGATGCGATTCGTCCGGCTGCGGGTCAGGCGGTGCGGGTTGGGCGAGGGGCGATCGGCGCGCCCCACGTCCTCGTGATAGTGGTGATGGTGATGATGGTGGTGGTGATGGTCAGTACCCATGTCGCTCCCGCCAGTCCGGCGCATCCTTGTCGAGGATGGTCTCGAGCGCCTCCACGCGCCGCTCGAGCCCGCGCGCCGTCTTCCAGAGATCGTCCAGCAACCGCTCGTCGTCCGTGGACAGCGTCCTCATCCTGCGCCACACGGTGATGTAGTGCATGACGATGGCGATCGGCGCAACGACCGTGAGGGCGATAATCGCCAGGACGAACACTCCCGCTTCGGGCATGCCGGCCTTCCTTCCTCAGGCGGAAATCCGCTTCTTGAGCTCCGCCAGCTCCGCGTCGAGCGATTCCTCGGATTCGAGCTCGGCAAACTGCTCGGAGAGCGTCTTCCGGCGCCCGACGGCGTAGGATTCCGCCTCGGCCTCGAGCTCGTCGATGCGGCGCTCGAACCGATCGTAGCGGGCGAGCGCGTCGTCGATGCGCCCGTCGTGGAGGTGGCGGTTGACGCGCACGCGCTCCGACGCGGTCTGCCGCCGCAGCTCCAGGGCCTTCTGCTTCGCCTTGGCCTCCTTCAGCTTGGCCTGGAGCTGCTCGAGGTCGGCATTGGCCTTGGCGACGCTCTCCTCGACGAGGGCGACCTCCCGGGTGAGGAGCTCCACCATCTCGCCGGCCTTGCGCCGGGCCGCGAGCGCGCCCTTGGCGAGGTCGTCCCGGCCCTTCTGCACGGCGAGCTCGGCCTTGGCGGCCCACTCGTCGCGCCGCGCCTCGAAGCCCTGCAGCTTGCGCGTGATCTCCTTCTTGTCGGCGATGGCGCGGGCCGCGCTGGTGCGCACTTCGACCAGCGTGTCCTCCATCTCCTGAATGATCAGGCGCACGATCTTCTCCGGGTCCTCGGCCCGATCGAGGAGCGCATTGATGTTCGAGTTGATGATGTCGGAAAGTCGGGAAAAAACGCCCATGCTGATTCTCCTTTCACCATGCTCTTTAGCAATGGACGTGCCAGGTTTTCGACGACGAGCACCAAGTCGTTGACGGGCAACGAGATCCGCGCATTCCACAAGGTCCGCCTGCCATCCAAAACGGTCCAGAACACCACTCCTATGGTGAATATGACCATCTGAAAATAGTATATTGGACCACACATGACCGCGCCCGAAGCGGCTGCGCCGCCCCTGATCGGCGAAGCGGCCGCGCTCCTCGACACGCTCGCCCACGTGTCGGCGGCGGCCCCGCTCGACCGGCCGCTGCTCGTCATCGGCGAGCGCGGGGTCGGCAAGGAGCTGATCGCGGCGCGGGTCCACTTTCTCTCCCGCCGCTGGGACCGCGCCTTCCTGAAGCTGAACTGCGCGGCGTTGTCCGACGATCTGCTCGAGAGCGAGCTGTTCGGCCACGAGCCCGGCGCGTTCACCGGGGCGGTGAAGCGCCACGTCGGGCGGTTCGAGCGCGCCGACGGCGGCACGCTGTTTCTCGACGAGATCGCCGCGGCGTCGTCGCGGACCCAGGAGAAGATCCTGCGCGTCATCGAGTACGGCGAATACGAACGGCTCGGCGGCGGCGAGACGCTGACCAGCGACGTGCGGGTCGTCAGCGCGACCAACGTCGACCTGCCGTCGCTCACCGCCACGGGGCGGTTCCGGGCGGACCTGCTCGACCGCCTGGCGTTCGACGTGGTGACCGTGCCGCCGCTGCGCGCCCGCCGGTCCGACATCCCCGTCCTCGCCGCGCACTTCGGCCAGGGCATCGCGCTCGAGCTGGGAGCCCCGTTCCACGGGTTCGCGCCGGAGGCGCTGGCGCGGCTGTCGGCCTGGGACTGGCCGGGCAACGTGCGCGAGCTGAAGAACGCGGTCGAACGCTCGGTCTATCGCCACGTCGCCACCGGGCCCGGCGTCGGACCCGTCGGCGACGTGTGTCTCGACCCGTTCGACTCACCCTACCGGCCGGCGCCCCGGTCGGCGCCCGCTTCCCAGCCGGGCGCTGCCGGCACCCCGGGCGCGCCGCCGGAGGTCGCGGCCGCCCCGCGCGGCAGCTACGACTTCACCAAGCATGTCGCCGCAGTGGAGAAGACCCTGCTGCGCGCAGCGCTCGCCGCCAACGGCGGCAACCAGCGCCGGACGGCGCGCCATCTGCGCTTGAGCTACGACCAGTGCCGCGGCCTGCTCCGCAAGCACGGCCTCGCGGGCCGTTCGAAGGCGGACACGCCGGACCCTCACGATCCGGCTGCCCCGCTGCCGGCGCCGGTGGTATTGACCGGTCCGACGTAGCGGTCGCTCTCCAGTCCCGCCGCCGCGAATGCCGCCTCCATGGCCGCCGCTGCCGCATCCGCCCGTGCGTCCGATGCGGCGAAGGCGAAGACCGATGGACCCGATCCGGAGATCGAGCAGCCGAGGGCGCCGGCGTCGAGCGCCGCCTGCTTCACCGCGGCGAAGCCCGGCACGAGCGGCGCCCGGATCGGCTCGACGAGCGCATCGTCGATGCTGCGGCCGAGCAGCTCGAGGTCGCCGGTGTGGAGCGCGTGGACGAAGGCGGCGATGTTGCCGAGGTTGGCGACGGCCTGACCGATGGCGAAGCGGCGCTCCGCCACCAGGCGCCGCGCGGCGGCCGTGAGCACCTCGACGTGCGGGTGGACGACCACGACGCGCAGCGGCGCGGGCACCGGCAGCCGGATCAGGTCGAGCGGGTCGCGCCCGCGCATCAGGACGATGCCGCCGAGGACGCAGGGCGCGACGTTGTCCGGATGCGGGGCGCCCGACGCCGCCGCCTCGCCGCGCAGGCCGCAGCCGACGAGCGCCTCGTCCGGCAGCGCGCCGCCGTACAGCGCGTTCACCGCCGCCGCGCCGGCCACGCTGCTGGCCGCCGAGCTGCCGAGGCCGCTGCCGAGCGGCATCCGCTTGTGCAGCCACAGCCGCACGCCGCGGTCCGTCGCCTGCAGGTGCTCGAGCGCCGCGCTCGCCGCGATGCCCACCACGTTCTCGCGCGGGTCCGTGCTCAGCGAGTCTGCGCCCGTGACCTCCACGATCTCGACGCCGGGCTGGTCCCGAACCTCGGCCTCGACCACGTCGCCGGGCCGTTCGAGCGCCAGACCCAGCACGTCGAAGCCGGGCCCCAGGTTCGAAGCCGTGGCCGGGGCGAAGACCCGCACGCGATTGCTCATGTCCACGATTATCGCAGGCGGGCTCAGGGAACCGCGCGGCTCCGCACCCTCTTGTGCCGCTCCGCGCGCGAGCGCCGAAGAAGGCCCGCAAAGATCGGCCGGCACGGCCGGCGCGCCGCGTTAAACTGTCAGGCGGAACGCAGACGGCCCGCCCGGGCCGGGGAGTACTGAAGATGCCTGCACGTCAACTCGCCCTGTGGACAGTGGTCGCCGCCCTCGCCGCCTCGGCGGCCTGCGGGACGTCATCGGCCGATCCCGACCTGCCCAAGATCGTGGCGCGCGCCATCGAGCACCACGGGGGCGATCTGTACGAGGGGTCGCAGATCTCGATGACCATCACGTCGCTGTCGGGCAGCTTCCGCATCGACGCGACCCGCGACGGGGGCGAGTTCGAGCACGTGGTGACGGATCCGGCCCGCGACGGCCGCCCGGAGCGGCGGGTCGAGCTCACCAACGAGGGCGTGCAGGAATGGCTCGGCGGCGCGGCGGTGGCGCTCGACGCCGAGGGCGAGCGGCGCGCCCGGGCGTTCGCCGACGCCCGCGTCTTCTTTCCGCTGCTGCCGTACACGCTGAAAGGCGGCGACATCCACTTCGAGGACCGGGGTCTCGAGACCTGGGACGGCCGCGAGCTGCAGCGCATGAAGGTGACCTTCACGCCCGGGACCAGCAACGACGCCGACGACGCCTACACGTTCTGGTTCGATCCCGAGACCGGCCGCGTCGAGCAGTTTGGCTACGACTTCGACAACGGCCTCCGGTTCCGCAAGGCGACGTCGTTCCAGCGGGTCGGCGGCGTGCTCTTCTCCGACCAGGAGAACTACGCCGTCGACGGCGGCAAGGTGCCGGTCGACACGCTGACCCCGGAGTACGTCGCCGAGAGCATGCGCCTGCTCTCGACGGTGGTGATCAGCGACGTGACAGTGGAGCCGCTCTGAAGAACAGCGCCATGACCATGCCTCCCTCGCGTCGCGACTTCCTGCAGGCGGCCGGCACCGGCGCCGGCGCGGGCGCCGCCGTCTGGATCCCCTGGAACGTCCACGGCTACACGGGGCCGGAGATGACCCGCCGCGCGGAGCAGGCCGGGGGCGAGCCGACCCCGCTGGGCGTGTCCCTGTGGGACCTCGACACCCCCGCGCTCGTGGTCGACCTCGACGCCCTCGAGGCCAACCTCGCCACGATGCAGCGCACCGTGGCGCGCAACGGGATCGCGAGCCGCCCGCACGCCAAGACGCACAAGTGTCCCGCCATTGCCCGCATGCAGCTCGAGACCGGCTCGGTCGGCATCTGCGTGGCCAAGGTGAGCGAGGCGCAGGTGCTCTTCGAGCACGGCATCGAGAAGCTGCTGCTGACGACCTGCAACGTCACCCCGCTCAAGATCCGGCGGGCGATGAGCCTGCGGCAGCGGTGCGACGAGTTCATCCAGACGACCGACACGGCCGACAACGCCCGGGACCTGTCCGCGGCGGCCCAGGCGGCCGGCGTGGTGGCGGACGTCGTCGTCGACGTCGATCCCGGCGGGCACCGCACCGGCATCACCCCGGGCGCGCCGGCCCTCGAGCTGGCCCGGCTCGTCGACCGGCTGCCCGGCCTGCGGCTGCGGGGCCTGCTCTGCTACGACGGCGGCTCGCAGCACGTCAAGGGCTTCGAGGCGCGGCAGGCCCAGACGCTGGAGCGGCTGGCGGCGGCCGCGGAGACCCGGGAGCGGATGCAGCGGTCGGGCCTGAGCACGGAGATCTTCAGCGGCGGCGGGACCGGCACCTACAACATCGACCACCAGACGCCCGGCTTCACCGACGTGCAGGTCGGGAGCTACGTCTTCATGGACGCGCAGTACCTCGACATCGGTGGCGCGGACGACCCGGACGTCTACACCGACTTCCGGCCGGCCCTGACGATCCTCACCACCGTGCTCAACGCGCAGTACGCCGGCCGCGCGACGACCGACGCGGGCGCCAAGGCCTGCACCATCAACCGTCCGTGGTCGCGCGTCAAGGGCGAGACCGGCATGAGCTACACGTCCGGCTCCGACGAGTTCGGCACGCTCCGCTACGAGGCCGACGCCAGCCGCACCTACGCCGTCGGCGACAAGCTGGAGCTGATCGTCTCGCACTGCGACCCCGTCGTGAACCTCTACGACCAGATGTACGCCGTCCGCAACGGCATCGTCGAGGCCGTCTGGGAGATCGCCGCGCGCGGCCGGTCGACGTAGGCCGCGCCTCGGCGGGAGCGGCGCGGGGCGCAGGGGTTCCCGCAAGCGGACGCCGGGGTTCGGGGCGCAGCCCCGTCCGATTGAAGCTCACGTGGGTTCGCCTGCCGCCACCGCCTCGCGCAGCCGTGCGAGATCGGCCGCGCAACCTGCAGCCTGCTCGCCAGCCGGCGCCGCGCGGATCAATCTGCGCATGCACGAGATGTCCTCGGCATACTCGGCCAGTCGCCGCCCGTGGCTCGCGCGGGTCTTGGTGCATACGAGGGTATACGGCCGGCCGCGGCGTTCCGTCACGTGCTCGATGTCGAGGCCGCGGCGGTCGATGACCTGGTGCAGATGGGCGCGCAGGTCCTGGCGCAGCGGATAGCGCGCCACCTGGGCGACAGGGTCCTTGCAGAAGGCGCTGAGCCGCCGGCAGTGCTCGCACCGGCAACCCACGTCGGCCGCGATGGTCCAGTCGCTGGGTTCCTCGGGGTGCTTCTCGCTGCGCGCCAGCAGGAAGTCCGCCGCGTGGCGCCACAGCAGCGCGAACGCGGCGCCGCCAGCCGCGCCCTCCTCGGCAAGGAGTCTGTCGAGCGCCGCGGGCAGCGTCCGGTCCGGCGTGACGATGGCCGGCTGGGCGGTGACAGCGTCGGCGGCCGTTGCGGCCTCGGCCGCCAACCCGAGGCGCCACGCGAGCGTGAAGAGGTCGTCGACGGCCTCGTCGCCGAACCGTGCCGGCCGCTGGGCGGTCGGCACGAAGATCCTCGGCTCCGGCTCGGGTGGCAACGCCGCGGGCAAGGCCAGCAGGACCGTGCGGACGGTGTCCCGCAACGCGTCGGCCCAGGCCGAGCCCGCGGCTTCGTCGCGCGTCTCGGCGAGGCACCGGAGGAGCGCCAGCGAGTCCGTCGGCCGCCGCCGGAGATGCGCACCGACCAGGTCGAGCAGGAAGCGCCGGGCGGCGGAGGGTCCGATCATGTCCACGACGACGGCCAGGGCCTCGTTCTCGCTGCCGTCGTAGCGCGGGAGGACGACCTCCTGCAGGAAGCGTTCGGCCTGATCCTCGTCCCTGGTCGTGCGCAGCAGGCGCAGCATGGCGGAGCGGCCCTGCGCGTCCTCGTCGTGGCGGCCGGTGGGCCAGGCGTCGATCAACCGGGCGGTGAGCTTCCGAACCCGTTCGTCCGATGCATCCGGGGCTTCGGTGTCTTCCGCGTTCCGGTCGAGCCCGGACGCCACCCACGCGACGGCCCCGGCGATGTCCGCACGCCCCAGGATCGCCAGCGTCCGGGACCGCGGCCACACCACGAGAGCCGTGCGCCGGTAGGCGCGCTCGACGCTCACCCCGGCGTTGCCGGACGCTTCGTGCACCCACTGGTCGTCCGGCGGCACGTCGTCGAGCGCGCCGCGCGGAAGCAGCTCCTCCGGCTGCAGCTCGACCTTGCCGAACGGCGGCTGTTCGCCGTCCGGCTGTACCCAGCCGTCCAGCCACTGCTGGCTGTCGTCCACGTCTCCCATCTCCCAGTCGGCGTCGTCGTCCCCGTCCCAACCCCAGCCGTCGGGAGAGCCGGCAAACTCCCCGGTACCGTATTCCTCGATGTGAACGAGGGCCGCGTACAGCTCGCACTCGGCGCGTTCGGCGGCCAGCGCCAGGACGCGCGCCACCGCGGCATCGCCGTTCTTCAGCGTGTCGAAGGACAACCCCGCCTCGCTGTACCCGTGATCGAGCAGCCAGACCAGCTTCTCGGTCGCGTCCCCGGCGCGGCCCCACTCGGCCAGCCGCTGCGCGAGCCGATCGACCGTGGCGGTGTAGTCCGGGGCAGCGCGCGGCGTGTCGTCGTCGCCGGGGCGCAGGCACAGATTGAACACGAGCGACAGGCGATGACCTGCGGTCACCGGCCTGACCTCGTGGGTGCAGTCGGCGTAGAACGCCGCGAACGCCAGCTCGGACGGCTCGCCCGCGGTCATGTCGACGACGCGCTCGCGATCGCCGTGGCGGACGACCAGCTCGCCGCCGGCGCCCGCGACCGGCAGCGAGATGGACAGCGTGGCAATCATGCCGTCGGCCTTCTCGGTGTCGCGGTGCGCCGCGAAGAAGCCGCCCGGCTCGTAGATCAGCAGCTTGTGGAGTTGCGCGTCCAGCCGGTCCGGCGGGCAGCCGAGCCCGGCCGCCGCCGAGCCGAGGAGGTCGGCGAACGTCCGCGGCCAGGCGGCGCCCGCCAGCCGCACCCGGTCCGGGTCGATCTGCCAGCAGTCGCGCACCGACCGGTCGACCAGGGTCTCCGTCCCCTTGCCGTACGCCGCGCGCTCCGCGGCCGCGATCAAGGCCCGCACCTGCGCCTCGGGGACCGGGAAGGACAAGGCGCCCGCGCCCTCCACCTCCAGCCGCGGCATGGGCGCGAGCAACCTGCCGTGGGTGCAGAAATCACCCGGCCGTTCCACCGACAGCAGCAGCTTCTCGATCGCGTTCTCCATGCTGCCTTGGGCCACGCTGTCTTGCCTCCCTGGTGCAATCACGCCGCCGACGTCTCGTAGTACGGGGACGGCAGCGTCGGGTAGACGCGGAGCACGTGCCGGAAGTGAGGATCATCGCTCAGCGGCTTGGAAGAGAGGGATCCAGCACCCGCACGCCAGTTGGCTCGAAGTGGCGAACGTGCCGGGTCACGACCGTGAGGCCGTGCTCGATCGCCGTAGCCGCGATCAACAGATCGGCGCCCTCGTGACCGAGCACGCCACAAAGCCGCCCCCAACGCCGCGCCGTGGGCAGGTCGAACGCGAGGACCCTGTCGCCGTACAATGCGATCAGGTTGTCCAACCACGCGGCCAGCAAGCGGGCGAACTCCGCGTCACGGCGCTGTTGCTGCTCGATGCCCCGCTCGATTTCCCCGATCGACACGACGCTCAGGTACAGATCCGTGGTCCGCTGCTCCGCCACCCACCACACGACGCCTGGACTGCGTTCCGGTCTGCGAAGTGCCGACAGCACGTCCGTGTCGATCAGGAACATCAGACGTCGACCGGCCGGGAAGGCATTCGCACTCGCTCGAATTCCCCGCCATCCCTCGGGATTGCAAGCAGCAGCTCCGCGAACGTCGGCGCCTTCGCCCGCTCCAGATGGCGCAGGCGTTCGTACTCCTCCACCGCCAGCACCACCACCGCAGGCTTGCCACGACGCGTCACCCGCTGAGGGTCTCCCGCGAGAGCAGCCTCAACGACAGCGCTGAACCGGTTCTTCGCATCCTGTAGCGGCCATTCTGCCATACGCCTCTCCTGTCCAGTCAGGCTGTCTAGCTTCTTGTTCTGTCCAGTTTTTGTCAACTCTCCCGGCTCCATGCCGTTCCCGCCGCCCGGAGGACGGCATCGCGGCGGCGAGAATCGTATCCAGCATGAACGCGACGAAGGGCGTGCTCTCGCCGTCGCTCGAGCTCTGTCGGATGGCTTCGTAGTACTCGCCCTGGCGGGCACGGACGAGACTCTCCACTCGCGTTCTCCATGCTGCCTTGGGCCACGCTGTCTTGCCTCCGCTCCGCCGTCACGCCGCCGGGGTCTCGTAGTACGGCGACGGCAGCGTCGGGTAAACGCGAAATACGTGCCGGAAGATCTCGTCGGTCCGAGCCGTCACCTCGTCGTCCGAGTAGGCGTCGGTGGGCAGGCCCGTTTCCTCGCTGTAGAGGAAATCGTGGATCGCGACCTTGACGGCATCCCGCGTGGCCTCCTTCTCGCGCCACTGGTCGACACGGAGCCTCTCCGCCTTCAACGTGCGCAGCAGGTCGACGGCGACCGTCTTGATCCGCTTGATGTCCGGTCCGTTCAGGTCCGCCTTGCGCAGGAGGTCGAAGATGGCGAGTGATTCTTCGTCCAGCCCCTCCCGCACGGCGCGGCTCTCCTCCTGGTCCAGCCCCTGGACGAACTTCAGCAACTCCTCGAAGGTCCGCTCGATGGTCACGCGGTCCTTTTCGCGGTTGTACTCCTCGACGATTCTCTCGTAGTGCTCCTGGAAATCCGTGCGCAACGGATTCCGGGCCAGGAGCTGCTGGAGCCGCTGCTCCACGGCGTGCTTGAGCGCGGCGTCGTGGACCACGATCGCGACCCGTGCCAGATCTGGGTGTCGAGATCGTCGCGGTCGGTCAGCACCAGGAAGGTGAAGTTGCCGCCCGAGCTTCCGGCGCACCTTGCGGGTGAACAGCACCATCGAGTAGCTCTTGCCGGCCCCCTGGGTGTGCCAGAAGACGCCGAGCTTGCCCGCCCGCGCCCGCCGCTCGCGCACCGCCTCGGCGGCACGGTTCACGCCGAGGAACTGGTGGTTGCGGGCGAGGATCTTCCGCGTCTAGCCGGACGAGTCGTCGAAGAGGATGAAGTTCTCCACGAGGTCCAGGAAGTTGCGCTTGTCACAGACGCCCCTCGGCAGCGTCTCCATGTCCACCGCGCCGGGTTCCTCCTCGGCCAGCCGCTTCCGGACAGGCCCGGATCCAGCGCCGCCAGCCGCTCCCGCAGCGGGCGCTCCAGCACGACGTCGCGGTAGGGGTCATGGCGTTACGTCGGAACCGCGTCGATTCACTACGCAGCCATCGTGCGGACGCCGTAGAGCGGAATCCGGGCATCGCGCGTGACGACCACCAGTCCTTCCACTTGCGCCTGAGCGACCAGCATCCGGTCGAACGGGTCGCCGTGGTGAGGTGGAAGCGCGCCGGCCTGCTCCGCGTGCCGGAACGTCAGATCCAGCGGAAAGAAACCCTGCCGCCTGACGCCCGCTTCCAGATCGTCCGGCGCTTCGAGCTTGCCCAGCGCCCGCTTGACCGCGATCTCCCAGCCGCTGACCGCGCTGACGAAGACGTCGTTGTACGCATCCGCCAGCGCCGCGCGCGTCCCGCCGCTCAGCTTCCGCGGCTCGGCCAGCGACCACAGCAGCACGTGCGTGTCCAGCAACAGGCGCACGACTACTCGCCCTCTTCGCCCGGGAATATCTTCGAGTTCCAGAACGCCTCGATGACCTCCGGCGGCGTGTCGTCGAAGTCCGGAGCAATCCGGATCTGGCCTTCCAGCGCCCCGAGCTCGCGCCTGGTCTTCTGTTCGCGGTACGGCACCAGGCGCAGGTACGGCTCCCCGGCCCGGGCGATCACGACATCCTCGCCATTCCAGGCCGCCTTCCCGAGCCGCGAGAGCTGCGACTTCGCCTCGTGCATGTTCACCTTCATCGGCCGTCTCCGCGTCGTTAGCTAAAGTTGCCTAAGTGTGACGCCGCGCCCTGGTCCTGTCAACGGGAGGGAGGACGGCGGACGTTTTCTGTCCATCTGCCGTACTGCGGCAATCCGTACCGTCCCACCCGTGAAACCTTCGTTCATTGGACTCGACGGTGCTCGTTCCCTCGCCATCTTGGGCCTCGGCGACAACATCTTGGGCCTCTTGGCCGCTCGCATGCGCCTCACGATCGGTATCTTGGGCCTCTTCGTGGCTGCCTTGGGCCATTTTGCCGCCATCCAGCGCCGACCGTCGCGCGACGGCGTACTGCGAGTTGGCGCGCAGCGTGTCGGCCGCGCTCCATAGCCGCCTTTCGATGGCGTCGATGTGCTCGAGCTGAGGCATGCGTGCCGCGAGTGTACTTCAGGGAAGTCGCGCCCATATGGCACACTGAGACATCCCAACAGGGAGAAGAATGCCGTCGACAGCGCCACCTTCGACGCAACCGCGCGCTACCCTCCTGCCCGCTCCGACGCTGGCCGAGGTCCGTGCTGGTCTCCCCGCCAGCTTCCTGGATCGCCTCAGGGACACCCTGGACGTGACGGAGGCGCAACTCGCGAACGTGGTCGGGATTCCGCACCAGACGCTGGTTCGGCGCAGGCTGCGCGGCGTCCTGCGCCGCGACGAGGGGGACCGCGCAGCCACGGTGGCGAGGGTGTTCAACGCCGCGCTTGCGTATTTCAAGGGCGACCGGGATCACGCAGTCGACTGGCTCAAGCACCCCAATCCGGCGCTGGCCGGCGAGACGCCGCTGCAGCGCGCGGACACCGCCACCGGGGCGGAGGACGTGCTCGATCTCATCGGCCGCCTGGAGCACGGAATACCGACGTGACGGTGTGGCGCATCGCCCGGTCCGTGCATGCGGGGAGCGTCGCGGACATGCTGAGCGGGGAAGGCGCCGCCAGGTACGGCGGGCGGTGGAGTCCCCAAGGGGATGCGGGCCGTGTACTGCAGCGAGAACTCGTCGCTGGCGGCCCTGGAAGTGCTCGTCAATCTGGCGCGCCCGGCCGCGTTCCCCGGCTACCGGGTTCTGGATCTCGACGTTCGGCGCTTGTCCGCTTGGCATCGGTGATGCGCGTCGGTGCCGCGACGATGGACCCGTACATGATCGCGTCGCGCTGGACATCGTTCTCCGCCATCGGCTTGCCGTCCGAGCTCGGGTAATGGATGGGGGCGGCGGCCGGGGCAGGTCGGATCATCGCGGAGCCCTCGCCGGGCGGCGCAACGGCGCGCCCGACTCCAGCCAAGCTACCACACGCTGCGCCGCCGCTTCCACGCCGGGGCCCTCGAGGTGAACTCGAAGCATGTATCGTGCCGGCCGGCGATGGTCGCACGCAGAAGAAGAGAGCGGCTACGACGGAGGCGGCCAGGACCTACACCGTCGCGGGCAACCGGCTCAACTGGCCGGGCCAGTCGAGTATCCGCTGGTCGGCGATCACCAGGCGGTGCCCCTCGAGCGCGGTGGCGACGATGAGGCGGTCGGCGGGGTCGCCGTGCATGTCGGCCAGCAGCCCCGCGCGGGCCGCCTCGACGTGTGCCCGCGGTCCCAATCTCGGATCGCCGAACCGCAGCCAGACGAGAACGTGGGTGTCGAGGAGTGTCAGAACAGCTCCTCTCCGGAATCGCCGCCACCCTCGAACCACTCCGCGGGCATGGGGGAGACGATGTCGCCGAGAATCCTGATGCGTCCTCTGTCGATGCCGAAGAGGCTCCTTGGCGTCGTACGGTACGGCAGGAGCCGCGACACCGGCCGACCGTTCTTGGTGATGACGATCTCCCTGCCGCTCTCCGCCACCTCGTCCATGAGCCTGAGGCACTTCGCCTTGAACTCCGAGGCCTTGATGGTGCGGGCTTTCATGACCACTATCCTAGTATGGTCATGACCATGGTCACATGAGCGTCCGGTAGAATCCCAGCCGGTTCGTTCGGCCGGCAGCGGCTCCCGCCCTTGACCAGATTCCACGATCTCGACGCCCTGCGCGGCTTCGCGATGCTGCTGGGCATCGTGCTGCATGTCGCCGCTTTTCTCCTGCCGCTCGACTTCTGGCCGGTGCAGGACGACTGGGTGGAGGCCACCCCGCTCGACCGGAACGCGTACGCCTACGCCGCCTCGATCATCCACGGCTTCCGGATGCCGTTGTTCTTCCTGATCAGCGGCTTCTTCAGCGCGCTGCTGTGGCAGGCGCGCGGGCTGCGGCGCCTGGCGCGGCACCGCCTGGAGCGGATCGGCCTGCCGCTGCTCGTCGCCCTGTTCACCCTCGTGCCGGCGCTGGCCTGGCTGTCGGCAGCCGGCGACTTCGGACCCGCCGACTGGCTGCTGGCCTGGGTGGACGGCCTGTTCCATCTGTGGTTCCTGTGGCACCTGCTGCTGCTGGCGGTGGGGCTCGTCGCCGCCGCCAGGCTGGGCCTCGAGTTCCGCCATCCGTTGTGGTGGCTGCTCGTCCCGCTCTCCGTCGTGCCGCACCACTTCATGCAGGAGATCGTGTTCGGCGCCGACACGGACATCGACCTGCTGCCGGCCCCCCGCGTGTTTCTCTACTACGCGGCGTTCTTCGGGTTCGGGGCGTTCCTGCACCAGCGCCGGATCGCCGTGCGGCGGTGGTGGGCCGCCGCGCTGCTGCCCGCGCTGCTCGTGACGTTTCCCGCGGGCATGACGCTC
Source organism: uncultured Vicinamibacteraceae bacterium (assembly GCA_964569405.1). GTDB lineage: Bacteria > Acidobacteriota > Vicinamibacteria > Vicinamibacterales > UBA8438 > JAAXGX01. Next base: position 849 of record CAZMWA010000240.1, on the reverse strand, counting down.
CTGTACTCGGCGCTGCAGGGTGCCCTGAAGTCCCCGGGCGGGGAGCCGGGCGGATGGGGCTGGGGCGTCGCCTCCGCGCTCCAGGTGGCCTACGCCTGGCTGGCGTGCTTCGGCCTGCTGGGGCTGTTCCGCTGGATCGCGGCGCGGGAACGCTTCTGGGTGCGCTACCTTTCGGATGCGTCCTACTGGCTGTACCTGTGCCACCTGCCGCTGGTCATCGCCGGGCAGATGCTGACGGTGAGCTGGCCGGTCAGCGTGCACCTGAAGTTCGTCCTGATCATCGCCACGGTGGTCGCCCTCTTGTTGGGCGTCTATCAGCTCGGCGTCCGCTACACGCGGATCGGGACGACGCTGAACGGCCGGCGTACGCGGCCGGTCAGGCTGCACGCGGCCGGCGCGGCGAGCGGATGAAGAGAGCCGTCCCCCACGGTTTTCTCTGGGCGCCCGGCGCCGTTCGATGGCGTCGATGTGCTCGAGCCGCAGCGTGCGTGCGCGCGGCCAGTGACGGAACCCACCCGGCCGTCAGCCGGAACGCTCGCGAAGGCGGGCTTCGAGTGCCGCCACCCGCGCTTCTGCCGCGGCGGCGCGCGTTTCGGCGATCAGCCGGCCCTCGGCTTCCTCGTCGTGGCTGCGCAGGTCGCGGCCCGTCGCCGGGTCCCGGAAGCGCATCTCCCGCCCCGGCGACGCCCGCAGCTCCAGGCCCAGCGTCGCGCTCGGGCTACGTGCGTCAACCGGTGGCGACGGCGCCGGACGGGACGCTGACGCTGCGCAGCGCGACGCTGGGCCTGGAGCTGCGGGCGTCGCCGGGGCGGGAGATGCGCTTCCGGGACCCGGCGACGGGCCGCGACC
>CAZMWA010000239.1:0-8299 GCA_964569405.1 uncultured Vicinamibacteraceae bacterium | reverse complement strand
CTTGCGGGGACCCCTGCGCCCCGCGCCGCTCCCGCCGAGGCGCGCCGTGCGCGCCTTGGGGCCACCACGAGATCGCTCCGGTGGCCCCCCGGCAGTCAGCCAGGGCGTCTGCGTCGGCCGGGTCGCGGTCGAGGGCGGCACGATCGCATTCCGGCAGCCGGACGCCCCTGCCCGCACGTCTCGAAGGGATCGATGGAAGCTCTCATTCCGTGGCTCACGCCGGCCCTGATCGTCGCCCTGGCCGCCTGGCTGCGAGCCGACCTGCGCGACATCCGCCAGGAGATCCGCGACCTGCGGCGCGACTTCACGGGGCTGACCGAGCGCGTCGCCGACCTCGCCGAGCGGGTGGCCCACCTGCAGGGCGCGCTCCTGCGCCCGGCCGCCAAGGCCGGCGAAGCCGACTGAAGCGCCCGACCGTCAGCCCACCCCGGCGCCAAGGGAGGGCGCCGGCCCAGGACCGACCAGCCCTCAATCAGACGGGGCTGCGCCCCGGACCCCCGGCGTCCGCTTGCGGGGACCCCTGCGCCCCGCGCCGCTCCCGCCGAGGCGCGCTGTGCGCGCCTTCGGAGTCTGCATGATTCTACGGCGCAGGCTCCTGGCCTCGACTAGTAGCCCCCAGCAGCCGCTCCAGCAGCGTGCGGACCTCACCCGGGTGGCTCAGGCGCAACTCCGCCGCGGTCGGGCGGTCGGTCTCGGCCACGACGACCCCGGTGCCCCGCCCGGCCAGAACGCGGAAGACGCTCTCGTCCGTCAGGTCGTCGCCGATGAACAGGGCCGACGCCAGGTCGCGGCCCAGCCCCTCGAGGAGCCAGCGCACCGCCCGGCCCTTGTCCCACTCGATGTCCGGCCGCAGCTCGTGCACCAGCTTGCCGCCCTCCCGCCGCAATGAAGGGTGCGCGCGTTGCACCTGGCCCACGAGCGCGTCGACGCGGGCGCGCTCGGCCGGCGCGACGAGACGAACGTGGGTCGAGACGCTGAACCGCTTGCGCTCCACGATGGCGCCCGCGACGGCTGCCGTCTCGCGTCGCAGGCGACGCTCGGCGCGGTCGAGCTCCGGGACGAAATCCAGCGCCAGCTCCCTGCGGAGACCGCTGCCGGGAAACCCGACGATGTCGAGCCCGTGGCTGCCCACGTAGGCCAGGCCGTCGAGCCCGACGAACCCGGCCACGACCGCGACGTCCCGCCCCGACACGATGGCCACCGGCAGCGCCGCCGCCAGCCGCCGCAGCGTCGCGCGCGTCGCCACGGGCAGCACCGCCAGCTCCGGGCGCTCGACGATCGGGGTCAGCGTGCCGTCGTAGTCCAGGCAGACGACGCCGCCGGCGCGGACCCGCCGCCAGCGGTCTGCCTGGCCGGGGTCGAGCGCCGACGGCAGCGCCAGGGTGGAGTTTTCCGTCGCCAAGCCGGAGCCCAGTCTACCGCACACGCCTCCTCGAATGGCGGCCATTGGCGTCCACCTGTACCGAATGGAGCTGGCAACCGCAGTCGTGGATTGCCAATATCGGGCCGCCAAGGCGAAGCTGGTCCCGGCCCGGGGAGTAATGCACCAATCGCCTCGATCAACTGCCGGGAACCATTGACCAAGTATTCAGGATGCTCTATAGTAAAGTCGTATTTGAAGTCAAATGCCAATAGGGCTCGCAAATGGCACATGCAAATCGCATTCCTGACAGCGTGGAAAAATTCGAGCAGCGAGAAAGTCTGGCACCTGGCAACCGTGTATGGTTGGCTTGCGAAGTCACAGGCGGCGATTTCCTGAATGCCTTGATGGTTCGAGTTGTGCCTCCGGCCACCGTGAAGACGTGGACTGGCTTTGTCCAGAAGACAATGCTGGTAGAGAACGAGGGGCGCATGTTCGCAAGAGCACTGGTACTAGAGGTAAGTGAGGACGGTCGCGTGTATGTACAGCCCTTTGGAGAACCCTTTGACGATACGGTGGTTGAAATTCAAGCTGGAGGAGACCATTGTTATCCAGACCGGACATTCTCAAACGTATCGAGACTGACTTGATATTCACGCCCGGAATCACGCCCGACCGCGTGGCTCAGGTTTCCATTGATTTGCTTCTGGGGCACAAGTTCACGACATTCAACGATCCGCCGCCGTACATTTCAGCCATAAACGTCGATCATTCCCTGTGGAAGGCCGACGATCTATGGACGCATGTGGAATGCGAAACATACTGTCTAAAGCCAGGTGCTTTTGTGTTGGCTCATACCCTTGAGCGAGTCAGCATACCACGGGATTTGGTCGGCCTCGTTGAAGGTAGAAGCAGTTGGGCGAGAGTCGGGGTGTCAGTTCATCTCACCGCACCGAAAATCGATCCGGGATTCGACGCAACGATCACCCTCGAAATCATGAACTTCGGACGGGCCGCCGTCAACCTTCGGGCGGGCGTAGACAAGCCCGCGCAGCTCATGTTGATGAAGCTGAGTGAGCCGGTTCTCGAGAAAGATCTCTACGGAACGGGTACCGACGATCACTTTCAATACCAGAGTGCACCAATTCCGAGTGACGCTGACCGCTCGGGCACTGCATAGTGCCGCCGTCATCCTTCCTCTCACACTTCCTGGCTGACGAACGGGTCGATAGTTCCGTCAGGGTTAGTCATAGTCGCGCACGCGACCCGCGCGCAGCCAGCCGTTGCAGGCGATGCCACGGGCAGGAACCCGCTTCGGAACCCCCCGCGCCGCTCAGTCCCCGAGCAGCTCCATGAGCGCCAGCGGGTCCACGCGGGCGTCGTTCAGGCGCACGGTCCAGTGCAGGTGCGGGCCGGTGACGCGCCCGGTCGCGCCGACCTTGCCGACGACCTGGCCGCGGGTCACCACGTCGCCCGCGGCGACGTCGACCGCCGAGAGGTGGGCGAAGTAGGAGTACAGCCCCCAGCCGTGGTCGAGGATCACCACCTGGCCGGAGAAGTAGAGATCGCCCGTCAGGACCACCGTCGCGGCGTTCGGGGCCTTGACGGGGACGCCCGTGCCGGCGCGGAAGTCGGTCCCGCTGTGCGGGCTGCGCGGCTGGCCGTTGTAGACGCTGCGGCGGCCGAAGCTGCTGCTCGGGCTGCCCGGCACGGGCGCCGCGAACCCGCCCCGCCACAGCCGCTCGGAGCTGGCCTGGCGGAAGATCGCGGCCACCTCGTCCTGCTCGCGCAGGATGCGGTCGATCACCGCCTGCGGCGGGTCCACGTAGTTCGGATTGACGCGCAGGTGGCGCGTCGGAAACTCCTTGGGCTCGACTTCGAGCGTGTAGATGGCGTACGCCGCCGCGCCGGCTCCGATCACGGCCCGCACCGCGATGTCGTACGCGCCCGGCTCCGCCGTCAGATCGATGCCCACGAGGCCGCGCCAGACGCCGTCCGACTCGTCCTCGAAGAACCGCACGTCGCGGCCGAAGGCGGTGGCCTCGACCGCCAGCGGCGTCAGCGACGGCCGCACCTCCAGCACGACCACCTCGCCGGGGTGCAGGGCGCGCGCGCGGTGCGACACCTCCAGGCCGGAGAACGACGCGGCCGGAACGACGGCGCCGGCCGCCAGCGCCAGCACGACGGCGACCCGCGCGACGGTGTTGGCTTGTCTCATGATCCACACTCCTGTGCAGCTACACCGCACCGTCGGCCTTCGCGGCGGCGACGGCAGCCTCGTCCAGGCCGAGCAGACCCGTCAGGATCTCCTCCGTGTGCTCGCCGAGCAGCGGCGACCGCGTGACCTCCACCGGCGAGTCCGACAACTTGATGGGACAGCCCACCGACAGATGCCGCCCGCGGGCCGGGTGGTCGACCTCGACGATGGTCGCCGTGGCGCGCAGCGCCGGGTCCTCGGCCAGCTCCCGCATCGACAGCACCGGCCCGCACGGCACCTTCAGCGGCGTGAGCGTCGCCATCACCTCGAACTTGGTCTTCGTCAGGGTCCACTGCTCGATGGCGTCGAAGACCTGGTCGAGCTTCGCCAGCCGCGCCCCGGGCGTGTTCCATTCGGGGTCCTCGAGCCAGTCCGCCCGTCCGACCACGCGCGCCAGCCCGTCGAATGCCGACGCCTGCGCGATGACGTAGACGTACGCGTCCGGGTCGTCCTCCCAGCCCTTGCACTTGAGCACCGAGCCGGGCTGCCCCCCGCCGGACGCGTTGCCGGCGCGCGGGGTGGCGTCGCCGAACGTCCCGTAGGGGTACTGCGGGTACTCCGTCAACGGCCCGCGCCCCAGGCGCTGCTGGTCGCGCAGCTTGACGCGGCACAGGTTCAGCACCGCGTCCTGCATCGCGCACACGATGCGCTGGCCGCGGCCGGTCCGCTCGCGATGGTAGAGCGCCGTCACGATGCCGAGCGCCAGATGCAGCCCTGTCCCCGAGTCGCCGATCTGGGCGCCGCTCACCGTCGGCGGCCCGTCGTCGAAGCCGGTCGTGCTGGCGCCCCCGCCCGCGCACTGCGCGATGTTCTCGTAGACCTTGTAGCTCTCGTACGGCCCCGGCCCGAAGCCCTTGACGGAGGCGTAGATCAGGCGCGGGTTGAGCGCCTGGATGCGCTCCCAGGAGAAGCCCATCCGGTCGAGCGCGCCGGGCGCGAAGTTCTCCGTCAGCACGTCGGACCGCTCCAGCAGCCGCGCGAACAGCGCCTTGCCCCGCTCGCGCTTGGTATCGAGCGTGAGGCTGCGCTTGTTGTGGTTCAGCATCGTGAAGTAGAGGCTGTCGACGTCGGGAATGTCGCGCAACTGGTGGCGCGTGGCGTCGCCGTTGCCGGGCCGCTCCACCTTGATGACGTCGGCGCCGAACCAGGCCAGCAACTGCGTGCAGCTCGGGCCGGACTGCACGTGCGTCATGTCGAGAACCCGAACTCCCTCGAGCGCCTTCATCTGCCTCTCACCACCCAGACTATCGGCTCAGCGGGGCGCGCCCGCTATCCGCAGCCCCTCTTCGCGGATCGTCCGGTCCAGGAGGCTCACGCAGGCGTAGAGCGCCCGCAGGGTCGGCACCGCGATGCCGGTGACCTCCGCGAGCTCGACGACCGCACCGAGCATGCCGTCGATCTCGAGCGGCTTGCCCGCCTCCACGTCCTGCAGCATCGACGTCTTGTGCCTGCCGACCGCCTCCGCCCCGGCGATGCGCCGCTCGAGCGGCACCCGGAACCCGGCGCCGAGGCGCTCGCCCACCGCCTGCGCCTCGGTCATCATCGCCGCCGCCAGCTCCCGCGACCGCGGGAAGCGGCAGATGTCGACCAGCGTCGCGTGCGTCAGCGCGCTGATCGGGTTGAACGTCAGGTTGCCCCACAGCTTCAGCCAGATCTCCGAGCGGATGTCGTCGAGGATGCGCGCCTTGAAGCCGGCCTCCGTGAACGCCGCGGAGACGCCCCGCACGCGCTCGGTCTCGCGCCCGTCGAGCTCGCCCACCGGGAAGCGGTTGCCCTCGATGTGGCGGATGACGCCGGGGCGGGCGACGACGGCCGCCGGGTAGGCGATGCAGCCGATCAGGCGTTCCGGGTCGATGCGGCGGAAGAGCACGCCGCGCGGGTCGACGGCGCTGACCACGCGGCCCGCGAACTCGCCCTCCAGCTTCTGGAAGTACCACCAGGGAATGCCGTTCTGCAGGGTCACCAGGACCGTACCGGAGCCGAGCAGGGCCGGCAGCTCGTCGACGACCGCCTCGATCTGGTGGGCCTTGAGCGCGAGCAGCACGAGGTCCTGCGGGCCGAGGTCGCGGAGGCGGTCGGTGGCGGCCGCGGGCGCCGCCGTCAGCTCCCGGTCGGCCTCGATCAGCGTCAGCCCCCGCTCGCGGATCGCGGCGAGGTGGGGACCGCGGGCGATGACCGCGACGTCGTGCCCGGCGTGCGCGAGGCGCACGGCCAAGTAGCCGCCGATGGCGCCCGCCCCGACGACGCAGACCTTCAAGCGGCCGACCTCGTCATGCTCCGAACAACGTGACGTCGAACACGCGCGCCGCAATGACGATTGCGGTCAGGGCGGTGAACACGACCAGGCTGAACCACGCGAAGCCGCGGACCGCCAATGACGGGTAGAACACCGTATCGGTCTTCGGGATCACCGTCAGGCAGTAGTACAGGTTCAGGAAGTACATGACCGGCGCGATGAACAGCGCGAGCGCCGACGAGACCAGCACCAGGAACACCGGGCGTGGCAGCCCCACCATGATGAGGACCGACGCCACGAGCGAGTACAGCATCGTGATGCGGTAGATGTTGTACTCGGAGACCGCCGTCCCGCGCTTGGCGTCGGTCAGCTCGTCGGCGGCGATGCCCGGCAGCGCCGCCGTGCTCCGGAACAGGTTGCGGCAGCACGCCCCCACGACGCGGGGCCAGCCGTCGAAGTAGTTGAACGCGGTCGAGAAGGTGGCCGCGAAGGCGCCCAGAAGGAAGACCAGCATCATCCCGGGGCCGATGCTGTCGGTGAAGATGCGGGCGATCTCGCCGATCACGGCGTTGCCGGCCACCTCGCTCGGATAGAGCCACACGGCGGCCAGCAGCAGGAAGATGGTGGCGAGGATGAACGAGACGACGTGGCCCAGCGAGAAGTCCCAGAGCCCGATGCGGAACCAGCGCCGGCAGTACTCCTGCGCGTGCGCAGGCAGCTTCGAGACGTCCACCGACAGGTCCTCCGCGCGCGGCGCGAACGGGTCGAAGCGGCGCGCCAGCCCCTCCGCCTCCATCTGCTCGCGGATGCGTCCCATCCCCACCCGCTTCGCCTTGCCCCACTCGGAGGCCTGCAGCGAGACGTCGATGCCGGTCGGCAGCAGGCCGAGGAAGGCGGCGACGGTCAGCCAGGACCCCACGGGCGTCTCGACGGTGAAGAAGTGGCCCATCGCCGACAGCGGGGCCGGCTCGAACAGGTACACGCCGACGGTCGAGACGAACAGCATGCCGGCCAGCACCTTGGTGGCCAGCTCGACCGCGGCGTAGCGCCCGTACAGGATGATGCCGACCGCGACGACGCCGAGCCCCAGCCCGTACACCCAGGCCGGCAGGCCCAGGCCCAGGTACTGCGAGACGACGTAGTAGAGCACCGCCGCGGCCGCCGCCAGCCGCCCGGCCTGGCCCAGGGCGCACTGGACGACGGTCGTGATCAGCACGTACCAGACCGGCCACTTGCCGGGCGCCGTGGTGTAGGCGTCGAGCATGCTGCGGCCGGTGGCGTTGGTGAAGCGGAAGGCCATCTCGAAGCCGTAGTACTTGAAGATGTACGCGACCGGGATGCACCAGAGCAGCGCGTACTCGAACCGCCCGCCGGCCACCGGCGCGGTCACCAGGTGACTGGTGCCGACACCGGTCATCATCAGGATCAGGCCCGGCCCGAAGTGGCGCAGCAGGCCGCGCGGGTTCATCTCGGGGAGCGGCAGCCGGTCGAACGCGTCGCGGCCGGGCGTCATGCCGCGCCCGCCCGCGCCCGCTCGGGGAGCGGCGCCTGAAACAGGGTCCTGCCGATGAAGAAGGGCCCCATCGACGCGATGAACTCGGACGTCTGCCGGGTCGCCCGCATGTCCTTGACCAGCTTCGACAGCGGGTAGAGCTCGGCGCCGATCAGGCCGATGACGAACTCGTTGTCGTCGCGGTCGATGCCGTGGCACTCGAGCCGCACATCGGTGGCGTAGCCGGCCTCGCCGTAGCGGCGCCCGAGCATCCCGTGCTCCATCATGATCCTCCCCTGCTCCGCGCGCGGCAGCCGGTTGTACGCGCCGATGCGGCGCAGCGGATACCAGACCGCCCAGGGGGTGCGCGGATTCAGCACGCCGCGGCGGACCTTGTAGAGCAGAAAGTCCTCGAGATCGGCCTCGCGGCCCTGCGCGTAGGTCCGCCCGAACATCGTGAAGGCCGGCAGCGGCGTCAGCGTGCTGAAGGGCGGCGCGGTGAGCAGGGCGCGCACCGGTCCGGCGAAGAGCGCCGGATCCTCGTCCATCGTCACCACGGCGATGCCGCGCGGGTCGTTCACGTTCGCGTAGACGGCCCCGGCCAGGCCGCTGCGCTCGAACGCCGCCACCACCGGGGCGGTGTCCAGGCACTCGGTGAACGCCAGCAGTTGCACGAACAGCCGCTTGTCCAGCGTCTGGGGCTGACCGCGCACGGGCGCGCCGTGCTCGAGGAGATCCGGAACGGATGAGGCGTCGACGTGATCCGGCTGCGTCAAGGTCGTGACGATTCTATACCGACTGGGATTGATGTACTGTATTTGTTTACCGGGTGATCAGCCAATGAATACGGGCTGAAAGTGGGCTTGAGGCGAGGAAGTCACAGCGCCACAACGAGGTTGCTTGAACCGACAGGGGTTCACGCGGGTGCCTCCATCGTTGCGATGCCGCGGAAGA
>CAZMWA010000238.1:0-7536 GCA_964569405.1 uncultured Vicinamibacteraceae bacterium | reverse complement strand
CCCCGCAAGGGACGCCGGGGGTTCGGGGCGTAGCCCCGTCTGATTGAAGCCGATGGCAGAGACGATCTACGTGCTCGACCGGATTACGGTGCGGCCGGGCCGCCTGCGCGACTACCAGGCGCGCCTGCGGGAGCGGTATCTCCCGGTGGCGCGGGCGCGCGGGATGACGCTGGTGGGGCAGTGGTTCACGCCGCCGGTGGAGCTGGACGACGCGCCCAACGAGCTGGTGCTGCTGTGGTCCCTGCCCGGCCCGGCCGGCTTCTGGGCGATGCGCCGGCGCGCGAGGGATCCGGAGGTCACCGCCTGGTGGGCGGAGAGCGACGCGCTGACGCTGGGGCGCGAGCGGCAGTACATGCTGCCCGGCGAGGTGGTCGAATGAGGGTCGTCACGATGCTGCACGTGGCGGGCCACCTCGACGAGCCGCGGGACGCGGCGATCCGGCGCGCCGTCGCCCGGGTGTCCGACGAGGTGGCCGGCGTGCGCCGCAGCCATCTCGGCCGCCACCATCCCGGCACGGTCGGCGGCGGCGAGTACACCTGGGACGTGCTGTTCGACGGGCGCGACCCCGGTGCGCTGCACCAGGCCGCCGGCCTGCAGGCGCTGGTGGCGGCGGGTGCGTTGCGGCTGGACACCGTGGCCTTCGAGCCGCAGCACCTGGCGGTGCCCGAGCCCGGCATCCGCGACTGCGTCAAGCGCACGCTCTTCCTGCGCGTGCTGCCCGACACGCCGCCCGACGCCCTCGAGCGCTTCGAGCACGACATGCTCGGCATGCCCCGCTACATCGACGCGATCCGCAACTGGGCATTCAGCCGCGCGGACCCGGCGCTGCATCCGACGCCCTGGACGCACGTCTGGGAGCAGGAGTACCGGGAACTGCGGGGACTCCAGGTCGACTACATGCTCAGCGCCTACCACTGGGGCCTGGTCGACGGCTGGTACGACCCGGAGAGCCCGCAGCGGATCGTCGACACCCACCTGGCCCACGTCTACTGCCCGGCCGCGGCGACCATCCTGGGCTGGGACGCGTAGGCCGGCGCGATTGGTCTGACCATCGCCGGAGGCGGGGCCTCAATGCCCCGCAACCGTGACGCGCAAGGTCACGGTCTCCACCGCCAGGACGCCGGGGTCACCCGGCCGCTGAAGGCTCGTTCAGCGCGGCGGCGCGAGCGTCCGTCCCGGCGCGCCGTCGGACGGCCAACTGGTCAAGCCGCCAGCAACATCCGATAAGAAGCCACGACGGTACGCAACGAGGCGGGAGGTGTGCGGAGGTGTACAGATGGCGTTGATGTTGGCGTTCCTGTTCGGCGTGGCGATCGGGTTGGCGATCATGTACGGGCTCTGGGATCTGTGGTGGGCCGAGCAGGAGCTCCACGTGTTCAACCGGCCGCAGCGGCGCTGAGCGCACGCCGCCGGCGGGCCGGCATCCGCCGCCGGCTCCGTCCGTCCGCCGGACTCCCGTCCCCGCCTACTGCTCGAGCTGCTCGAGCGCGGCCAGGAACTGGCTCCAGGGCACCGGCTCGCCGTGCACCGGCGCCAGGGTCTCGACGTCGAGGTTCATGCGCTGCACCTGGGTGTGCAGGGCGCGCATCGACGGGAGCTGCGCCGGCCGCGGCGGCTCGTGCGTGTCGAACAGGGCCGCCTGGAACGCGATGCGCTCGGCCGGCAGGTAGGCCATCAGCATGCCGGCGACTTGCCGCAGCGGCTGCACGTAGTAGACGCGCAGGATGCGCGAGTTGTCCGTGATGACGTAGTTCTCCTGGACCGCCTCGTAGTTGTAGCCCTCGGCTAGCTCGGTGGGCGGCCACCGCGAGACGATGTCCGGCTTGATCGTGCGCGGCTCGTAGGTCAGCACGTCGTGGTTCAGGAAGTCCAGGTTCAGGGTGTGCGTGACGATGGTCGAGCCGACGTGCAGGTACGTGCGCAACCCGCCGATGTGGTCGAAGTGCGGGTGCGACACGATCACCCAGCGGATGGGCTTGCCGGGGGCCAGCTCCGTGATCCGCTCGATCACCGCGAGACTGCGCTCCTCGTCGCCGGGCGCCTCGAAGACGGCCACGAAGTTGTCGAACTCCACCATGTAGCTGTTGGCGGGGCCGCCGCCCAGCCGGTACACCCCGTCGGCGAGCTCGTCGACCGTGACCTCGATGGACCAGTCGGCCTCGGCCACCGACGCCGGCACCGGGAGCGGGTCGCCGCACTCGTTGGGCCGGATGTCCGCGAACGTCCCGCCGTAGGCGTTGTGGCCGGTGCTCTGGCGGTAGAACTGCCAGTTGTCGTCCCAGCCCTGGTGCGAGTGCCAGTCGGTCGGCCACTTGACGCCGCCGATCGGGATCTGGTTGGTGGACTCGTGCTCGATGTTGAAGTCGCCCAGCGCCGGGATGTTCACCGTCGTCTTGATGCGCTGGATCTGGTTGCGGGCGTTGATCGTGGCGTCCACCTGGTACTTGCCGAACATCGTGATCGCCACCACGTGCATCTTCTCCGGCGCCACCACGTTGCCGTCGCGGCCCTTCTCGATCTGCTCCCAGCGCCAGAACGCCACCGGGTTCGCCCCGGGCAGGCGGGCGGCCTTGAGGAACCCGTGGGGGTTCAGCCACATGTCGAGCCGGTACACCTCGGCGATCTCGGGGTGCACGGCCACCGGCGGCCCGTCGCCGTCCATGTGCCAGGAGTGCGCGCCGTTGGTGACGTGCGTCTGGCGCGTCCGGGCCTGCGTGGGCGTGCCGCTCTGCCAGCCGAGGCCGTACTTCCAGGACGCGGGCGCGAGGCCGGGCTGGCGGTCGAACGTCTCGACGCTGGTTTCGTTCTCCCAGTCGATGACGCGGGTGTAGTTGGCCAGCGCGTCGATGCGCGGCCAGTCGACGTTGTACGAGTTGTCGAAGGTCTGGCCCACGGCGCCGGCGAAGCCGTTGCCCGAGAACGCGATGCACCGCAGGTCGGCCTCGCCGATCTCCTCGGCCACCGCCGCGAGCAGCGGCGCCGGATCGACGTACCCGGGCGGGAAGTCCTGAGCCGCCAACGGACCCGCAGCCAGCACGAGCAGAACGACACCGACAAGACGCTTCTTCATTTGGCTCACCTCGCGACGCGGCCATCGTACCACGCCGGATGCGGCTCAGCGGCGATGCGACTCGAGCGCGCCGACCAGCCACGCCCGCAGCGCGTCGGCGGCGCGGCGCCAGCCCGGGTCCAGCATCAGGTCGTGCGCGATCTCCGGCAGCATCCGCATCTCGGCGCCGTAGGCCGCCGCCGTGCGCCGGATGTCAGCGGGGGAGACGATGTAGTCGCGCTCCGCCCCCAGCACCAGCAGCGGCGTTCTCCGCACGCGGGCCGCGTCGGGCCGCAGGTAGCCCAGCTCCACGAGCGCGCGGAACGATTCGCGCCCGAGCAGCTTGACGTAGCGGCGCAGCGCTGCCTCGTCGAGGTCCGGCGAGAACAGGAAGCGGCGGGCGCGGGCAGGGGTGGCGAAGCCCCGCCCGGGGTCCAGCATCAGCAGCGACTCGATCGCCACCCACGGATTCCGCAGGCCCATCCGTGCCGCCTGGTCGCGGTTCCCGCCCGGCGGCCCCGGCGCCAGGAGCACCGCGGCCGGCGCGACGTGCCGCTCCAGGTACCGCTGGACGACCATGCCGCCCAGGGAGTGCCCGGCGACGACCGGCGCGCTCGGGAGGCTGGCCGCCACCCGCGCGACGTCGTCCACGTAGTCGGCAATGGACGCCCAGCGCAGGCGTTCCCGCCCGCCGCTGCCGCCGTGGCCGCGCAGGCTCAGCGCGTGCGCGTCGAAGCCCTGGTCGGCGAAGTAGTCCAGAAAGTGCTCGGTCCAGCACCAGGCGCCGTGCGCCGAGCCGTGCACGAACAGCAGCGGCGGATGCTCCGTGGGCTGGCGGCTCTTCCGTTCGATGACCTCCAGCTCGTGCTTCATGTGGGCATCCGGCGCGTGTCAGGTCGACCGGCGGAGCCGAAATCTAGATCGGCGGCACGCGAATGGCGCACGTGGGGCCGGGCGCACGGCTCAGCCGGCGGTCCAGCGTTATCAGCGGGCAATCGAGCGTCTCGGCGAGCGCCACGTACCAGGCGTCGTAGCTGGTCAGGTTGCCGCGCAGCGCCCAGACGCGCTCGGCGAACGGAGCGAACGGAAACAGCTCTACTTCGAGTTGCAGGAGGCTGCGGTATGAGGTTGAAGCTTCGAATCCGGAGATTCCGCCGGCACGCTCCAGTCGGCGCAGGATATTCGTGGCCTCCGCCACGGCCAGCTCGGGCACGGCAACATGGCCTGCAGCAAGCCCGGACTCGGCCCATTCCCCTTCGCGACCGGAATCGACCAGCGCGGCCACGAGCACCGAGGCGTCCGCTACGACCGTCACCGCCTGTCGGCATCACGCGCACGGAGGATGCTGCCGGGCGGGACGCGGGTCCCGGCGGCTGCCTTGCGTTCGCGAACCGCCTCGAGCCACTCGTCTACCGAGGGGCGGGACGCAAGGCGCACCAACTCCGCGCGCAGGAACCCCTGCATCGACTGGTGCTGCCGCGCGGCGCGCACGGCAAGCCGGTCGCGAACCGCTTCGGGGACGTCGCGGATAGTGATTTGCACCGCCATGACTGCACTATACCATTGGTGACAGCATAGTGCAGTCAGCGGTGGCCTGCTCGTCGACAACTCACAGTTCCCGCACGCCGTGGCTGCGCACCAGGAAGTACACGGCCACCAGGACCAGCAGGCCGGCGTTGACGGCGACGACGGTCTCCGTCGGGGCGTAGCGCGTCAGGGCGCCGCTGACGAGGCTGCCGAGCGGCAGGCCGCCGCGGAACGCCGTCAGGTAGATGCTCATCACGCGGCCGCGCAGTTCGTCGGGGACGGTGAGCTGCACGAGCGAGGCGGTCAGCGAGAAGACGATGAGCAGCGCGTTGCCGGCCAGGAACAGCAGCACGTAGCTCCAGGGGCCGACCGGCAGCGAGGCGAAGGTCGCCACGAGGACGCCGAACGAGGCCAGAACCTGCAGCAGGGTCAGTCCCATGCGCTCGAACTTCCCCAGCCAGGCGACGACCAGCGCACCGGTGACGGCGCCGGTGCCCAGGGTGGTCATCATCCGGCTGAGCGTCTCGGGGTCGCCGGCGAAGACCGGCAGGAAGGCGCGCAGCGGGAGGCCGAGCGACGTCGTGGTGACGGCCAGGATGGTGAGCGCCAGCAGCGCGCCGCCTTGCCCGACGTACTGCAGTCCGCCTTTCAGGTCTTCCGCAACCGTCTTGTTGCGCTCCCGGTTGGCCGGCTGCGCCTGCATCAGCGCGAGCACGACGATGACCACCAGGAAGGAGACGCTGTTGAGCCCGAAGCAGGCGGCCAGCCCCAGGCTGGTGAACACGAGCCCGCCGATCGCCGGGCCGATCGACTGGGCGAGGTTGAACTGGATGGAGTTGAGCGCCACGGCGTTGGGCAGCGTGTGGCGCGGGACGAGCGCGGGGATCAGCGACTGGAACGCGGGGCCGCCGAACGCCTGGGCCAGCCCGGTGACGAACGAGAGCGCCAGGATGTAGGCGAGGTTGACCGCGTCGAACAGCACGAGCAGCGTCAGGACGAGGGCGCACGCCATCTGCAGCATCTGCGACGCCATCAGCAGGTGGCGGCGGTCGTAGCGGTCGGCGGTCACGCCCCCGATCAGCGTGAACAGGAGCAGCGGGACGGCGCCCACGAAGGCGTCGAGCCCGAGGTAGAAGGCCGAGCCGGTCAGGTCGAAGATCAGCCACTGCTGCGCGAAGCGCTGCATCCACGTGCCGGCGGCCGAGGTGAACGCGGCCGTCCACAGGTTGCGGAACGCCGGGTAGGTGAACGCGGCCCCGAGGCGCAGGAGGATGGCTGCCGCGGCCCCGGGCCGGGCTACCGGTTCGGCCACGGGATGTAGAGCCCTTCACCGATGAAGATGATGCTGGTCCAGAGTCCCTTCGACGCGCGGTAGAACACGAACGGGCCGAGCCCGGCGAGCGGGGTCCAGATGGCGATCTGCTGGGTGGTGGAGAGCGACGTGAAGGTCTGCGTGAGCACGATGCCGACCGCAACGAGTCCGAGCGTCAGCCCGAGGTTCACGTAGACGGCCCCGAGCCACTGGCCGGGCTCGCGCTCGAACTTCTCGTCGCAGAACGAACACTGATCGTGCATCCGAAAGGCCGTGGCGAACAGCGGTCCGTAGCCGCAGCAGGGACAGCGCAGCCTGAATCCGCGCAGGAGACTGACGATGATCTCCCGTAGCATGGCGGCCGCTCCAGCCGTATCTTAACAGCCCGGACCGGCGTGACCGCTGCGCGCCGACGCCCGGGGTGCGGTCGGGTCAGCGCCGCGCGCCGACCAGCGCCTCGTTGAGGAACGCGATGAACGGCGCCAGGCGCTCGAACTGGCGCAGGAGCGAGCCGTAGAAGCGGGAGCCGGTCGCGAACTCCGCGGGGTGCTGCCGGCCGACCAGGAACTGCTTCAGCTTCAGGTACTCCGCGGCCGGATGGTCCTTCGGGAAGGCCACCGGAACGCGCTTGAGGCGCTCGCCGCTGATCTCGCCGAAGGCGCGGCGGAAGGCGGCCGACTCGACGATGCCGCGCAGGCGCTCGAAGTTGGCCGCCACGTGCTCGCGCAGGCGGTAGAGCTGCCGGGGCTCGGGCGCGTAGATGCCGCCGCCGACCAGCGTGTGGTCGCGGGCGACGTGCAGGTACATGCCGGCGCCGCCGTGCTTCGTCAGCGCCCGATGCGGAAAGACGGCGGCCACGTGCGTCTTGAGCGGGCTCTTGTCGGCCGAGAACCGCGTGTCGCGGTAGACGCGGTACATCGACACCTTCGGCGCGGCGACGAGGTCGGGCGCAAAGCGCGGCAGGTCGGCCGCGAGCTGCTCGATGACGTCGATCATCGGCTGCCGCACGTGGCGTTCGTAGTCGGCCTTGCGGGCGCGGAACCACTCGCGGTCGTTGTTCTCCGCGAGCGCGTTCAGGAACGCCAGCGTGTCGTTCGTGAAGCGCGGCGCCGGCATGGGGCGATGTCCTCCGAGGCGCGTGCAGTATAGCAGCGGAAGCCCGGCGTTCCGGGCGTCACTCCCCGGCGGCCGGCGGCGCGGCGACGAGGCGGACGCGCGGCGCCAGCGCCCAGTCGAACCGGTCGAGCCCCGTGCGGCCCAGCGCCTCCACGGCCGCGAGAACGCGGGCTGCCTGGACCAGCAGGTCGGCCACGTCGACCGCCTGGCAGCAGGGCGCGAAGGGCCGCAGGTACATCGTTCCCCGGCGCAGCATGTAGACGGCGCCGTGGTGGTTGTGGTTACGCACGTGGTGCATCGCCACGCCGACCTGGAGAATGCCCTGGTACAGGCGCCGGACCTCGCGCCGCTCCGCCCGCCACAGCTCCTCGAGCGTCTCGTGCTGCTCGAACCAGGCGCCGCGGTTGAACTCGTCGATGCCCTGGCGCAGCAGCCGGGGCGGCGCCTCCCGGCACTCCGGACCCATCGCTCGCGCATTATAGGCAGGCGACAGCCTGCAAGGCGCGCACGGCGCGCCTTGCAGGCTGTCGCC
>CAZMWA010000237.1:0-7511 GCA_964569405.1 uncultured Vicinamibacteraceae bacterium | reverse complement strand
GTCGATCCACGACTACACCGGCGGCGCCTTCGAGGGCTACGACGCCGCCGACGTGCAGGGCCTGCTGAAGGACCGCCTGCGCCAGGGCCGCGAGCGGTTGGAGGAGGCCCGCGAGAAGGTGGCGGCGCTGTGCGAGCCGGTCGAGCCGCCACGCGACACCGCCGCGTACCTGCGCTACTTCTGTGGCGACGCCGATGCACTCGCCGAGAACGAGTCGAAACGGGTGGCTCTGTACAAGCTGGCCGCGGCGTTCCTGCGAGCGTACTCCAACCTCGCGAACGAGATGCGCGAGGCCGGCTATTCGGGCGCGGAGGCGCAGGAAATCAAGACCGAGGTGGAGCACTACGAGCAGGTGCGCCGGGAGGTCAAGCTGGCGAGCGGCGACTACGTCGACATGAAGCTGTACGAGCCGGCCATGCGGCACCTGCTCGACACCTACGTCCGGGCAGGCGAGAGCGAGAAGCTATCGGAGCTCGACGACCTGACGCTGGTGCAACTGATCGTCGAGCGCGGCGAAGCCGCCGTCGAATCGCTGCCCGATGGGATCCAGGGAAACCACGACGCGGTGGCCGAGACCATCGAGAACAACGTCCGCCGGGTCATCCTCGACGAGATGGCGATCAACCCCAGGTACTACGAGCGGATGTCCGGGCTGCTCGACGCCCTGATCCGCCAGCGCAAGCAGGAGGCGCTGGACTACCAGGCGTACCTGGCGAAGATCGTCGCTTTCACCAGGCGGATCGGCAATCCCGAGACGCGCTCGTCCTACCCGGCGCGCATCGACAGCGGCGCGTTGCGGGCGCTGTTCGACAACCTGGATGCGCTCGCGGCGCCTCGGGCACAGACGGTGCGCGAGAGGCGCCCCCGCTACGACGACGAACGACGCGACGGCGTCGTCGACGCCCGAGCCGACGCCGCCGTGGCCATCGACCGCGCGATCCGCGGCGTCAAGAAGGCCGACTGGCGCGGCAACCGGATCAAGGAGCGGGAGGTGCGCAACGCCATCGGGTCGGTGCTCGGTAACGACGCGGACCTCGTCGACAGGATCTTCGAGATCGTCAAGGCACAGCGTGACTACTGACGTGGACGGACGCCGCATCGACGTCCGCGGCATGCGGGTCGAGGTCGTCCGCAAGAACATCAAGCACCTCCACCTAGGCGTCTACCCGCCGCAAGGTCGAGTACGGGTAGCAGCCCCGTCGTACGTGGACGACGAGGCGGTGAGGCTGGCCGTCATCGCGCGCCTGGGATGGATACGTCGGCGGCAGGCCGAGTTCGACCGGCAACATCGCCAGTCCCGGCGGGAAATGGTGAGCGGGGAGAGCCACTATGTCGACGGCCGCCGCTACCGGCTCGCGGTGGTCGAGCAGGACGGTCCGCCGGCGGTGCGCTTCCGCAACCGGACGACGCTCGAGCTGCAGACACGTCCCGGCACCGGCCGCGACGCACGTGAGGCCGTGCTGTACCGCTGGTACCGCCGGCGACTCCGTGAACGGTTGCCGGCGCTGCTGGCGGCATGGGAGCCGCGAGTTGGCGTCCCGGTCGCCGAGATCCGCATCCGGCGGATGAAGACCCGCTGGGGAACCTGCAATCCCGACGCCCGCCGGATCTGGCTGAACCTCGAGCTGGCCAGGAAGCCGGCGTCCTGCCTCGAGTACATTCTGGTGCACGAGATGGTGCATCTGATCGAGCCGCGTCACAACGATCGGTTTCGCGAGCTGCTGGACGACCTCATGCCACGCTGGCGCGCGCACCGCGACGAGCTGAACCGCGCCCCGCTCGCCCACGAGGAGTGGACCTACTGACGCAATGCGACTTTAGGAACCGCTCGTGCTCCTGGCTCATGCCGGCACCGGCAGGTCGTGGATCTCGCACAGGTGCTCGACCATCGCCGCGAGCAGTGCGTCCCACGGCCTTCCGGTCAGCGGTGGCCGCTCGCCGAGCAACTCCATCCGGCGCAGACCGCCTCCGCGTACGCCGGAAGTCGCGTGTTGCCCATCGTTCCCGATCCTATTGCCGCGACCCAACGAGCGGTAGGAGTCTGCGCCGTAAAACGGTGCAGACTCCGCAAGGCGCGCACAGCGCGCCTCGGCGGGAACGGCGCGGGGCAAGGGGGTCCCCGCAAGTGGACGCCGGGGGTTCGGGGCGCAGCCCCGTCTAAAATTAGAACCGGAGCAGGCGCGTCAGCTTGACGACGACCGCCCGGCTCTCCAGCTCCGGGAAGCGGCGCGCCAGCGTGTCGCGCTGCTCGTTGAAGACGACGAACAGCTCGCTCCCCGGCTGGTACTCCCAGCGGAAGCGCACGTTGGCGGCCATCGTGCGGCTCGCCGAGTTGTACTGCAGCAGCGCGCTGGTGAACGCCTTGGGGGTCGTCGTGTAGACGACCCGCGAGCCCACCAAGTGCGTGGTGAACGCCCCCTCCGCCAGATCGATCCAGTTGACGGAGTACGTCGGCTCGACGGCGAACTGCGGCGCCAGCTTCAGCCGGCCGCGCCGCACCAGCAGCGCCGTCCGCTGGCCGCTGAAGAACCCGCCGTGCTCCACCCGGACGTCGGCGGTCGCCATCCGCTGCGAGCCGAAGCTGTAGCGGAGCTGCATCATGTCGAAGTCGTAGCCGCGCACTGGCAGGACGATGTCCGGCGCAATCTCGAACGGCTCGGGGAGGTACTCGAAGGTGCGGCGGTAGCGCAGCCTGAAGCGGTCGCTGTTCTCGAACTCGATGCCGAAGTCCGCGTCGCTCTCGCGCGTCTCCGGGCGGCCGGCCAGGTTCTCGATGTAGTCGACCGACGCCCGCCACGACAGCTTGCGGATCGCCTCGACGGACCACAGGCGCGGGCTGAACCGGAACCGGCCGGCGCTCTTGCGCATGTCGGCGCGCCGCACGAACCCGACCTCCGGGTTGAAGACGTCGCCCACCATGAGACGCTCGGCGCGGAACCCGTAGCGGTCGCCGTCGAAGTCCAGGTAGGCCCGGTGGCTGCTCGCGGCCGACCCGGCCAGGCCCGGGCTGCGCGTCTGCGCCCAGTAGGTGTCGATCGCCAGTCGGTTCTGCAGGAACCGGAACGCCCCGTCGACGCCGTACGCGGCGTTGCCGCCGGGCCCGGTCAGCCCGACCGAGCGCTGCGTCATCAGCACCCCGACGCTGCTCTGGCGGAAGACGTCCCGCTTCAGCCGGACGACCGAGAAGCCGGTGGGCCGGGCGCCCGCCCCGCCCTCCGCGCCGGTCCGGATGTGCAGCAGGCCGAGGTCGAAGGCGCCGACCCGCCCCGTCAGCCGGCCGCCGCCCTCCACCGGCACCTCGCGTCCGCCCTGCAGGCCGATGCGCCGGCTGTAGAAGAGGATCGGCGTGTCGCCCCAGCCGCGGTCGCCGCCGAAGGCGAACGTGCCCTGGTTCTCGAGGAAGAACTCGCGCTTCTCCGGAAAGAAGAGGCTGAAGCGCGTGAGGTTGACCTGCTGCTCGTCCGCCTCGACCTGCGCGAAGTCGGTGTTGTAGGTGAAGTCGGCCGTCAGGCTGCGCGTGACGCCGTACTTGACGTCGATCCCGACGTCGCCGCCCGGCCGGTTCGCAATCGCCGGGATGGCGCCGGCGTCGCTCGTCACGTCGGCGATGGCGTACGGCTTGACCTCCAGGCGCCGCGACCCGGGCGGCGCCTCCAGACCCACGAGCGGCGCCGCCAGCGAGGCCCGCAGGCCGCGCCCGCCCACCGCGGCGGGCACCGGGACGAGATACGACAGCTCGTTCTTCCAGCGGTTGCGGCGGCGCACGTTGAAGCCCCAGAGCTGGGCCGCGCCGGGCCGGTAGCGCAGCGACTTGAACGGCAGCGCGGCCTCGACGGTCCAGCCGCCCGCGAAGCGGCCGACCTCGACGTCCCAGATCGGGTTCCAGTCGAAGTTCGTGCGGCCCTCGTTCGTCGCCTGCCCGTCCATCCGGCCGCCCAGGGGATTGACCTCGAAGACGACGCCGGTGCGCCGGTCGTAGAGCGTGTCGAAGATCCACGCCAGGTGGTCGTTGCGGCCGATGTTGGTGTTGTCCCGCCGCATCTCGTCGACCGTGACCCGCTCGGGCTCGCTCTCCCAGCAGCGGGCCGCGAGATAGACCCGCTCGTCGTCGAAGAAGATCCACACGTCGGTCTGCTCCGTCGCCGCCGCCCCGGCGACCGGCTCGACCTGCACGAAGCCCGACATGGTGGGAACGGCGGCGTAGACCTCCTCGTCGAGGCGGCCGTCGATGTCGAGGGGGGTGGGCAGCCGGACGGCCCGCCCGGTGACGCGTCCGGCGGCATCGCGCGCGAGGACGGCGGGCGGCACCGGCGGCGGCGGGCCGTCGATGGCCGCGAGGCGATCGATTGCCAGCCCTCCCCGCTGCGCCGCGGCCGGCGCGGGCGCCGCCAGCGCCGCGACGCCGCACAGCACCGCCGCAGCGAGCGAGCGGAACGGTCTTCGGCGCTGTGCGTCCACCGGCTGAGTTACCACTTTAGCACGCGTTGGCACGGGCCAGCGCGAGCGGGCGGCGCGGCGGTGGCTGGCAGCCGGCGGCGCGGGCGCACTAGAATGCCGGGACGCACTTGCGTCCGATTCCGCAGCGACCGGAGCAGCCGGCCGGCGTACAGGGAGGTTCGAGATGAGACATCGACCGATCGTGCTGACCCGCGCCGCGGCTCTCGCCGGCATGGCCGCGGTCGCCGGCGCGGCGCACGCGGCCGCGCAGTCGCCGGCGCGGACGGCCTGGGGCGACCCGGATCTGCAGGGCGTGTACACCTTCGCCACGATCACGCCGCTGCAGCGCCCGGACGACGTCGCGGACCGCGAGCTGCTCACCGCGGAGGAGGCGGCCAGCTTCGAGGAGCGCACCGCCCTCGCGCGCGTCGACCGCCCGCCCCGGCCCGGCGACACCGGCACCTACAACCGCTTCTGGGTCGACTACGGCACGCGCGTGGTCGGCACGCTGCGCACGTCGCTCATCGTCGACCCGCCCGACGGCCGGCTGCCGCCCCCGGCGCCGGCGGCGCGGGCGCGCAACGAGGCCCGGCAGGCCGCCGGCCCGCGGCCGCCCGCCGGGCACGAGGATCTATCCATCACCGACCGCTGCATCATGGGCTTCAACGCCGGTCCCCCGTTCGTCCCGAGCGCCTACAACAACACCGTGCAACTGTTCCAGACGCCCGGCCACGTCGTGATCCTCAACGAGATGATCCACGACGCGCGCATCGTGCCGCTGGACGGGCGGCCCCATCTGGACGCCGGCATCCGGCAGTGGATGGGCGACTCGCGCGGCCGCTGGGAGGGCGAGACGCTGGTCGTCGAAACCACCAACTTCGCGTCGGGCCGCGACATGACCCGCGGCGTCAACATCTGGCGCTACGTCGACCCGCGCGGCGCCGTCGCCACGTCCCGGCTGGTCGAGCGCTTCACGCGGCTGGACGACGGGACGCTGAGCTACGAGTTCACGATCGACGATCCCGGCACGTGGACGAGTCCGTGGACCGCGGCCTTCCCGCTGGTCGGCATCGACGGCGAGCTCTTCGAGTACGCCTGTCACGAGGGCAACTACTCGGCCGCCAACATCCTGGCCGGCGCCCGCGCGGACGAGCGGCGCCAGGAGGCCGCGCCGTAAACGGCGTGAACTCCTGGACGATTGGCGGGCCAGGAGTCCGCGCCGTAGCACGGCGTAGACCCCGCCGGGCGCGCCCCGGCGGGAGCGGGGCGGGGCGCAGGGCACGGAGCGCGGCGCGCCGGCGCTGGACGGCCGCCGCGGTCGCACTGGCCCTCGCCCTCACGCCGCCGGCGGCGGCCGCCCAGGAGCCGCTGCTCGCCACCGGCTACTGGACGCGCGGGCTGGCCTGGGGCTGGGGCCACACCTGGAAGCACGGCGTGCCGGGCTACGGCAAGACCGGGACCGACCTCGGATTCGCCGCCTTCCATCCCCAGCTCGGCCGCTTCCTGACCGACCACCTCGAGCTCTACGGCGAAGGCACGCTGCTCGTCTACCCCGCGCCGACGCTGGCGGTGGCCGGCGGCGTCGCCGGCCTGGGCGTGCGCTACCACCTCTGGAGCGAACGGAGCTGGACTCCGTACTTCGCCGGTGGCGCCGGGCTGCTCTGGACATCGCTCGACGTGCCCGAGATCGACCGCGTCTTCAACGGCCAGCTCCTGTACGGCGCCGGCATCCGCTGGGTCCCGCCGCGCGGGCCGGGCTGGATCGTGGAGCTGCGCAACCACCACATCTCGAACGCCGGTACCGCCGGGGAGAACCTGGGCCTTAACGCCGTCGCCCTGGTCGCCGGCGTCCAGTGGGTCCTCCGGTAAGTCAAAATCGCAGGAGCCGCGTGAACTTGACGATGAACGCGCGGTTCTCGAGCAGCGGCAGCCGCCCGGGGCGCAACGTCGTGTCGCGCTGGTCGTTGTAGACCACGAACAGCTCGCTGCCCGGGCTGTACTCCCACCGGAACCGCACGTTGGTCCCCATCTGGTCGATGGCCGAGTTGTACTGCACCAGCGCCGACAGGAACATCCGCGACGTGAACGTGTAGGTCGCCCGGGTCGTCGCCACCGTCGCCGTGAACCGCCCCTGCGGCAGGCTGATGCGGTTGATCTGCACCGTCGGCTCGATGGAGAGCTGCGGCGTCACCCCGACGCGCCCCTGGCGGTACCCGAACGCGTTGATGTCGCCCCCGAAGAACGCCCCGCGCTGCACGAACGCGGTGCCGGACACCGGCCGCTGCTGGCCCATGAGATACGACAGGAAGACGTCCTGGAAACCGTACCCCCCGATCGGGATGGCCACGTTCTTGTGCACCTCGAACGGCTCGACGAGCAGCTCGTAGCTGCGCATCACATCGACGGTGAGCCGGTCGCTGTTCTCGAGCTCGGTGACGAACTGCCCGCGCGCCGCGCGGGTCTCGAGGTCGCGCGCGCCGTTCTCGATGTAGTCGACGCTGCCGCCGAACGTGAACTGCCGGATGGCCTCTATCCCGCGCGGCCGCGGCCGGAAGTGGGCCGCCACGAACGAGCGCCGGAAGTCCAGGCGCCGCATGAACCCTATCTCCGGGTTGAAGTTCCTGCCGACCAGCAGGTGGTCCACCTGCAGGCCGAACAGGTCGGCGTCGTACGTGAACTGCCCCTGGTAGCTCGCGTCGTCGCCTGTGCGGCCGTACGTGCGCGTGCGGGCGTAGTAGCCGTTGATGGTCACGTTGTCGTGGAACGCGAACGAGGCGTCGGCGCCGTAGACGGCGTTCTCGCCGTTGCGGTCCAGCGCCACCGAGCGGCGCGTGAAGATGGCCCCGATCCGGCTGACGGGCAAGGTCGGCAACTTCAGCATCGGCGCGCTCAACATGCAGACCGGCGACGCGCCCGACGCGAACGCGCTGGCCACGAACTTCACGGTGGTGCGCGTCAAGCAGGACATCCTGCGCCGCAGCCGCATCGGGGCCATCTTCACGCGCCGCTCGGTGTCGCTGGACCGCAACGGCGAGAACGACGCCTACGGCGCCGACGCCTCGTTCGCGTTCTAC
>CAZMWA010000236.1:0-20913 GCA_964569405.1 uncultured Vicinamibacteraceae bacterium | reverse complement strand
GGGTAGACGCAGACGGCTGCCACGTGAGGCAGATCGGGCAATGCCGCGTGAAGCTGGAGCGCCTTGGCGCAGAGCTGCCGTACCTTGCCCTCGGAGTCGGCCCCCTCGAGGGTCGTCAGGTCGATCATCGACAGCGTCAGGTAGAGGGCCTGGAGCTTGGCGTCCTTCTTGATCGAGCGCGAGCAGAGCCTCGCCACCCGCTCCTCGACGCCGACCGCATCGATTGGCGGCGACTCGAACGACGCGGTGGCAGTCGAACTCTGCATCACCCGTCAGTCTACGCCGGTTCGGCCTGCGGCGGGGCTGTGGCAGAGTGCCCGTGTCATGGCCGGGAACACCTTCGGAACCGCGCTGCGGCTGACCACGGCGGGAGAGAGCCACGGGCCGGGCTACGTCGGCATCCTCGACGGAGTGCCGCCGGGCCTCGAACTGTCCGAGGCGGATCTTCAACCGGATCTCGACCGTCGCCGGCCGGGGCAGTCGAAGCTGACCACGCAGCGGATGGAGCCGGACGAGGCCCGCATCCTGTCCGGCGTGTTCGAGGGCAGGACGACGGGCACGCCGATCGCCTTCCTGATCGAGAACCGGGATCAGCGGCCGAAGGACTACAGCGAGATCAGGGACAAGTACAGGCCCGGACACGCGGACTACACGTTCGACGCGAAGTACGGCTTCCGCGACTACCGGGGCGGCGGACGCTCGAGCGCCCGCGAGACCTCGGTGCGGGTGGCGGCCGCGGCGGTGGCGAAGAAGCTGCTGCGGGAGCGCTGGGGGGTCGGGATCGTCGGCTACGTGAAGAGCATCGGCGACATCGAGGGGCGGATCGACGACCCGGCGGCGGTCACCCTGGAACAGGTCGAGTCGAACCCGGTGCGCTGCCCGGATCAGGAGGCCGCGGCGCGAATGGCGGAGCTGATCGAACGGATGCGCGCGGAGCGCGACTCCGTTGGCGGCATCTCGGAACTCGTCGCCACCGGCGTGCCGCCCGGCTGGGGCGAACCGGTGTTCGACAAGCTGAAAGCGGACCTGGGCAAGGCGCTGTTCAGCCTGCCGGCGGTGCTGGGCGTCGAGTACGGCGCCGGCTTCGGCGTGGCGACCGCCCGTGGCAGCGAGAACAACGACCCGTTCGAGATGCGGGAAGGGCGTGTCGCCACCCGCGGCAACCGCCACGGCGGCATGCTGGGCGGCATCTCGTCAGGCCAGCCGATCGTGCTGCGCTGCGCGGTCAAGCCGACCAGCAGCCTGCCGCAACCCCAGGACACGGTGACCCGTGCCGGCGAACCGGCGACGATCGCGACCAGGGGCCGGCACGACCCGTGTCTCTTGCCCCGCTTCGTGCCGATGGGCGAGGCGATGATCGCGCTCGTGCTGGCCGACCACTGGCTGCGGTGGCAGCGGGCGCCGCGTTCAGCCTGAACTGTGGAGCTCCAGCGGCGCGACGCAAAGCTCCTCGACCGCGCCGTCGGTCACCGGCCAGCCTCGCGGACCCCTGTCCGTGGCGGCCAGGTACAGCGCCGGCGCCAGCGCGGCCGGATCGAACGCCGCCGCGTCGCCACCGCGCTCCGCGAGCAGTTGGGCGACGCGCTCGCGATAGGCGCGCAGCGCGGGCAGCCCGAAGACCACGAAGTACGTGCTGCGCGGCTCCGCGACGGTGAGTCCGGCCCGCACCGCCAGGCAGCGCGGCTCGACCGCCGCGTCGGCCAGACCGACCTCGTGCGCGAGCGCCTCGAGCTCGTCCAGCGCGACCAGGGGGGCCAGGGCGCGCTGGTACTCGCCGCGCAGGAGGAGCGTCACGCCGTAGGTCGGCGGCGCGTTCATCGACTCCATGGTGCGGTCGAAGACCTGCTCGAACAGCTCCAGGGGCAGCTCGTGGGGCGGCGCGAGCAGGAGCAGCGGGCCGTCCGGACCCAGGGCCGGGGCCAACGTGACCTGCCAACCCGTCACGTGCTCCGGGCGCATCAGGTACGGTGCAGTGACCGTATCGCGCAGCGTGCGCATGAACAGCACCGACAGGACGCCAAACGCGAGCAGTCCGATGACGAGCTTCGTGACGATCGAACGGGATGTGGCCATGGCCCGGTCATATTAGAATGAGACCGCGTCCCGGGGGCAACCGAGGTCATGACTATGCGATGGATTGGTGCAGTGGCGGTGGTGGTCGCGGCGTCGGCAGGTCTGGCCGCAGGCCCGGCGGAGGCGCAGTACGGGGCGCCGGCGAGCGGCGAGTGGCGCAGCTACGCCGGGGACGCCGGCAGCACGAAGTACTCGCCGCTCGACCAGATCACGGCCGGGAACTTCGCCGATCTCGAGGTGCTGTGGCACTGGCGGTCGGTCGACTCCCACCTCGTCCACGCGACCCCGGCCGGCGATTCGCTGATCGCCGCGGACAGGCTGTTCGACATCCTGCAGGAGCAGGAGCCCGACCGCTGGACCGCCTGGGACGGGCAGACGCAGACCGTTTCGCGCCCGACAATCAGCGCGCTGGTGGCGACGCCGCTCATGGTCGACGGCGTCCTGTATCTCAGCACGCCGCTGTACCGGGCGGCCGCCATCGACGCGCGCAGCGGCGAGACGCTGTGGGTGCACGATCCGCGCGCCTACGAGTCGGGGACGCCGGCCATCGCGGGCTGGCGGCACCGCGGCGTGGCGTACTGGGAGCGGGACGGCGCGGCGCGCATCGTGTGGGGCACCGGCGACGGCTACCTCGTCGCGGTGGATGCGAAGACCGGCCTGCCCGACCCGGGCTTCGGCGACAACGGGCGCGTGGATCTCACGGCCGGCGTCCCGCGCTCCGAGCGCGGCCGCCGCGACATCCTGAACCTGCTGACGCTCTCGTCGCAGTCGCCGCCGATCGTCGTCCGCGACACCATCATCATCGGCTCGACCATCAACGACCGCACGATCACCCGCGAGGCGACGCCCGGCTGGGCCCGCGCCTACGACGTGCTGACGGGGCAGCACAAGTGGGACTTCCACACGGTGCCGCAGAGCGCCGACGAGTACGGCTCGGACACCTGGCTCAACGAGTCGTGGCGCTACAGCGGCAACACCAACATCTGGTCGATGATGAGCGGCGACGAGGAGCTGGGCTGGGTGTTCCTGCCCATCGGGACGCCGACGAACGACTACTACGGCGGGCACCGGCTCGGCGACAACCTGTTCGCCGAGAGCCTGGTGGCGGTGGACGTCGAGACCGGCCAGCGCCAGTGGCACTTCCAGATGATTCACCACGGCCTCTGGGACTACGACCTGCCGGCGGCGCCGAACCTGCTCGACATCACCGTCGACGGACGCGAGATCAAGGCGGTGGCGCAGGTCAGCAAGCAGGGGTTCGTCTACGTCTTCGATCGCGTCACCGGCGAGCCGGTGTGGCCGATCGAGGAGCGCCCGGTCGCGACCGACACCGACCTGGAGGGCGAGGTCATGTCGCCGACCCAGCCCTTCCCGACGAGGCCGGCTCCGTTCGAGTACCAGGGCACGTCGATCGACGATCTGGTCGACTTCACGCCCGAGATCCGGCGGATGGCGGTCGACGCGGTCGAGGGCTTCCGGCTGGGGCCGCTCTACACGCCGCAGACGCTGCGGGGCACCATCATGCGGCCGCCCGTCGCGGGGGGCGCGAGCTGGTCCGGGGCGGCCGTCGATCCCGAGACCGGCTACCTGTACGTGCCGTCGACCAACGGCCACTCGACGATTCAGCTCACCGAGCCGGAGCCTCATGAGCAGTCGACGCTGCGCTACATCCGGCGCTCGACGACGGCCGGTCCGGTGATGCCGCGCGGGCTGCCGCTCTGGAAGCCGCCCTACACGCGCATGACGGCGATCGACATGAACACCGGCGAGCACGCGTGGATGATTCCGACCGGCAGCGGCGACCGCATCCGCAACCATCCCATGCTGCGCGACCTCGACCTGCCGCCGGTGGGCGGCGACGCCAGCCGCAGCGGTCCGCTGCTCACGAAGACGCTGCTGGTGCACGCGCTGACGACGGGCGGCGGCAACAATGGGCCCCGGCTGGTGGCCTACGACAAGCTGAGCGGCGCCGAGCTCGCCTCGCTCGACCTGCCGGCCGGCGCCCTCGGCGCCCCGATGACCTACCTGCTCGACGGCCGGCAGCACCTCGCGGTGACCGTCGGCGGCGACGTGCCGGGGCTGATCGTCTTCCGGCTCCCGGACAGATAGATCTGTATGCGGCCTTCACCCGCCGGTGATGAAGTCGAGGTAGTTTTCCCGGTCGATTACACGGAACGAGCTCGCGGGGTACGCCTGGGTCCAGGCGCGGGGGACGCGGATCCTGGACGGCGGCAACCACTTCATTTCCACCCCGTTGAGCCGCCCGCCGCGCTCTTCCACCAGGTCGATCTCCTGCCGGTCGTAGGTGCGCCAGAAATAGCTCGCGACGTGGCGGCCGGTATACAGGTTGCGCTTGAGGCGCTCCACCATGACGTAGTTCTCCCACAAGGCGCCGACGTCGTCGCGCAGGCCGACGGGGTTGAAGTTGTTGATCACGCCGTTCCTGATGCCGTTGTCGTAGAAGTAGTAGCGTCTGCTCTTGGCGATTTCCTTGCGGAGATTCCGGCTGAATCCGAGGCGGCCGTAGATAACGTAGGACTTCTCGAGGAGATCGAGGTAGCGGTCCACGGTGTTCCTGCTCATGCCGAGTTGCGTCCCAAGCTCCGTGACGGATACTTCTCCACCAATCTGGAAAGCGATCGCCTGCAGCAGGCGCAGCAGCTTGTCAGCGTGCCTGACGCCTTCGAGCTGCAGGATGTCCCTGAACAGGTAGGCTGCGATCAGCTCTCGCAGATAGGACTCCCGATCGGCGGTCGACGCCATCAGGACGACCTCGGGGTACGATCCGTAGATCAAGCGCATCTCGAGTTGAGAGCGGGTCTCGTGCGCGGCCTCGATCTTCTGGAGCTCCAGTTGCGCGAGGGGCAGCAGCAGGAGCGTGCGCTTGCGTCCCGTGAGGGGCTCCCCGGTCTGCTGCGCGAGGTCGAAGGACGACGAGCCCGTGGCGATGATGCGGAGCCCGTCGACGTGATCGGCGAGCAGCTTGAGATTCAGGCCAATCGCACGCACGTGCTGGGCTTCGTCGACGATCAGCGTACGCCGCCGGCCGACGAACGCCTGCAGCTTGGCCAGCGACTGGCTCTCCAGATACTCGCGGACGGTGACGTCCTCGCCGGAGACCAGCAGAGCATCCGGGTCGTGCCGCCGCCTGTACTCACGGACGAGGGTGGTCTTGCCGGCCCGTCTGGGGCCGTACACGACCACGACGCGCGTGGATGAGGCGGAGCGTTCGAGCTGCGCGAGCTGAGCCTGCTGGATGTACGTGCCAGGCATGACAACTGACTGAATTTATGTAAATTCAGTCAGTTGTCAAGACGGAATTCGTGTCGCTGTGGCGGGAGGCTCGCTCGACGAGTTGCTGCCTGGTGGCCCGGGTCGGGCTGCCCGGATCTCCGGCAGTCGCAATCGACGGGTCGCCGTGTCGCGTCGACCCGCTGTCCGAAAACTTGACAACGGGCGCCGGCTCGTCCATTCTCGCGTTTGCGAACGATGAACATGGCACCGCGTACGGGTGCCGAACGCGCGTCAACATCGCGCATGGTTGTAGTCGGCGTACGGCAGGACCGGACTCCGACGATTCAAGCTGCAGGAGTACGGTCAATGGCAGTCACCGGCACGGTCAAGTGGTTCAACGACAGCAAGGGCTTCGGCTTTCTCACCCGTGACGACGGCGAGAAGGACGTGTTCGTCCACTATTCCGCCATTCAGGGCGACGGCTTCAAGAGCCTGACCGAGGGCCAGCGGGTGGAGTTCGAGGTCGTCGAAGGCGGGAAGGGCCCCGCCGCCGAGAACGTGA
Source organism: uncultured Vicinamibacteraceae bacterium (assembly GCA_964569405.1). Classification (GTDB taxonomy): domain Bacteria; phylum Acidobacteriota; class Vicinamibacteria; order Vicinamibacterales; family UBA8438; genus JAAXGX01. The sequence continues at coordinate 15,044 of CAZMWA010000236.1, read as the reverse complement.
TCAGGCTCTAGCCCGCCACACGTGGCCTGACGGCTCCGCGTGGCGCCCAACCAACCCTCCCGGGAGTCTGCAACCGTTCTGCGGCGCAGACTCCCGGCGCGCGCCGTCCGTCACCGCGGCCGGACGTTACCGCAGGGGGACGTCCGGAAACCCCTCGTCGCCCGGCTCCAACTGCACGCCGTAGGTATTGAGCGACATCGACGTCGCGCGGTAGGAGCTCGGTGTGTACACCGCGCTCATCGCCTCGACGGTGTCGTACTCGGCGGTCAGCGCGTTCCACGTCTCGTCGGAGACGATCGCGTTCCGGTACAGCTCGTCGACCACGCGCAGGAGCGTGGCGTCGAACGGGTCCGCCCCCGGGTCGTCGGGTCCCTTCGCGACGGCCTCGGGGTCCACCCCGTGGTCGCGCGCCCGTCCGACCGTGCCGACGTGCTTGGCCCACTCGTAGACCGCCTGGCAATCCCACCCGATGCGCAGGATGAGAATCTCGCGGTCGTGCGGCGTGAGCGGCGACACCCGGTTGATGTAGTTGGCCCGCCGGCTGCGGGGCTGCGCCAGCGGCGGATGCCGCGCGAACGTGCGCGACACGGCGATGCCGGGCCCGTCGAGAGGCTCGAACCGGGCCACCGCGAGCGGCGGCTCGCGGTCGGGCACCGAGATGCGGTACGGGACGTCGGCGGGCAGCCGGTCGGGCGTGTCCTCGTCGGGCTGGATGCCGTACGAGTTGTAGATCATCGAGAGCACGGTGAAGTGGTTCACCGTCTCGACGGCGTCGATCAGGTTGGGCTCTTCGTACTGCGCGGACAGGGCGCTCCAGGTCGCGTCGGTCACCGACGAGTTCAGGTAGAGCTGGTCGGCCATCTGCAGGAGCGTCCGCTCGAACGGGTCCCAGCCGTCCGCGTCCGGACCCTGGGCGACGCGGCGGATCTCCTCGTCCGTCAGGCCGCCGTCGCGCGCGCGCGCCGCGTGCGTGGCCCACAGGGGCTGGTTGCCGCACAGCCAGGCCGCGCGCAGGATCAGGAGCGAGCGGTGCCGCGCCGGGATGGTCGACTCCTCGCTCAGGTAGACGGTGACCGGCATCAGCCCTTCCACGATGGCCGGCACGTTGAGCAGCGTGTGGAGCTGGTTGTCCGCCCGCCCGTCGCCGCCGTACTGCTCCGCGAGGCGGCGGTGCTCGTCGGTCCACTCCGCCGCGGGCAGCGGCGCGATGCGCGGGGCCGCGAGGCCCATCGGCTGCCGGTCGGCCCGCGGCGGGTCCGGCAGCGCCTGCTGCGCCGCGGCGCCGGGGGCGAACGCAGCGATGAGCACGACGACCAGCGGCGCAACGATCCAGTCTCTCAGCGGCATGACTAGGCCTCCCGGGGCACGAATGCGAGAAAGCGGCGGGGATTGTCGACGGTAATCTTGTGCAGCGTGGCGTCGTCCACGCCGGCGTGCCGGAGCTTCGGCACGAACTGCACGATGGCGGTGGCGAAGCCGTTGCCCCAGTTGGACTTGAGATCGCGCGAGGCGGCGAAGTCGGACGCCAGCAGCACCTGGTCCTCGTAGCCCGCCTCGAGCACGTTCAGCACCATCCGCACCTTGTCGGTCTCGGGGATGTCCGGCGACGTCTCCAGGCGCAACGCCCGGCCGACGGTGTCGAACCCCAGGTAGGCGCCCCGCCGGCCGATCTCCAGGTGCGAGGTCCAGCCCGGATCCTGCTCCGCCGTGACGTCGGACAGGTGCCCGACGCAGACGCGGCGGAGGTCGACGTTCTCCGCCTCGAGCACGTCGAGCTGCTCGAGGCCGCACGGCCGGCAGCCCTCGTGCTCCGTGTGCGTGAAGATCGGCAGGTTGGTGGCGTGATGGGCGCGGCTGACGGCTTGCAGGAAGGTCCGTTCGACCTCGAGCATCTCCATCGAGGTGCCCACCTCGCCGAACGCCCCCCACCTCTGCGCCCGCGCGTCGGCGATGAAGTGCTCGGTGAGCTCGTCCACGCCCATCCCGGCGACCTCGTCCGGAAAGGGCGCCCGCCAGTAGGCGCCGGCCACGACGACCGGCACGCCGGAGCGCAGCGACATCTGGCGCAGGAACTCGAGCTCCCGCTCCGACCGCCGGAGGATGCCCGCATCGACGATGCAGCTCATGCCGTCGGCCGCGGCCATGCGCAGCTCCTCGGCGACCAGCGCCACGAACGTCTCGGCTTCCTCGTCGGTCAGCGGCCCCGCCGCGGGGTCGCGCTCCACGGGCGGGCTGCTGTAGTTCTGAAACAGATCCAGGTGCTCGTGGAACAGCGTGGCGCCGCCCCCGAGCGCTTCCGGCGCGAGGTCCTCGAGGATGGCGCGGATGACGGCGCCTGCGGGAAAGGCAGTGTCGGCGGCCGCCTGCTGCGCCGGCGCCGCACGGCCGGGTCGGGCGGTCAGCGCGAAGCCGGCGCCCGCGCCGAGCAGGCCGAGGGCTTCCCGGCGGGTGAGGCGCGAGAGATCACGTGGCCACCTGCCCATGTTTCCTCCTGTTCCAGCGCGGCGCGCCCGCGGCGGGGAGCGTCAAGTGTAGCACCTGCGCAGGATGGCCTTCGGTGTCCGCAGAGTGCCACAATAGTCTGCACGAGGGTCGCGTGATAGCTGGCATGAAGAACATCACCTTGGGTGCCGACCAGTTCCGGCGTTGGCTGTCCGACTACGTCGGCCGGAAGCGGCAGGCGTCGGAAGCGGTCGAGGTCATGCGTGAGCTGCGCGGCAGGCTGCGCATCGGACGCAAGCTGGCCCGGGAAGCAATGCATGAGCGTTGAGCGCTTCCTGGACACCAAGCTCTTTCCGGCGAATAGACGGACTGGCGGTCGTCGATCCGTTCGCGACCCGGACCGCGTGATCACTCGCCGTCGCCGCAGCGGTCGGGATGCCGGGCCATCCAGGTCGTGACCGCGCCGATCATCTCCTCGATGTCGCCCAACCGCTGTGTCAGCAACTCGTGCAGCTCCGCATCGGTCACCTGGTGGTAGACGTGCACGAGCCGGTTGCGGTATCGGGCCATGAGCACGAGGCGCTGACTCTGCTTCTCCGTGACGACGCCGACCTCGCCGAGCTGACGCGCGACCTCGGCATACTCGGCGGGGCCCCGTGCGAATCCCTTGGCCAGTACGTGGCGGGCGAGGTCCAGCAGCGCCTCCAGCGCGCGGCGCAGATACGACTCACCGGCCGCGACCATCCTGGGATCGGCCGTGAAGGCGTCCAGGTCTTCCAGCGGAAGCGTGCGTGCGGCGTCGAGCAGCCGGCGGATCAAGGCGGTCTTGTCGGCGACGACGGCGCGGTTGACTGGTCCCGGCGTCATGGCTTCGGCGCGAGCAGCATGGCCCGGCGCTCGCGCTCGAACGGCAGCAGGTCCCCGGCCCGGCGCAGCACGTACAGCTCGAAGTGGTCCGCGGCCGTCGGCTCGCGTGCGAAGAGCCGCTCGCCCCGGACGATGGCATGCGCGAGGAAGGCTCCCGCCCGCGAAACGTCCGTCAGGTCGACTGCCATGCCGGTTACGCGGTGCAGCGCCTCTTCGAGCACGACGGTTGCCTCCAGCGGTTGCGGCGACACGTAGAGAACGCCGAGATCGAGATCGGAGTCCGGGCGCGCCGAGCCGTCGATTCGCGAGCCGAACGCGTAGAGCGCAGCAACGGCGGGTCGTGTCTCGGCGACCGTACGCAGGTGTTGCACGAGCACGTTGGGCAGCGCCATGGCCGCAGTATAGCGGGGCGCCGCCGATCGGCGGCCCGGCGCCCAACCGTGGTAGTACGCGGTGTACAATCTGGCGGTTCCGCGCATGGATCGCGATTCGTCAAGACGATTCGGAAGAAGATCGGGGACCAGTGGTGAGATGGATCACGATCGGAGTCGTCGTGCTCATCGTCAGCGGAGCAGCTCGCCCCGCTGAGGCGCAGTCTCGGAAGGCGATCGGCTGGTGGACCGTTGCCGCAGGCGGAGCCATGACGGCGCTCGCGTTCAACTACCGCCATGACTGCGACGGTCCCGGCCAGTACCGGACAACAGTCGACCATGGTTTCTACTACGGTACGTCCGACTACTGCACGACGTACTACAGCGACGGTCACGCCCATACGGAACAGACGCCCATCGACATCCGGCTTGCGCGGCCCGGGATGCTCTGGACGGGAATCGGCGCGATCGGCGGCGGTCTCGTCGTGGCGCTCTGGCCGTCGGCACCGGCATTCACCGTCGAACGAGACGGCTGGCGGGTTCAGAAGCAGCTCTCGTGGTAGGAGATCAGAACCGCTGGAGCTCGACGAAGTTCGCGTTCTCCATGTCGAGGTCCGAGTGCACGCGGGCGATCACGACCGCGTCGCCGGCACGGACGATGCCGCGGCGGGCGAGCTCCGGCTTGAGCTGGCCGACCGCGAGCCGATCGGCCGGCACCACCAAGGGTACCACGCTGCGGTAGAGCGTGAGCTGGCGGGCGACGGCGTCGTCCGCGGTGACGCCGTAGACCGGGAGGGGCGGCCGCAGCGCCGCGATGCGGCGCGCCGTCGTGCCGCTCCCGGTGACCGCCACGATGGCCGCCGCGGCAGCGGCGGCGGCGAGCGTCACCGCGGCGTCGCACAGCGCGCGGTCGTGCCGGTCGCCGCTGTCGCCCGGGACGACGCGGTCCGGGGCCGCCGATTCCGCGTCCCGCAGCACCGCGTCGAGCGTCTCCGCCGCGAGCACCGGATACTTGCCGGCCGCCGTCTCGCCGGCGAGCATGATGGCGTCGACGCCGTCGTCCACGGCGTTGGCCGCGTCGCTCACCTCCGCCCGGGTGGGCCGCGGCGCATGCCGCATGGTATCGAGCACCTGGGTGGCCACGATCACCGGCACGCCGGCGTCGCGCGCGCGGCGGGTCAGATCCTTCTGGACGCGCGGCACGCGCTCGAGCGGAATCTCCAGGCCGAGGTCGCCGCGCGCCACCATGACGGCGTCGGAGGCGGCGAGAATGTCGTCGAAGCGCTCCAGCGCCTGGGGCCGCTCGATCTTCGCCACCAGGCCGACCCGGTCCGCGCCGTGTCCGTACGCCACGGCCCGCGCCTTCCGCAGGTCGTCGCCGTTCTGGACGAAGCTGACCCCGAGGTAGTCGACGCCGAGCGCCGCCGCCGCCTCGATTTCTTCCATGTCGGCGGCGGTAACCGCCGAGAGCGGCAGGTCGACGCCGGGCGCGTTGATGCCCTTGCGGGGGGCGAGCAGGCCGCCGTGCTCCACCTCCGCTACGATCTCGCCGCCGTCGCTCCCGACCACCCGCAGGGCGATCCGTCCGTCGTCGAGCAGTAGCGGCTCGCCGCCGCGCACGGCCGCCGCGAGCGGCTCACAGGTGGTCGATACTCGCTCCGCGTCGCCGGGGAAGTCGCCGACGGCGATCCGCAGCCGCGCGCCCGCCTCGAGCTGCACGCCGTCCGGATCTGCCAGCGGGCCGATGCGGATCTTGGGACCGGCGAGGTCCTGCAGCACCGCCACGATGCGGCCGGCCCGGGCGGCGCGGCGCCGGACCTGCTCCACCATGCGCCGCCGGTCGCCGCGCGCGCCGTGCGACGAGTTGACGCGGAAGACGTCGACGCCGGCCGCCAGCAGGGCGTCCACCGCGGCGTCGGACGAGCAGGCCGGTCCGAGGGTGGCGACGATCTTGGTATGGCGCAGGATGCGGCTCCGCAGACCGCTACATGATGGCACGATCGCCGCATGCGTTCGGCGCAGCACCGTCGCTCGACGGGCGAGGCACGGTGCGGGCCACGGTATGGAGGGACGCGTCGTCGCTGTTGTTTTCAATCCGGACTGACCAGATATAAAATACCCTTGTGAAAAGGAGGCCGATCTGGCTGGAGCGTCTGCAGCGGGCGTGGACTCGCCGGCCGGTCGTCTGGCTGTCCGGCGTCCGCCGGGTGGGCAAGACGACCCTGGCACAGATGCTGCCGGACGCGGTCTTCCTGAACTGCGACCTGCCCTCCACCGCGCGCGCCCTGAACGATCCGGAGCTCTTCTTCGAAGGCCGGCAGCCCGGGACGACCATCGTGTTCGACGAGGTTCACCGGCTGGCGGACCCCAGCCGCCTCCTGAAGATCGCTGCAGACGAGTATTCGAGTCTCAAGGTGCTGGCCACCGGCTCGTCGACGCTGGCCGCTACCGGCAAGTTCCGCGATTCGTTGACCGGCCGCAAGGCTGTGGTTCACCTCTGCCCGGTGCTGTGGGAGGAATGCGCGGAACCGTTCGGTGTGCGGGACTTCGACCGGCGGCTGCTGCACGGCGGGCTGCCGGCAGCGTTGCTGGCCGATCGCAAGGAGGCGGGGGCGTTCAGCGAGTGGATCGACAGTTTCTACGCGCGGGACATTCTGGAGCTGTTCAACGTCCGCAACCGCGTCGGCTTTCTGTCGCTGTTCCGACTGTTGCTGCGTTGGAGCGGCGGGCAGCTCGACTACAGCCGGCTGGCGCGTCTGAGCGAGTTGAGCTTTCCGACGGTCAAGGCCCATCTCGAATCGCTCGCGACCGCGCACGCCGTGCACCTGCTGCGGCCGTTTCACGGCGGCGGCCGCCGCGAGATCGTCAGCCGTCCGAAGTGTTACGCCTTCGATACCGGCTTCGTCACCTTCGAGAAGGGGTGGGAGACGATCCGGGACGACGACCGGGGCCTGCTGTGGGAGCATCTCGTGCTCGACGCCTTGCGGTTTCGTCATCCCGACGAGCGTCTCTTCTACTGGCGGGACAAAGCTGGCCGCGAGCTGGACTTCGTGGTCCGCCGCGACCGGGACCGGGTGGACCTGTTCGAGTGCAAGATCGATCCCGACGAGCTGGACCCGGCCGGCGTCGAGACCTTCCGGGCGGCGTATCCGCAGGGTGAGAACTACCTGGTCGCTCCGCTGGTGAAGGAGCCCTACCGCCTGCGGTGCGGCAAGCGCGTGTTCACCGTCTGCACTACGGAGGCCCTCCCCTGAAGCGCCGTCAGTACCGCACGCGCAAGCCCCCGACGGCCCAGGCGCCGGGCGTGAGGAAGCCGTCCTCGTAGTAGGCGTGGTCGAAGAGGTTCTCCACCTTCGCGTACAGGTCGAGCCCGAGCTCCGGGCGGGCCAGCAGATCGTAGCGGACCACGAGGTCGCCCTTCACCGGGCCGCCGAAGACCAGGCGCCGTCCGAGCGCGCCATACGGCGACAGCGGGTAGTCGCTCGCGGCGAACAGGTCGAAGGTGACGCTGAGGCGCTCGGCGATCCACTGCGTCGCAGTGAGCGCGAACAGGTGCCGCGACAGGCCCGGCACGCCGAAGAAGTCGTCGCCGATGGTCGGCGTGTCCGACTCCGAGTCGGTGTAGGTGTACGAGACGCGCAGGCTGGTCGCGACGGACGGGGCGGCCTGCACGCTCACCTCGACGCCGCGCGCCCGGCCCCCGCCCGCGTTGCGGTAGCCGAGGAAGCGGCCGAAGGGGTCGGTCGCCGCCGGGAAGTTCGCGAAGTCGAAGATGATGGTGTTCCGCAGCTCGGTGTGGAAGGCCGTGACGCCGATCTGCACCCTGGCGTCGAAGAGCCACTGGTCGACGCCGCCGTCGACGGCCACGGCGCGCTCCGGCTCCAGCCGCGGATCGCCGTAGAAGCTGAACGAGCGGAAGAACGACGAAAACGTCCCGCCGAAGCGCTCGAACGGCGAGGGCGCCCGGTAGCTGTTGCCGACGTGCAGGCGGAGCTTGGTCTCGCTGCCCGGCACGAACCAGGCCAGGGCCGCATCGCCGGTGTAGGCCGTGGGGACGTCGATGCGGGCGCCGCCGTACGGATGGCCGCCGCCGACGAACGTCGGGTCGGGCAGGTCGAAGGTCTGCACGCGGCCGCCGAAGCTCACCTGCAGCCGTCCGCCGAGCAGCTCGATGCGATCCTGGGCGTACAGCGCGTGGCTGTGAGAATCGATCGTGATGGTCGCGACGTTGCCCGACGCCTCCGTGAAGAGCTGCTCGCGCTCGAACTCGTACCCGGCGCTGAAGAAGTTGGACGTGCCCAGTGCCGCGTCGAGGCGCGCCTGCACCAGGTCGGTCCGGCCGTCGTAGAAGCTGCTGCTCGCGTTGAACGGCTGGAAGCCGACGCCGCGCGGGCCGTTGGCATGCTCCCGCTCGGTGGCCACGGCCTGGTAGCCGACTCGGTAGGTGACGCCCGGGGCGACGCTGTGCCGCAGCACGGCGCTGGCGTTGAGGAACGAGGATCGCCGCACGGCATCCGGGTCGTTGGCGCTGGGCACGAACGTCGCGGCGCCACTATCGAACGCCAGGCCTCGCTCGAAGCGCGCCAACTGGTCGGTCGGGAGCGCGACCGCCGGCACGCTGCCCGCGGCCGGGAAGTTGGCCAGCACGGCGGCAGGGAAGTCGGGACTGTTGCGGGTCCGCGCCTCGTCGCCGGCGTACCAGACGCGTCCCGTCGCCGACAGCGTGGGGCTGAGCTGGTAGCGCAGCATGCCCTGCGGCGAGACGCTGCGGTAGGGATTGGCGCCGCGAATGCCCTCCGTCACGTCGATGTACGACACGGCGCCGCTGTAGGTCAGGCGGTCGCCGGCCAGCCCGCCGCGCAGGCTCGGCACGGTGCGGATCAGGCCGAGTCCGCCGCCCTCCAGCAGAACGTCGCCCTGGGCCGGGCCGCCCCCCGAGCGCGACGTGACGTTGATGACGCCGGCCATCGCGTTCGAGCCGTAGAGCGACGACCCCGAGCCGCGCATGACCTCGATGCGCTCGGTGTCGACGGTGGCCAGGTTCGAGAGAAAGCCGGTGGCGTCGTTCTGCGGACTCGCCGCGTCCCGGAAGCGCAAGCCGTCGATCAGCACCGCCGTGTCGTAGCTCCGCATGCCGCGCGTCCGGACGGTCGTGAAGCTGCCCGGTCCGCCCAGCGACTGCACGCGGACGCCCGGCAGCGTCCGGATGGCCTCGGTCACCGACAGCTCGTTGCGCAGGGCAATCTCGTTCGCGTCGATGACGTCGAGCGCCTTGGCGACCTCGCGGGCCAGCAGCGGCGTGCTCGAGGCGGTCACCGTCACCTCCGCGGTGACGCCCGAGACAGCCAGCGCCAGATCGCTGCGACTGCTGCCGTCGACGCGCACCGCGGCGGCGCCGGACAGCGATCCCGCGGCCGCCTGCCCCTCGAGCAGGTAGTCGCCGGACGGGATGTCGCCGAACAGGTAGCTGCCGTCAGGCGCGCTGACCGTCTCGCGCACCTGGCCGCTCGTGCGGTCGAAGAGTCGAACCTGCGCTTGCGGGACGACGCGGTCCTGCGGGTCGACGATGCGTCCGGCCAGGCTGTCCGCCGCGGCGGGGTGTGGTAGGGCGGCCGCCAGGGCCGCCGCGATGACAATCGTTGTTCGCATGCCTCTCCTTGCGCCGTGCGGTTGGGAGGGCGCGCGGATCGGCCGTGGCGGCCGGGCGGGTGGCGGTCCGGTTGCCGGAATCGAATGCGCGCCGCTCATGGTCCCTCGACCACGACCCGGGGGCTCACCGAAGGGGGCAGGGGCAGGCAGGTCGGCCAGACGCCCTGCGCCTCCCCTCGGAGGTCCAGGTCGGTAGATGCGACGCCGGCAGGTCTTCGGGCTTGCGGGCGGTCAGCTCTCGCTGAGCCTACTGGCCGTCGCTTCCCAGCTCCTCAGGAGCCAGTGCTATGACGGCGGTCGTTCCCGTTTACCGCTGCGGGGCAGCCCCGGATTCGCACCGGGTTCCCTCTTGCCGCTCCAGCCATCTGGAGCACCGACGCGGGTGTGAGCATAGCCGATGGCGCGCAGGGGGGTCAAGGCGGGCCGCCGTCCGGCAGGCGGCCTGCTAGACTGACGGCGCAGGCTGACGACGAAGGAAGATCGAGAGGTTGCGCGTGAAGGGAGATGTCATGAGGATGCTGTGCCGGCTGCTGATTGTCGCTGTCGTTCTCGCGCCCGCGGCGGCGCTCGCCAACGTGACCGTCACCGACTGGCGGGGGGCGGCGGTCACGGCCACCGAGGGCAGCGTCGACTCGGACGGCGTCGAGATCGTCTTCCACACGGCGGGCGAGGGGCCGCTCGTCGTCTTCGTCCACAGCATCAGCGGTCCGTGGTTCGACTGGCGCCACCAGTTCGTCGGCCTGTCGGAGCACTACCGCGTGGCGGTCATGTCGACGCGCGGCACCGACGAGAGCGGCAAGCCGCAGGGCGTCGAGCACTACACGATGGCGAAGATCTCCGGCGACATGGCCGCGATCATCCGCCATTTCGGCGAGGAGAAGGCGATTGTCGTCGGGCAGGACAGCGGCGGCTTCTACGCCTGGCACTTCGCCATGACCCATCCGGAGATGACCGAGCGCCTGGTCTCCATCGGCACGATCCACCCCGCCGGCCTGATCCGCGAGCTGGCCTCGAGTCCCGAGCAGCAGCAGGCGAGCATGTTCCAGCGCGGGATGCAGGAGAACCCGGACGCGCCCACCGCGTACGGCGAGCGCATCCGCAGCACGCTGCCCCGGCCGGGCGACACGCCCGCGCTGGCCGAGCTGCGCGCGGCGGCGTACGAGCGTCTGGATGTCGAATCGATCGGGAACTTCTACAAGGCCAACTGGCCGCGGCCGCCGTTCACGCTCGAGACCGAGGGCTTCGGCTTCCGCATCGGCGAGTTCCCGCCGGTGCAGGCGCCGACGCTGCTCATCTACGGCAAGGACAGCCGGGCGTTCCTGTCCGGGACCGTCGACGAGACGTGGCGCTGGGTCGACGCGCCGTTCACGCTCATGGTGCTGCCCGGCGTCGGCCACGGCCCGCACACGCAGGCGCCCGAGATCGTCACGCCGGCGATTCTCGAGTGGCTCGGGGCGGAGTAGCCAGCCCTGACGCCACGGCGGCCGTCCAGCGGCTGTCGAACCGCACCCAGTGGCGTTCCTCCAGGTGGTCGGTATGGCTCACCGGCAGCTCCATGACCTCCGGGCGCGGCACCATGTGGTTGGCGATGGCGTAGACCGTGGCGGGCGGCACCACCTCGTCGCGCAGCCCCACGCCCACCAGCGCGCGGCAGCCGACGCGGTCGGCGAAGTTGACGGTGTCGAAGTAGGCGAGGGTGCGCATGACCGCGCCCTCGTCCGCGGGATGCCGGGCGAGGTGGTCGTTGATCTCCTGCCCTGATCCGGCCCGCGCCAGCCGCCGCCGGCCGGCGGTCCAGCCGAACGTGGGAACGGCCACCGCGAGATAGTCGGCCGCGCCCGACACGACCTGCGCCATGAGCGCCAGCGAGCCGCCGAAGCTGCGCCCGTGGAAAACGGTGCCGCCGCCGCCCGCCTCCAGCAGCCGGGCCACCTCCGCCGCGCGCACGAAATCGCACACCGCACCGCGCAGGATCGACGTGCGCGGGTCGGCGAGGCCGGTGAGCACGTAGCCGCGGGAATCGATCGCGCAGCCGCCGCGCGACAGGCCGAACCCGCGGACGTCGAAGCAGAGCAGGTCGGCCCCGCAGGCTGCCGCGTGACGCGCCTCGAGCACCGGATTGCACTGCGAGTTGTAGCCGTGCGTGGTGACGACGAGCGTCCGGCGCCCGGCCCGCGCCCCGTCGCGGGCGGCAGCGTCGGGCGTGACGAGGAAGCCCTGGATGTCGCAGCCGCCCAGCGACGCGAAGCGGACCGGCAGCACGCGGGCGCCCTCGGGCGACGTCACCGGGATGCCGAAGCGCGGGTTGGCGGGCGTCCGCCGGAGCGCGTCCAGCGTCTCGGACCAGAACGCGAAGAAGTCGTCGGGCCGGGTGAGGGGTGGGCGGGTGGCGCGGACCGTTGTAGAGTCGGGCTGACCCATGGATGTCACGAGGGAAGAGTTTATCGCTCACGCCGCCGCCGCGCGGACGGCAGGGGGCGGGGCGCTCGCGTGGGAGCGGCTGGCGGAGCTGGCCGAGGAGCGACGGTTCGAGGCCGGCCACATCCTGGCGCGCCAGTTCGCCCCGGCGTCCCACCTGTTTCTCGTGGCCGAGGGCGCGGTGCAGTTCCGCAACCGCATCCAGGAGGGCAACGAGGACATCGATGTCGGCCACAGCAAGGCCGCCTGGACGCCGGTGGGCTGGTCGGGCTTTCTCGAGCCGCGGCGGTACTCGACGACCGTGGTCTGCAAGACCGACTGCCGCGTTCTGCGGTTCAGTCATCCCGCCCTGGCGACTCTCTTCGCTGCCGACCCCGCCCTGGGTGCGGGCTTTCTCGAGCTGGTCCTCCGCCGCTGTCTCGACGTGCTCGCCGAGCGGCGCGCGCGCATCGTGCGCCACTCGCAGACGCCCGTGAACTTCGGGCGGTCGCTCGACGCCAAGGGAGAGGAGGAGACCTACAACCGGGCGCCCCCGCCGGTCATGGAGCTGTTCCGCAGCTCGGCGTTCTTCGAGGTGTTCGAGGAGTCGCAGTTGCGCCTGTTCGCCGAGGCGGTCGAGAGCCGCTACTTCTGCCGGGGCGAGCCCATCGTCGAGCAGGGGAGCCGCGACGCCGGGCTGTGGGTGCTGGCGACGGGCCGCGTGGCGCTCAACTACCGCCCCGCCGGGATGCAGGAGGCGTTCGCGCTGCGGACGCTCTCGAATCCCGGGTCCGTGGTGGCGCTGGCCGGCATCGCGTGCATCGAGTCGAGCCAGACGTCGGTGCAGGCGATGCGCGACTGCACGCTGTACCGCATCGACCCCGCGCGGATCCAGGCGGCGCTGGAGCGCTCCCCCCGGCTGGCGCTGTCCCTGGTCCGCCGCCTGCTGTGGCTGGTGGCCGGCCACCTGCGGGCCGCCCGCGCGGTCTTCATCTCGCGGCGCTTCGCGCAGGAGCGGCTGGCGATTCGCAACCTGCTCGAGCAGAGCTGCACGCAGCTCAGCGTCAACTCCCTCATCCACCGGCTGCCGCACCTGCTCGACAGCCATCTGACCCTCGGCGACGCGTTCGCGCTGCTCGACCGGATGGTGGACAGCCCCGACGCGCTCGAGCGCTCGCTGGCGCAGCTCTGCCAGGACCTGCTCGGGGAGGTGAAGCGCGAGCACGAGTTCTTCGAGGCCCTCCGGCAGGTCTATCACGCGGTGGCGACGGCCCCGCCCGAGATGCCGCCGCGCGACGTGCGCAAGCTCTGCGCGCGCGGGTTCCGCGCGGCGTTCGGCCGGATACGCTACGTCATCGAGGGCGAGCACCATCTGCCCGCCACGCCGGGGCACATCTTCATCTTCAATCACCTCAAGAACCACGAGTACAACACGCTGCCCAACAACTTCCAGCTCACGCTCGATTCCCACTTCGTCAGCGCCATGATCCTGGACGCGCGTTACGGGGACAGCGGCATCCGGGTGGTGCGGCACAGCCGCGGCACCGAGTACGGGCATCAGGCGTACTACGACCGGCTGGGCCACATCGCGGTCTACACGCACGAGTCCGACCGGATCGAGGAGACGGAGGCGCAGCGCCAGAGCCGGCGCAGCGAGTTCTTCGAGACCGCAGGCCGGTACCTGCGGGACGGCACGAATCTGATTCTCAGCCCCGAGGGGACCAGCTACTGGACCGAGGACTCGCCCGGGCCGTTCAAGCCGGGCGCGTTCCGTCTCGCCGCGAGCATGCAGCCCGAGCCGTGGATCGTGCCGATCGCCGTGGCCAACTTCGACCGGCGCATCCACTCGACCGTCTGCGCCGCCCTCATCAAGCCGCCCTTCAAGGTGTCCGAGGTCCTGCCCGACCCGAACGATCGCGAGAAGCTGAGACGCTTCCTGTCGCGGGTGCGCGAGACCTTCGCGTACTACGTCGAGGACGCCCGCCGGCTGGCCCGCACCGGGGGCATGGCCCGCACGCGGCGGTCGGCATGATCCGGCGGCCAGGAACTGCTGCGACCGGCGCCGGATGGTTGCTACAATCCATGCCCTTATGAGACTGCTGACTGTCACGGCGTTCGTCGCGTGGTTCCTGCTCGGCTCCACGCCGCTGTCGGCGCAACCGTCGGACCGGATTGCGGCCGAGGGCGGCGACATCATCATCACGCCGATCCTGCATTCGAGCGTGCAGATCGAGCATGCCGGCACGGTCGTGCACATCGATCCGTGGAGCGCTGGCGACCTCGCCGCGGCCAAGCCGGCCGACCTCATCCTGGTGACCGACGATCCGGGGCATCACCTCGATCCGGAGGCCATCGCGCACCTGCGCAAGCCGGGCGCGCCGGTCGTGCTGACCTCGGCGGCCCACGCGCGGTTCGGTGACGGCCAGGTCCTCGCGAACGGCGAGCAGGGCGTCTTCGCCGGCGTTCCCGTCGAAGCCGTGCCCGCCTACGACATGACGCCCGGGCAGCCGTGGCACCCGCCCGGCGAGGCGAACGGCTACGTCATCACGCTGGGCGGCCGGCGGCTGTTCTTCTCCGGGGTGGGCGAGTGCGTCCCGGAGATCCAGGCGCTCGAGGACATCACCGTGGCGTTCATGCCGATGAACCTGCCGCTGGACCGCATGCGTCCCCGACCGGTGGCCGAGTGCGTCAAGACGTTCGGGCCGGAGGTGGTCTACCTCATCCACTACGACAACGCCACGGCGCGCTGGTTCGGCGACCGCGACCAGCCCCGGCCGGACAACGTCGCGGAGATTGCCGGCACGATCGCCGCGCTGCGGGAGGCGCTCGAAGGCGAGCCGATCACGGTCCGCGACGGCGACTGGTATCCGCGGTAGATCCGCGGGCGCCGTTCGGCGGGAGCGAGATCCCGGCGCGCGACACGGGCGCCGGCGGCGGGCGCTCCGCGCGCCGCCGTCGGGTAGCATGGACGCCATGCGCCTGTATCGTGCGGAGGCCGGCGAGCGCGAGCGCGCCACGCGGGCGCTCGCGACCGCGCTGGAGACCGAACCGGACGTCGAGTTCGCCTGGCTCCACGGCTCGTTTCTCTCCGGCGGCGCGTTCCATGACGTCGACGTCGGCGTTCGTCTGCTCCCCGCTGATCTGCCGCGCCGACGAGCGGATGGCCGACCTCATGGAGCGGACGCTGCGGGAGTACCTCGACCGCGAGCCGCTGCTGCGCCGCGCCATGGTCGAGGCGTTCGGCGCGTGACGCTCAACCCGGACCTCGTCCGTTCGCGGTGCGCCGAGATCGAGGAATCCGTGCAGCGTCGCCGTCCG
>CAZMWA010000235.1:0-10419 GCA_964569405.1 uncultured Vicinamibacteraceae bacterium | reverse complement strand
TGCGCCGCTGCACCGGCTTCAGGCCGTCCCGTACGTCGGGCAGGGCCCGCGACGTGATGACCGACAGCGCGTAGTTGAGGTACCGCGACTGCGCGGCTTCGTGGAGGGCGACGGCGTCAGCGCCCCCGGCGGCGGGCGGGTCGCCGCCCGCGGCGGGGGGGGCGCCGCCGGCGCCTTCGGCGACGTCCAGCAGGGGAGCCTCGCGCTCGGGGCGGCTGCGTGACCGTTCGGGCAACGGGTGGTCCTCCTGGGCGTCCTCTGGATGGGGCTGCGCCCCAAGCCCCCGGCGTCCGTTTGCGGGGACCCCATAGCCCCGCGCCACTCCCGCCGAGGCGCGCCGTGCGCGCCTTGCGCCGGCTGCGCCGGCGCTGCAATCGGACAGCGTGCCCGCACCCCCGGCGTTCGCTTGCGGGGGCCCCTTCGCCCCGCGCCGCTCCCGCCGAGGCGCGCTGTGCGCGCCTTGGGAGTCTGTGCCGTTCTACGGCGCAGACTCCTGGCGCATCCGCCTGCCGGTCCCGTCCGCCGGGACCGTCGGCGCCCCCGCTGGCGCCTCGTGCGCGCCGGCCTCCGCGCCGGTGCCCCAGGGGTCGGCCGGCGGCGCGCCGAGCAGCGCCAGCAGCTCGGCCAGAATCATCGCGGTCGCGCCCCAAACGCGCTCGCTCAGCACCTCGAAGTAGGGCACGAGCACCCGCTCGCCGCGCCGCCAGACCGCGCCCTGCCGCGGCGCGCCGCGCGGGCCGAGCAGCAGCGACAGCGGCACGTCGACGATGCGCGCCACCTCCGGCGAATGGCGTCGGAACGCGGGGCATGCGTCGGCCACGCCGACCACCGGGTGCAGTGCGAAGTCGCTCACCGGGATGTAGAGCGTCGAGAGCACGCCGAGGACGCGCACGCCGGCCGGCTCGAGCCCGACCTCCTCGGCGGCTTCGCGCAGCGCCGCGTCCTGAATGGTCTCCTCCGGCTCGACCTTGCCCCCGGGCAGCGATACCTGGCCGCCGTGCTGGGGCAGTGCGCCGGAGCGCACGGTGAGCAGCACGTGCGGCCGCTCGTCGCGCGGGTAGAGGAGCACGAGGCCGGCCGCGGCCCGTGCCCCGGCGGGTACGTGACTGGGGTGCCAGCCGCGCCGCGGTCGCGGCGCGAGGTTGAGGTGCGCCGCGGCGCCGGGCAGCGGCAGGGCGAGCGCCTGCCGGATCCGCGTTTCGATCTGATAGAGTGACGAGGATTCCGGCACCACGATGCGACTTCCCATCTTACATTACTGACCTCGGCCTCCCGCCGTTGGCAGGCATCGCATGAGCGACCGTCGGCGACCGCAGCCGCGCTTCGACCGGAGCATCGTGGACGGCCCTCTTTCGAGGGCGGTGTGGAAGCTCGCCTGGCCCGCGATGCTGACCAACATGATCGGCGGCCTGCAGGGCATCGTCGATCAGGCGATGGTCGGACACTACGTCGGCCATGCGGGCAATGCGGCCATCGGGGTCAGCATGCAGCTCTTCCTGCTCGTCATCGTCTTCGTGGCGTCGGTGTTCACCGGCATGGGGGTTCTCGTCGCCCGCTTCGTGGGCGCCAACGAGGCGGAGAAGGTCAACCGGACCGTTTATCAGGCGTTCCTGACCGCGGTCTTCATGGCCGTCGGCGTCATGGCGCCGGTCGGTTACTTCGCGGCCCCGGTCCTGCTGGACACGATCAACGCCGCGCCCGAGGTGCAGGCGGAGGCGCTCTCGTACATCCGCATCGTCTTCGTCTTCAGCATCGGGATGCTGATCTTCTTCATGATGAACGGCGCGCTGCGGGCAGCGGGCGACGCGCGCACGCCGCTGCGCCTCGGCGCGCTGATGACGGGCCTCAACATCTTGCTCAACGTCGTGCTCATCCGGGGGTTGGGCCCCATTCCGTCGTTCGGCACGACGGGCGCGGCCATGGGCACGGCCATCGCCAGCGGGCTGGTGGCCGTGGTGTTCCTCACGCTGCTCTTCTCGGACCGCCTCGTGATCCGGTTCGCCCGGGACATGTCGTGGAAGCCGGATTGGCGCGTCATCCGGGAGCTGTTCAGGTTCGGCCTGCCGGCCGGGTTCCAGGGCATCGTCATGAACGTGGCGGGCGTGCTGCTGCTGCGCTTCGTCGGGTCGCTGGAGCACAGCGCGGAGGCGCAGGCCGCGTACGCGGTCGGCTACACCGAGCTGTTCGCCCTCATCACGTGGACCTCCGTCGGTCTCATGGGAGCCACGGCGGCGGTCGCCGGCCAGAATCTCGGGGCGGGGCACCCGGCCCGCAGCGCCCGCGCCGCGCAGGTCGCGGCCGGCATCGGCCTGGCCTGCGCGACGGTGGTCGGCCTGCTCTTCATCGGCGTCCCGCGGCCGCTGCTGGCCATCTTCGCGCTCGACGAAGGCGTGGCCTACGAGCTCGGGCGGCAGCTCCTGAGCTACCTGGCCGTGTCCGGCTTCTTCGTCACGGTGGCGCTGACCTACACGGGCGGCCTGCAGGGCACCGGCGACACGCGCAGCCCGCTGTACATTTCCATGGTGTCCCAGGTTGTGGTGCCGATTGGCTGGTGCACCTGGTTCGCGGCCGGTCCCGGGTTGCGCCCCGAGGACATCTGGATGGCCATCGTGCTGGGACACATGACCCGCGCCACGCTCAGCGTCATTCGCTTCCGCCAGGGCCGCTGGCGCGACATCACCGTCGACATCGGACCGTCGCCCGCCTAGGAGTCTGCGCCGCGGAGTCCCCGCAAGCCGACGCCGGGGGTTCGGGGCGCAGCCCCGTCGGAACGAAGGCAAGGAATGGAAGAGTCTTCGAATCTCAGCGCGCAGACCCTCGCCGCCCAGGCGCTCGGCGGGTGCGACCCGTCGACCGCGGCGATCGTGCCGCCCGTCGTGCCGTCGGCCACCTACGAACGCGCGCCGGACGGCAGCTACCCCGGGGGCCACACCTATACGCGCGATCAGAATCCGACGTACGACCCGGCTGAGGCGCTGCTGGCGCGCCTGGAGGAAGGTCGCGAGGCCCTGCTGTTCGGCTCGGGCATGGCGGCCGCCACGACGGTGTTCGAGACGCTTGCGGCCGGGGACCACGTCGTGGCGCCCGTCGGGATGTACTGGACCATTCGCCTCTGGCTGCAGGAGCTTGCGGCGAGCGGACGCATCGCGCTCGACCTGGTGCCGAACGGCGACCTGACGGCGCTGCGGGGGGCGCTGCGTCCGGGCGCGACCCGGCTGGTGTGGGTGGAGACGCCGTCGAATCCGATGTGCGCCGTCACGGATATCGCGGCGACGGCGCAGATTGCGCACGCGGCCGGCGCGCGGGTCGTGGTGGACGGCACGTTGGCCACGCCGGCTCTCTGCCGGCCGCTCCGGCTCGGCGCCGACCTCGTGATGCATTCGGCGACCAAGCAGCTCAACGGCCATTCCGACGTGCTGGCGGGCGCGCTGGTCACCGCCCGCGACGACGACGTGTGGGCGCGCATCCGGCACGAGCGCGCGTATCGCGGCGCCGTGCTCGGCCCGTTCGAGGCGTGGCTGCTGCTGCGCGGCATGCGGACGCTCTTTCTCCGCGTGGCCCGCGCGTCCGACAACGCGCAGCGGGTCGCCGTGGCGCTGGCCGCTCATCCGCGCGTGAAGCAGGTGCTGTACCCGGGGTTGAGCGGGCATCCGGGACATGACATCGCGGCGCGTCAGATGCAGGGCGGCTTCGGACCCCTGGTCTCGTTCCGCGTGGCCGACGAGGCGGCAGCCCGGGCGGTGGTGGCGGAGCTGCGCGTGTTCAGGAACGCCACCTCGCTGGGCGGCGTCGAAAGCCTGGTGGAGCACCGTGCTCCGATCGAGGGTCCCGGGACGCCCGTGCCGGACGACCTGGTCCGCTTGTCGCTGGGCATCGAGGACGCCGGCGATCTGATCGCCGATCTGACGCAGGCGCTCGCCCGCGCCGGCGCGTGAGATGTCCTTCCGCCTAATCTTGCATTGCCTGCTCGATCGCCGTGCGGGCCAGATCCCGCAGCCGGACGATCTCCTGCCAGCCGTCAGCCGCGGGCGCCAGCGGCTGTCCGATCGTCACCTTGATGCGGCCGGGGCGCAGCAGCAGGGCGCCGGCCGGGAGAATGCGCCGCGTGCCGCTGATGGCGACCGGGACGACGGGCCGGCCGGTCTCGACAGCCGCCCGGAACGCGCCGAGGCGGAACGGCAGCAGTCCGGGCGCGGCGACGAACGTTCCCTCGGGAAACACGAAGAGCGACTCGCCCCGGCGCAGCGGCGCAACGACCGCGCCCGCGCCCGCGATCTGCTGCGACAGGTCCGCCTTCTCGATGGGGATGTGCTCGCCCTTGCGGATAGCGGTGCCGAGCAGCGGATAGCGGGCCAGGCGTCCCTTGGCGGCGAAGCGGAGATCCACCGGGAGGATCGCCATCATCAGGACCGAGTCCAGGTAGCTGGCGTGATTGGCCACGTAGACCGCCGGCCCGAGGTCGGCTACACCGTCCAGACCGGTCACGTCGACCGGGCAACCGGCCGCGGCCAGCATGGCCCGCGTCCAGCGCCCGACGAGGCGCGTCGCCCAGCGGCCCCGCGGGCCGGCGGCCAGCACGGCCCACACGAGCGGCCCGGTGAGCAGCAGCAGCGCGGCGACGTACGCGGTGTACGCGCCGCGCAGGCCCGCTCCGCACCAGCGGCGGCACGTGGCGAGTCCGGAACGCGCCAGCACGCGCGCCCACTGGGCGGCCACGGCAGGCCGCTTGTCGGACAGCCGCCCCGCGAGGTAGGCCTCGCGCGTGGCGGACCGGCGGATCTTGCCGCTCGACGTCTTCAGCACGGCGCCGGGCGAGCGGATCACCACGAGGTCCGGCGGCATGCCGAGCGAGCTCGCGATGCGGCTGGCGACGGCGTGCTCGAGCCGCGTCCGTTCCGCGGCGTCCGTCTGCCGCGTCTCGGCGATCACGACGAAGCGCTCGGTGCCCCGCTCGGGATCGGTGACGCCAAAGGCGGCCACGCACCCTGCGCGCACGCCGGCGACGCCGCTCGCCACCTCCTCGGCCTCGTGCGGATGGAGGTTCCGCCCACCCTTGATGATGAGGTCCTTGCGGCGGCCGGTCAGGAACAGCTCGCCGTCGGCCAGATAGCCGAGGTCGCCCGTCGCGAGCCAGCCGTCGGCGCCGATCAGCTCGCGGCTGGCCGCGGGGTTGCGGTAGTAGCCGGCCGTCGCGGAGGGGCCGCGGAACTCGACCCGCCCTTCCCGCCGCTCGGCGACGCGCGCGCCGGCCGCGTCGACGACCCGCACCTCGTGCCCGGGCAGCGGGTGCCCGCAGGAGACGATGCGCAGGGTCGTGTCGCCGTCTGCCGCCGGGGCCGCGCGCCCGTCCTCCTGCAGGCCGCGCCGGCCGACGCGGTCCACGCGCGGCCCCCGGGACACGGGCGGCGCGGTCAGGCCGACCGAGCACTCGGCGAGGCCGTAGACGGGGCACAGGGCCTCGGGCCTGAGGCCGTACGCGGCGAAGCGTGCGGCGAACCGTTCCAGGGTCTCCGGATGCACGGCTTCCGACCCGTTGAGCAGACGCCGGACCGCGCTCAGGTCGAGTCCCGCCAGCTCGTCGTCGCGGATGCGCCGGCTGCACAGGTCGTACGCGAAGTTGGGCGCCGGGGACACCGTGCCCCGGTGGTCGTGGAGCGCCCGCAGCCAGCGGACCGGGCGCGCGAGGAACGCGAGCGGCGGCATCAGGACGAGCGGGGCGCCGACGTACAGGGGGCCGAGCCAGGCGCCGATCAGGCCCATGTCGTGATAGAGCGGCAGCCAGCTCGCGACGACGTCGTCGGAGCGGATCGCGAGCGCCGCCTGCAGCGCGCGGATGTTGGCGAGCAGGTTCGCATGGGAAAGCAGCACCCCCTTGGGGCTGCCGGTGCTGCCGGAGGTGTACTGGATCAGGGCGGGCTCGTCCCCGGGCCGCCGCGGCCGCCGCGGAGCCGGCGCCGGGGAGGCTCCGCCTGCCGCCAGCGCGTCCGCGGTGTCGACGGCCGTGAGCGACGGGACGCGGGCGACGAGGATCGCGGCCAGCCGTTCGACGGCGGTGAACGTGATCAGGAGGCGGGCGGCCGCGTTGCGGAGGATGCCGACCTGGCGCTCGGCGTACTCCTCGATGCGATCGGCCCTCACGGGCGGGTACAGCGGCACGGGGACGCAACCGGCCATGAGCGTCCCGATGAAGGCGGGAAAGAAGGCCTGCTCGGTGCGCAGCATGATGGCGACGGTCTCGCGGCGCCCCAGGCCCCTGGCCGTCAACCCGCTTGCGATCGCCGTGGAGGCCTGCCACAGCCAGCCGTAGGTCAGCAGGCTCTCGACGCCGTCCTTCGCGTGGAGGCGGATGTGAACGCGGTCCGGGGTGCGGCTCGCGTGCCACTCGAGGGCCTCGACGACCGTGTCCGCGGCGCTCGGCTCGGTGGTGGCTGCCGCGCGTGGCGCCGCGCTCCGCGGCACGGCGTCGGCCAGCGCCGGATCCGCGACGGCGATGGCGGCGGCGAGGTCGCCCGGCGTCTCCGCCTCGACCATGGCCGTGTCGCCCAGACGCACGCCGAACGCCTCTTCGAGCCGCACCAGCAGCTCGACCCGTTCGAGGCTGCCGATGCCGAGGTCGCGCTCCAGCGAGTCGTCGAGGCGCGCCTGCCGGCCGTCGCCGCCGCCGCGCAGCTCGCTCGCGAGCTCGTCGACCACGTCGAGCACACGGGCCTGCGCGGTGCCGGGTGCCGTCGAATGCGTCGGCGGGGACATGAACGACCGGTTGCGCCGCCGCGCCGGGGGACGGCGCGGCGGCGCGGGCCGGCTCAGTCGAGACGTCGAATCTGGATGATGAAGATCGGGTCGCGGGGCACGTCGTCCAGCCCGTTCCGGCTGTGGGTGCGGGTGCGCTCGATGCGGTCGACGACGTCCATGCCGTCGACCACCTCGCCGAACACGGCGTAGCCGTACCCCCGCGCGCTCCGGTCCCGGTGGTCGAGGGAGCGGTTGTCGACGGTGTTGATGAAGAACTGCGCCCGCGCCGAGTTCGGATCGCCGGTGCGGGCCATGGCCACCGTGCCGCGGCGGTTCCGCAGGCCGTTGGTGGCCTCGTTCAGGATGCCGCCGCGCAGCCCGGCGGTCTTGGGCTGCAGGTCCGCGTCGTAGCCGCCGCCCTGGATCATGAAACCCCGGATGACGCGATGAAACAGCGTTCCCGTGTAGAACCCGTCCTGCACGTAGGTGAGGAAGTTGACGACCGTCACCCGCGCGTCCTGCCGGAACAGCTCGACGGTGATGTCGCCCGCGGTGGTCTCGATCACGACCCGCGGGTTGGGGGGCGGGTCCTGCCGCTCCAGGGCCGTCGGGCCGGCAACGGCCAGCGCGCCGACCAGGACGGCGCACATCCACCAGGTGCTGCTGCGCGGCATGGCCCTAGTTGACGCTCACGCCGTTGATGACGACCGGCTCGACGGGGACGTCCCGGTGCGGGCCGCGGGTGCCGGTGGGGACCGCCGCGATGCGGTCGACCACGTCCATCCCGTCGGTCACCCGGCCGAACACGGCGTAGCCGTAGCTGCGCGCGTCGGTGCCCCGGTTGTCGAGCGGCGCGTTGTTGACGGTGTTGATGAAGAACTGTGCCGTGGCGCTGTCGACGACGTTCGTGCGGGCCATGGCGATGGTGCCGCGCTCGTTGCTGAGGCCGTTGGTCGCCTCGTTGCGAATCGGATCCCGCGTGGGCTTCTGCTGCATGTCCGCCGTCATGCCGCCGCCCTGGATCATGAACTGCTGGATGACGCGGTGGAACACGGTCCCGGCGTAGAAGCCGTCGTTCGCGTACTGCAGGAAGTTCGCGACGGTGATGGGGGCCTGCTCCTGGAACAGCTCGAGGGTGATGTTCCCCAGGGAGGTCTCCACCACGACCGTCGGGTTGTCCTGCGCGGCGGAATCCGAGGCGCCGAGCGTCATGACGACGGCTCCGGCGATGACCAGCGTGCGAAGCGACATGAAGTGTTCTCCTTCTCATCCAAAATGCGGGATCCGGAAATCCAATAATCGGGATTACCGTCCCGCCGCGTCAGTGGCGACACCGGGCTATCCTCTTGGAATACACGGGTTTTTCGTCCTTCCGTGACCGCCTCCGAATTCGGTCCCGAGTATGCATAACTTTTGCCAACCTGTCCAGTAGCGGTCTACGATCGAACCGCGCCACATGGAGTTGGTAGACGAGCCGCACGCGCGCCCGGACGCCCAGGACGAGGATCGCCCCGCCCGCGGCGGAGCTGCGGCCGAGGGCGCCGATCCCGCTGTCGAGCAGCCGGCGGGGGAGCCCGCCGCGCCCGCCGCGGATACTGGCTCGGTCGCGGCGCCGGACGTGCCGGCTGCGGATGCACCGGTCGCAGACACGGCGCCCGCGGATACGGCGCCCGTAGATGCGCCGGTCGCGGATGCCCCGGCTGCAGGCGTGTCGCCTGCAGTTGCACCGGTCGCAGATGTAGCGGCCGTCGATACGCCGGTTGCGGAGGCGCCGGTCGCGGATACGCCGGCCGCAGATGCTCCCGCCGCCGACGTCCCGGCCGCGGACGTTGCCCCGGCCGGTGAGACGGCCGAGCCGGCCCCGGCCGCGGCCGGGACGGCCGGGAAGCCGCGGGACGACCGCCTCGGCCGGTTGTGCGGCGCGGCCGAGTCCGCCGCGGCCTCGGACAAGCTGGAGTTGCCGGTAGCGGAGCGTCACCTGCGGGCGGTCCGCCGGGCGCTGGACGAGATGCAGGCCGCGGACGCCGCGTCGTCCGCCCCGCCGCGGCGCGCCAGGGCGGCGCTCGCGCGGCGGCTGCGGCGCGTGCAGACCGCGCTGCTCGGCCGCGTGCGCGAGCTGCGCGACTTCGCCGACTGGCAACGCTGGGCGAATCTCGGCGTGCAGGAGGATCTGTGCGCCGAGCTGGAAGCGCTGGCCGGCGTCGAGGACGATGCGCAACTGGCCGCCCGGTACCGCAACGTCATGGCCCGCTGGCGGCAGGCGGCCGACGTGCCGAAGGACCGCGGCGAGCAGTTGCGGGTCCGCTTCGAGGCGGCCCACCAGAAGGTCTATGAGCGGTGCCAGAAGTACCTGACCACGCAGGCCGCGGACCGTGAGCGCAACCTGGCGCGCCGGCTTGCGCTGGTCGAGGAGGCCGAGCGGCTGGCGTCGTCGACGGACTGGCTCAGGACCGTTCAGCGCATCACCGAGCTGCAGGCCGAGTGGAAGCAGATCGGTCCCGTTCCGCGCCGTCAGCAGCAGGAGACCTGGGATCGATTTCGCGCGGCCTGCGGCACGTTCTTTACGCGGCGCAAGCACGATCTGGCGCAGCGGAAGCAGGAGTGGGGGCAGAACCTGGAGCGCAAGGAGGCGCTGATCGCGCGCGTCGAGGCGCTCGAGGCCGTGACCGACGTCGCCGCGGCGGTCGCGCAGGCGCGGCAGGCGCAGGCCGATTGGAAGCAGATCGGCGCCGTGCAGCGCAAGCGGTCCGATGCGATCTGGCAGCGGTTCCGGGCCGCTTGTGACGCGGTCTTCAGCCGGGCGCAGGCTGCCGAGCACGAGGCGGCGGCCGACAAGGTCGCGGCGCGCGAGGCGCTGTGCCGGGAGCTGGAAGCCCTGCTGCCGGCCGCCGACCCTGCCGGCGAGGCGCCGGAGGGGCTGGCCGACAGGGTGCGGAACCTGCAGCAGCAATGGCGCCAGGCTCCGGACCTGCCGCACGCCCTGCGGCGCAAGCTGGCGGCCCGCTTCGGACAGGCAATCAGCCGCGTGGTGGCGGCGTATCCGGCTGCCTTTCGCGGCACGGAGCTCGACCCGGCGCGGCAGCTCGCACGGCTCGACGAGCTGTGCCGGCGCGTCGAGTCGCTCATCGTCGAGGAGATCGAGCCCGATGCGTCGCCGGCCGAGATTCTGGCCACCCGCTGGCGCGACGCGCTCGCCAGCAACCTCATGGGCGCCCGGGTCGACGAGGGCGCCCGCCGGCGCGCCGCCATCGAGCAGGTGAAACGGTTGCAGGTGGAGCGGCGCAAGCTCGGCCAGCTCCCCGGGCCGGAGGGACAGCGTCTAGCCGAGCGGTTCCAGCAGGCGTGCGACCGGCTCTTCGATGCCGGCGGCCGCTAGGTGTCCGCCGCTGTGGGCTGCCAACGGCGGCAGCCGGGCGGGGCTACAATAGCCGCGGGCATGGACGGATTCCATCCGCTGACCGGCGCGTGGTTCCGTAGCCGTTTCGCCGCGGCCACCGAGCCCCAGCGCGAGGCTTGGCCGCAGATTCGGGCCGGTCGCGACGTCCTGATCTCCGCGCCGACAGGCTCCGGCAAGACCCTGGCCGCCTTCCTGATCTGTCTCGACGACCTGATCGGCCGCGCGGCCGGCGCGGCGGGCCTGGCGGATCGCACGGAGGTCGTCTACGTCTCGCCGCTCAAGGCCCTGAG
>CAZMWA010000234.1:0-8044 GCA_964569405.1 uncultured Vicinamibacteraceae bacterium | reverse complement strand
CCAGCTCGCTCGCCATGTCGTCCCAGCCGACGGTGGCGATGATGTACTGCCGGCCGCCGGCCATGTAGGTCATCGGGGCGCCGCTGGTGCCGCCCGGCAGCTCGATCTCCCAGACGACCTCGCCGGTGGCCTTGTCGTAGGCCCGGAACATCTTGCCCCCGGGGCCGTTCCACCACTGCGGCAGCGTCGACACGCCGGTGTTGCCCCCCTCGCCCAGGAAGACGAGCGACTTGGTGACCAGCACCGACGCCCGGCCGCCCTGCCCCAGCCAGGGCAGGTCGAGGGCGCGGAGGGCCGGGTGGTCACGCGGGCCGGGGCCGTTGGCCACCTGCCACACGATGTCGCCCGCGTTCAGGTCGATGGCGGTCAGGCGCCCGTAGGGCGGCTTGAAGAGCGGGAGCCCCCGCGGTCCGACGAGCGGCGTGTACCGCTCGCGGACCAGGCGCATGTCGGCGCGCGGATGCTGCGAGGGGGTGAGGGCGACGACGTTGTGGCTGTAGGCGGACGGGACGTACAGGATGCCGGTCTCGGGATCGAGGCCGGCGCCGCTCCAGCTCGCCCCGCCGGCGGTGCCGGGGCTGTAGATCGTGCCCAGCTTCGCGCCCGGACTCGGGTCGCGAACGATCGGCGGCGTGAACATCGGCCCCCAGACGTACCGGTCGAGGATCTCGATCGCCTCCTGGCGCAGCTCGGGCGTGAAGTCGATCAGGTCCTCCACCCGCACGCCCTGCAGCTCGAACGGGGGCGGCTTGGTCGGGAACGGCTGGGTGGGCGAGAGCTGCTCGCCCGGCACGTCCGACCCCGGCACCGGGCGCTCCTCGATGGGCCACACCGGCTCGCCCGTGGCCCGGTCGAGGACGTAGGTGAAGGCCTGCTTGCTCGGCTGGGCGACCGCCTTGATCGCGCGCCCGCCGACGGTGATGTCGGCCAGCACGGCCGACGACGCGAAGTCGTAGTCCCAGACGCCGTGGTGAATCGCCTGGAAGTGCCAGATCCGCTCGCCGGTCCGCGCGTCGACGCAGACCAGGCTCTCGGCGAAGAGGTTGTCGCCGGGCCGGTGTCCGCCGTAGTAGTCGTTGGTGGGCGTCGACAGGGGCAGGTAGACGTAGCCGAGCTCCTCGTCGCCCGTGGGGTGCGCCCACATGTTGGTGTTGCCGCTGTACTCCCACGACACCCGGTCGTCCACCGGGTCGGGGCCCCACGTCTCGACGCCGAACTCGTTCTCGAGCGGCACGGTGTGGAACGTCCAGAGGTGCTCGCCCGTGCGGACGTCGTAGCCGCGCACGTCGCCGCGCGGCGACTCCTTGTTCGCGACCCGCTGGTTCGTGGTGACGTCCTCCACGAACGAGCCGATGACGATGACGCCGCGCACGATGATCGGGGCCGAGTTCCAGTAGAAGTTGGGAAAGGGCCGCAGGAGCCCGGTGCGGAGGTCGACCTCGCCCGCGTCGCCGAAGTCGGGGTCGCGCTTGCCGGTCGCGGCATCCAGCGAGACGAGCTTCGGGCCGAGGGTCGCGACCACGCGCGCCGCCGCGCCGTCCGTCCAGTAGGCGACGCCGCGGGTCTGGCGCACCCGGACGCCGTCGCTCGGCCCGGTGTTCCAGAGCACCTCGCCGGTGGCCGGATCCAGCGCCGCGATCGTGCCCAGGCCCGTGCTGAAGTAGAGCCGCCCGCCGACCATCAGCGGCGTGGTCTGCGAGCCGACCGGCCCGCGGCCGGTATCGCCGTTCCGGATGGCGTCGGGGATCACGGGCTGCCGCCAGACGATCTCGACGTCCGCGACCGTCTCGGCGTTGATCTGGTCGAGCGGGGAGTACTTGGTGCCGGCCTGGTCGGCCGCGTAGGCCGTCCACTCCGCCGTCTGGGCGCCGTCCGCGCCGGCGCCGAGCCCGATGGCCAGGGCCAGCGCGCCGGCCGCCGCGCCGGCCGGACGGATTCGGGTTGCCGCGTGCCGCATGACGACCTCCTCTCCAGGCGCTGCCGATGCGGGCAGTCTACATGTTGCGGCCGCGCGGGAAACAGATGCGCGGGCCAGGGCGTCCCGCTCGTGCGAGTGGGGACGCTCGCGCGAGCCGGGCCGCGGCCGGCGGCGACCGCCGGGCGCTTCCGGCTCGGCGCCCGCCGGTGCGCTACACTGCGGATTCAGGGCGGGCCATGGCCGGGACATCCGATCGTTCGAGCACTTCCGCCCCGCCGCCGCGCATCGGCATCTCGAGTTGCCTGCTGGGCGAGGCGGTGCGGCACGACGGGGGCCACAAGCGTGACGCCTACCTGGTCGAAACGCTGGGCGCACTGGTCGAGTGGGTGCCGGTCTGTCCCGAGGTGGAGGTCGGGCTCGGCACGCCGCGCGAGCCCATCCGACTGATCCGTGACGCCGGTCGGACCGGCGGCGTGCGCCTGGTCGGCCGCAGCGGCACGCAGCTCACGGGCCGGATGCAGCGGTTCGCGCGGGTCCGCCTCCGGTCGCTGGCCAGGGAGGGCCTGAGCGGCTACATCCTGAAGAAGGACTCGCCGAGCTGTGGAATGGAGCGGGTGAAGGTCTGGCACGGCGCTGCCGACCGGGCCGCGGAGCGGAACGGCCGCGGCATCTTCGCGGCGGAGCTGCTGCGGCAGTACCCGAACCTGCCGGTGGAGGAGGAGGGCCGGCTGCACGATCCCGCGCTGCGCGAGAACTTCTTCGAACGGGTGTTCGCCTACCAGCGCCTGCGCGCGCTCTTCTCCGCGCGCTGGACCGTCGGCGCCGTCGTGCGCTGGCACACCACCCAGAAGCTGACCCTGATGGCCCACTCGCCGGTCCGCTACCGGGAGCTGGGCCGCCTGGTGGCCGACGCGAGTCAGGTTCCGCGCGCCGAGCTGTGCCGCCGCTACGAGGACGAGTTCATGTCGGCCATGCGCCTGCGGGCCACGCGGGCGCGGCACACGAACGCGCTCATGCACGCCGTCGGCCACCTCAAGCGGCGTCTCGACAAGCCCTCGCGCGACGACCTCCTGGCCGTGCTTGAGGACTACCGCCTCGGTCTCGTGCCGCGCATCGTGCCCCTGACCCTGCTGCGCCATCACGCGCGCCGGCTGGAGGCGGCGTATCTCCTCGACCAGAGCTACCTCAGCCCGCATCCGAAGGAGCTGGCGCTCCTGAACCACGTCTGACGGGCTGCCCGGCGCGGCGGGGCGCGAGCGCGCCGCCGCCGGCGAACGTGGCCGCGCCGCCCAGCGCTTCCTCGATCCTCAGCACCTCGTTCCACTTCGCCATGCGCTCGGAGCGCGCGAACGAGCCCACCTTGAGCTGGCCGGCGCTCCAGCCGACGGCGAGGTGGGCAACGGTCACGTCCTCCGTCTCGCCGGAGCGGGCCGAGACGATCGTGGCGAAGCCGGCGGCGCGCGCCGCGTCGAGGGCGGCGCGCGTCTCGGTCACGGTGCCGGCCTGGTTCGGCTTGACCAGCAGCGCGTTGCAGGCCCGGTCCCGGGCCGCCCCCGCGACGCGGGCGGCGTCGGTGACGAGGTAGTCGTCGCCGACGACCTGCACGCGATGGCCCACCGCCGCCGTGAAGCGCTGCATGCCGGCGACGTCGTCCTCGGCCAGCGGATCCTCGATGGACGCTATCGGATAGCGCTCGATCCAGCCGATCAACAGCTCGCCGAGCCCGTCGCTGTCGACCGCGCGTCCGTCGCGGCCGAGCCGGTAGCCCCCCGCGTCGCGCAGCTCCGATGCGGCCACATCGAGCGCGATGGCGAGGTCGTCGCCGGGCGTGCGGCCGGCGTCCTCGATGGCCCGGACCAGGCACTCGAGCGCGTCCTCGTTCGCGTCGAACGCCGGCCAGTGGCCGCCCTCGTCGGCGACGCCCTGCCGCCGGCCTGCCCTGGCCAGCCGCACGCCCGCGGCCAGGTAAACCTCCGCCGTCCATTCGAGCGCCTCCGCGAAGGTCGACGCGCCGACCGGCAGTACCATGAAGTCCTGGATGTCGACCCGGCGCCCGGCGTGCGCGCCGCCGCCGAAGATCTGGATCTCGGGCAGCGGCAGCAGGGCAGGGGCGTCGCCGAGGAGGTGGCGCCACAGCGAGCGGCCCGCGGCGGCGGCGGCAGCGTGCAGCGCCGCCATCGAGACCGCGACGAGGGCGTTGCCGCCGAGGCGGCTCCGGTTGTCCGTGCCGTCCAGATCGATCAGCGTCCGGTCGAGGGCGGCCTGGTCGGTGGCGTTGCGTCCGCGCAGCGCCGGCGAGATCTCGTCGTTGACGTTGCGCACCGCGGCCCGCACGTCGCGCCCGCCCAGGCGTGCGCCGCCGTCCCGCAGGTCGAGCGCCTCGCCGCTGCCGGTCGAGGCCCCGGCCGGGGCCATGGCGCGCCCGACGGCGCCGCCCGCCAGACGGACCTCGGCCTCGACGGTCGGGCGCCCCCGCGAGTCCCACACCCGGCGGGCCGAGACATCCTGGATCACCGGCGACGACGTCGTCATGGGAGGCCCATCGTCCAGGCGGTGCGCCATCATGCGCTCCGCCGCAGCTCCGCGGTCCAGGCCTCCCGCACCGCGGCGAGGGTGGCGGGCGGATTCAGGATCAGGGGGCGCGCCGTTCGCCGCACGCGCTCGCGGTCGGCCTCCGCGGTGACGTACTCGACGGGCGACTTGCCGTCGACCCGCGCGAGCAACAGGCCGGGCAGCAGCGCCGCCGCCCGCTCCTCGACCGCCGCCCGCGCCTCCCAGTGCACGCCCGCGAGGTAGGTCTCGGCCAGCGCGTCGAACGAACGCAGGAACGCGTCGGTCGCCTGCGGCGTCCAGAGGCACTTGAGCAGCAGGTGGTTCAGGCAGAAGGCCGCATCGAAGGCCGGATCGCCGTACCACGCGCACTCGGCGTCCAGGAAGATCGGACCGTCGGGCCCGATCAGGATGTTCTTCGGGCTGACGTCCCCGTGCACCAGCGCCTGCTTCGTGCCCGCCGTGCGCGAGACGACGGCCTGCAGCCGGTCGGCGAGGTCGGGGTGCCGCGCCGCGGTCGCGACCAGGTACGGCTCGAGCCGGATCGCATGGAAGATGTCGTCGGTGGCGAAGCGGGCCCGGACGTCCGCCCGGCCGGCGGTGGCGTCGTGTATGGCGGCCAGGCGCTTCCCGACCGCCCGCGCGGTGGCTTCGTCGGCGATGCCGTCGCGCAGCCGCGCCTTCCAGAGCGGGTGGATATCCGGCGCCAGGAACCCCATCGCGAAGCAGCCCGCCTCGAGGTCGCGCGCGACGAGCGGCGGCACGCTCGACGGCGCGATGCGGCCCGCCGCGCGCAGCCACTCCCACTCGTAGCGGTTCCGCTCGACCGGCGCCTCCCAGACCGCGTCGACCTTGAGTCGGGGGAGCGCCCGCTTGACGCAGATGGGACCCGTTGGAAGATCCACCCGCCAGATGTCGGAGGAGACGCCGCCCGCGAGCGGCGTCATGCGGGGCAGCGCCCGCCCCCGCACGAGACCCATGCGCCGGAGCGCGTCCACGAGGATGGCGTCGGGCTCGGGCACCGTCCCACGTATGATAGCGGGCGGTGCAGCGGGGGACCGCTGGCGGCCGGCGGCGGCACCCGGGCGCGCCGGCCTCGTCCCGGAGTTTGCCGACCATGAACGTCGTGTACCACTATGCGGCCGGTCCGCGTCTGGCCGGCCGGCTCGCGGCGCTCGAGCGCGAGGGACTGTCGGTGTCCATCTGCGCAATGTCGGACCGCGCCCGCTTCGCCACGCTCCTGCCCGCGACCGACGTCCTGTGGCATCTGCTCGAGCCCGTCACCGCGGAGGTCGTCGCCGCGGCGCCGCGCCTGCGCCTGGTGCAGAAGATCGGGGTCGGGGTCAACACCATCGATCTGGAGGCGTCGCGGCGTCGCGGCATCGCAGTCTGCAACCTGCCCGGGACCAACACCCGGGCGGTCGCCGAGATGACCCTGCTGCTCATGCTGGGCGCCCTGCGGCGCGTGAGCCAGCTCGACGCGGCGACGCGGGCCGGCCGGGGCTGGCAGCTCCCGGCGGCGCTCCAGGACAGCTACGGCGAGGTGGGCGGCCGGACCGTCGGGCTGGTCGGCTGCGGCGCCGTGGCGGGCCGGCTCGGCCCGATCCTGCAGGCGCTGGGCGCACGCGTCCTGTTCGCGAGCCGCAGCGCGAAGCCGGGAGCGGTGGGCGAGCGGCGGCCGTTGCCGGACCTGCTCGCCGAGAGCGACGTCGTCTCCCTCCACGTGCCGCTCACGCCGGAGACCGAGCGCCTGATCGACGCCGAAGCCATCGCCCGCATGAAGCCGGGCGCGGTCATCGTCAACACCGCCCGCGGCGCCCTGATCGACGAGGCGGCGCTCGTCGCCGCCCTGCGCACGGGACGCATCGGCGCGGCCGGGCTCGACGTCTTCGAGACCGAGCCGACGCCCGCCGGCAGCGCGCTCCTCGCGCTCGACAACGTGGTCTGCACGCCGCACCTCGCCTGGCTGACGCACGAGACGCTGGAGCGGAGCCTCGCGGTGGCAGTCGAGAACTGCCGGCGCCTGGCAGCCGGCGAGGACCTGCTGCACCGCGTCGTGTAGGCGCCGCCGGCGGAGCTGCCTGAACCCGCTGCCAGCCGCAGGGGCTCGCTTGACCTCCGTCGAGTCCGAACCATACTGTTGACCACGATGCGCAGCTACACGGCCGTCGTGGAACGTTGTCCGGAGACGCGCCTCTACGTCGGGTACGTGCCGGGGTTTCCCGGAGCGCACAGCCAGGGCGAGACGCTCGAGGAGCTAAACGAGAACCTCAGGGAGGTCATTGCGATGCTGCTCGATGACGGGGAACCGGTACTCGACGGCGAGTACGTAGGTACCCAGGTTGTCGTCGTGGCCTGATCGCGGTGCCGCCCATTCCTGTCCTCAAGCCGCGCGAGGTCATCGCCATCCTCGTCGCACTCGGCTTCGAAGAAGTGCGGCAGCGCGGTTCCCACAAGCAGTTCCGCCACGCTGACGGGCGCGGCACGACCGTTCCGGTGCACGGTGGTCGGGATTTGTCTCCCATCCTGCTGCGTCGCATTGCGCGAGACGTCGGCCTCACCGTTCCCGAGTTCGTCGAGCGTGGCTAGGCGTTCGGGGCCGATCGGGCCAGCGTTCACGGGGCTCTTCGGGCGATCCCTTCAGGGCGGCGGCGGGTTGACGTAGTGGGCGTTATCGGGCCCCGGGGGGGTTCGGGCCCGCCTTCCAGGCTCGATCGTACCGCTCGCGCAGGACCTCCAGGATCTCGATGGAGCGGACGACCATCGACACCTCGACGCCCGCCTCCCGGGCGATGACCTCGGCCGTCCGGGGGCGGCCGAGACCGTCCCAGAGTGCCGCCTCGAGGGCGACCAGGCGAACTACCGAGCGGGGAACCGGCCCGGAACCGACGTCGACAGGGTCCGGATCGTCTTCCCGGCCGTAGCCACCCAGGCCGCCCCAGTTGCGCAAGGTCCCCTGGACCTCGCCGCGCGCGATGTCGCCGAGGAACTCCAAGACACCCACCGGTTTCGGCTCTGCCATGGGCTCGTTCACCGCGGCGGCTCACCGCCCTCCCTCGAGCCGGCGCTAGGGGTGCTCGGGGCAAGTAGTATATGAATGTCTGATTACAAATGGCTTGCGTGGTACGAGTGGTGGACCGCATGGGATTCGAACCCACGACCTCCGCGTTGCGAACGCGGCGCTCTCCCAACTGAGCTAGCGGCCCCTCGGGCGGAATCAATAACTTACAGCATCGCGCCCGCGTACGGCCAGCGGCGGCGCGCCCGGGTGCCGGAGCCGCTGGCGGGGCCGGGGCCCGGTCCGGCGCGGGAAGCGGCGCATCCGGCGGCATCCAGGGGTTTGCAACGGTCGCGCCAAGTGCTACTCTGGCGGGGACGTACGTCCGGAACGCCAACCGATGAGGTGTATTGCGATGATGAAGACCGCCTGGAATTCGCGCCTGTCCGCCGCCGGCTGCCTGGCCGCGTTCGTGCTCGCCGGCCTGGCACTCGGCGCCCTGCCCGCCGCCTCGCCGGCCGCGGCTGGCAGCGGCGCGACACCCAGGCGGGCGGGCTCCCGCACGTCCGGGCCCCCGG